>CP064996.1:600000-943189 GCA_016699995.1 bacterium
GGAGCGTACTTGGTCTCTTCTGTAAATAATTCGTCGCCTTCGACAGTTAAAGTTCCGTAAACTTCATCAGTTGAGACATGGTGAAAGCGCCAGACACCAGCGTTCTTCGCTTCTTCCAAAAGAACTTGGGTTCCGATTACGTTAGTGTTAACAAAATTTCCAGGTTCAACAATACTGCGATCCACATGAGAGTTAGCTGCAAAGTGTGCCACTACATCTACACCTTTCATTGCTTCGCGAACAGCGGCTGCATCTGTAATATCACCATGAATAAATTTGTAGCGATCTTTGTATTCCGGGTTAACTGTTAAGTCATGCAGGCTTTCTAAATTGCCCGCGTAAGTAAGCGCATCAAAATTTACCACCGTGTCATTTGGGTGATTCTTCAACCAATAGCGAACAAAGTTGCTACCAATAAATCCGGCTCCGCCGGTGACTAAAACTTTCATAAAACTTTTTAATTTCTTAAGATTTTACAGTGTTACTCTACCTGTAATTCTATCAAAACAACCTCTAAAGTCAAAGCTAAAATGTTTTGCATATTTGCGTAAATTCAGCATAATAAATACCTAAAATTCGATTAAAACAGCATCTCATTTTTGCTATAATGAAATAAATTAAATGAATTTTATGAAACTCGAATTTAAGCAATTAGACATCAAGCACGTTAAAGGCCGAGACAACATGTACGAGCTGTACGAAATTGATGCGGCCACCTATGTCGACTACGACATAAAGCGGGTCTATTATTTAACAGATCTTAAAGGTAACACCGGCCAGCACTGTCACTTCATAGAAAAAGAATTATTCGTGATGGCCAAAGGTTCTTGTACAGCTATCATTGATCGAGGCTACGGACTCGAGGAGTTCCCCATGGCTCAAGGTCAAGCTATCTACGTGGGCAACTATGTGTGGCATGGCTTTAAAGATTTTTCCGAGGATGCAACTTTTCTTGCCTTATCTTCTACCAAATACAACGCCGACCGCAGCGATTACTTGGAAGACTACGAAGAGTACCAAAGAAGAATCAAAGACGAAGGCTGGCAGCCGGCTGATAAATAACTCTATAAAAACAAAAAACCACCCGTTCGGGTGGTTTAGTTTAGATCTTAGTGATTTCGACTTCTGTAAAAGCCTGGCGATGACCGATCTTGCGACGGTACTTGCTCTTTGGCTTATACTTTAAGACATGAATCTTGGCACCGCGGCCCTGCTTGATAATCTTGCCTTCTACAGTCTGGCCGGATAAAGTCGGTTTGCCAATGGCATAATCTTTATCGGTAACGGTAGCGAGGACTTGATCAAAGATTACCTGGTCACCAGCTTCACCTTCTAGTTTTTCGATCTGAATTTTTTCACCTTTGGCAACTAAATACTGTTTTCCGCCGGTGGCAATAACTGCAAATGACATAAAGTAATAAAATTAATACCCCGTAATTCTAGCGAATCCGGGGTTTTTTGTCAACACAAAGGTTGAGGTAAAGGGGTTATGCGGTTTGAAAGTGACGGGGTTTTAGGTTGACGAAGTCAAATCCTTTGCTGTAAACAGCGTCGGCGACAGCCTGGCTGAGTTCATGGTACTTAGCTAATTTCTGCTCGAAGTTTCCAGACTTCAGGTAGTGATTGATCCGCCGGGAAAAATCAACCTGAATCCCATGGGTAGCTTTAGTGATTTCTAAAGGGAATTCTTCTTCGGAAAAATTGCCAAATTGGTAAACCATATCGATGATCAAGGTGCAGACTGGGCAGTTTTTTTGAGTTCCAGCGTACTGGAACAAATCGCGCCAATTGGCCATCAGATTTTGATCACAAAAATACCTGACTGCTGCATCTTGCTGGTTGGAAAGCAAGAGATTTTTTAAGCACACATAGTGCCTGACTACGCTATCTTCCGTAACCTTCTTCATTCGAACTTGCGGCATACAAGTTGGGGCCTCCTAGGGGTTGGATTACGATCTAAGGGTTTCTATTTCAAGGGGTTAACTTTTTATAGATCCACCTCTAATTATAACAAATAGGATTTTATTTGGTCAACATCTTACCGCGCCAGCATATTAGCAGCTTGCTTGCGGCGGTACGCAAAGATCACGCCAAGAATGAGCGCGGCCATTAAAACGAACAGCACGCCCAGCGCTACCAGCTTGCCACGGCTCTGCAAAAATACTGCCGTGAATCCAAATACGGCAGAGATAGCATACAAAACCAAAGCTGTTTGCCTCTGAGTGAATCCTAAATCTAAAAGCTTAAAATGGAGATGAAGCCTATCCCCTATGAACGGGCTTTTTCTATACCATAATCGCTGGGTAATGACCCACGCCACATCTAAAATAGGAATCCCCATCACCAATAATGCCGTTGCAATTTTCCCGCCCAATATTACCGAAAAGACTCCCAGGAAAAAACCAACAATGGTACTGCCCCCCTCGCCTAAGAATATTGAGGCCGGATTGGAAGCATAAATTAAATAGCCGGCCAAAGCCCCTACTAGAATAATTGCCAATGTCGCTGTGATCGGCTGATTCACTCTTTCGGTCAAAGACAAAGCAAATAAAGTTAAGCTGGCGATCAGGCCAATTCCGGCCACAAGCCCGTCTAAGCCGTCCAGGAACTTAGTGGTAAACATCATGCCCATTAGCCAAATAAAAATGAATATGCCGGAAGCAGGAATCATTCCGATCATAAAATTTAGATCAATCGGATCGCCAAACGGGTTAGACAAAAATTTTATGCCAATGCCAATGCCGGAAAACACTACAATCAGTGCGGCGGCGGCGGGGAACGGCCATAAATATTTTGCCGGCAGATCCAGCTTGTCATCCAACAATCCGCTGATAACTAAAACCAATCCGCCTAGCATTATTGCCCAAATAAATTTTTGCGGCACAATATTAAAATCAATATGGCCGGTGAGCCAAAAGATTCCGATAGAAATCGCGACCGCTAGATAAATTGCAGCGCCGCCTAGTTTAGCAACAGGCTTGGAATGAAGATTTCGCGGAGGGCGAGGTATGTCCATATAGCCAAATTTGGTTGCAAAGCTGCGCACTAACGGAGTGATGCCCATTGCCAGCGCAGCAGCTATGCCGAAAAATAACAAGTACCACATTACTTTGCGCCTTTCATTTCTTGCATATCTCTTCCTGTCACTTCGCCTTTGCGGGCCTTAGGCGTAACCCAAAATTCCAAATACCTGCCTAGCATCAGGCGAGTTTGCGCCTCAATTGCCGGCAAACTGCCAAATACCACCGACGTAATCGGCACTAGAAACCACTGCAAATACATCATTACGCTCTTGGTCCAGCCGTACTTCTTAGGGCGTGGCGGCAATAAGATTAAATTAATATACACGCTAAAAATCAAAAACCCTGTAGCAATCGTCATTAAAGTGCGGGTAGCCGTAGGCAGGTTATAAGCAATAACCGTCTGCTTAAACTCCGGACCGCCGATGATTAGTGGAAGCCAGCCTAAAGTAGTAATAAGCAGGCTCGCTGTCGCCCAGTTAAAGTTCCCCTCCACATACTGGAACAATTTCTTTGTCTTATCCCATAGTGGAGCCTTAAGCTTTAGCATGGCCGGAATGAGATGCGGGTAATATTCCACGTTATAAGCCCAGCGTTTCTTCTGCTTATACTGGTTCTTTAAGGTCTGCCAAAAAGTATCCGCCAAACACGTATCTAACGAAATCGGAATAAACAACGGCACCACTTCGTAATCGCCTTTGTAATGCATGTAGCATTGCCAAAAGATATAGCCGTCTTCATTGATAATGTCTTTCTTCCAGAAACCGACATCGATTAAAGTTTGCAGCGTCATGGAATGGGAAGAAAAAGTGCGGAGACGATCCGGACGAGAGCTTTCTGTAAATTGCCAAAACGAATTAGACACCGACACTACGCGAATAAATGCCGGGCTATCCCAAATGTTATTATTGTATACCGAAATCGGCTGATAGCTGCGTCGATATGGTTTTTCGTTGGTTAAAAATTCATACATCACGCGGGTAAAATATTGCGGATGCACGATAGTGTCGCTGTCGAAGTTGGAAACTAAAATTTCATCCTGCTTGATGCCCATTTTTTCGAACTCGGGCAGCAACGAAGAAACTGCATAGCTGGCATTAGCGCTCTTACCCTTGATCTCCCCTGGTAGACCGTCGGGGTGAACAGTAATAAACATTTTGGCAAATAAGGAACCAAACTCTTTTTCCACTGCCTTTGCTGTCTGCTGGGCCGCATCGCCGGCGCGCTCTTCGGAAGCAAGAACAATCATCATTCTATCTTTAGGATATTCAACTTCTGCCAAAGCTTCAAAAGTGGAACGAAGAACCATAATCCCTTCGTCTACAAAAGGCACCACAATTACATGGTAAAAATCCCTATACGGACGGTTAATAACACCGTTGGGCTTCATATTGCTCAAATATTTGATCTGTTTGCGGTAAAATTTGCGCTCCAGTGAGCGAGTAGTCTTAGGCAGGCGCTCTTTATATAGAGTGATTAACTTTTCCTTTTCGGGTAACAGTTCCACAAACTCCATCCAATTCAAGGTTACGTAAACTCTAAACCGACGGTAGCTGGCAATGAGGTGAACAGCAACATTACAGGCCTTGAGGACCCAGTATAAGTCAAAGCACACAATAAAAATCGCTGCCCAGACTGGTCGGTAAAAAGAAAGGAGGATTGCGCCAAAAAAGACAGTCCAAAAAGACAGTCCCGGGATAATTTCCCACAATCGGTCTACTCGCGTACGCTTTCTAAAAACAGGTGCACTCATAAATTAATTTACTTGGAACAACAGCACTGCAGCGAGCAGCAAGATAATATTTAATGATAAGGTTACCAGTGCAGCAAGCAAAGGAAGGATCTGCTGGCTGGATTTATTCAGCTTCACTAATGCAAAATTTACAACGCCAATCAAAAAACCCGCCAAAGGCAGCTGAAATAATTGATAGCGGCTGCCGATTTCGGTTACACCGACAATAATATTATAACGGAGAGCCGAAACTTCTGAAGAGCTAAAAACTTTGATAATTATTACAACCAATGATAAAATAAATACAATCACTGCCAAGACCCACATTAATGTTGCGACCTTGGCAAACTGGTTCTCGGCATGCATATTTTGACTGCTAGGATGGGTTAAATCACTCATAATCTGGAGTCATTATAACAAACTCTGCAGGTAGTAACCACCAGATATGACATCAAAACAAAAGTATCTTTTTTTCGCGGTAATCATTGTAGCAATATTTTTCCGCTTCTACCTGATCGGGCAAATGCCCGGCGGGCTTTTTCCTGATGAAGCTGCCAATGGCCTGGACATTAATATGATGGAAAATGGCCAGCTTCAGCCTTTCTACGAACGGGGCAATGGCCGTGAAGCATTATTCTTCTATATGCTATGGGGTAGTGTAGAAGTTTTCGACAAAGGCCCATGGCAACATCATATAATTTCTGCATTAGTCGGGGTACTGGCGACAATTTTTACATTCTATCTAACACGCCGCTTACTACTTCTTTCCGGGAATGACGATGATGACGAATTTACTCGCCGGACTAACGAAGAGCGCGCTACATGGATAGCTTTGCTTGCGGCCTTTATTATGGCAGCATCATCATGGCATGTTGTGCTGTCCCGCACGGCTTTCCGTGCCAACCTCATTCCCCTATTTACCACTTTAACTTTATTCTTCTTGGTTGCTACGTATCAGGCAAGGTCGCGCGCTAAGCGCTACTGGCTGGCGGCCGCAACCGGGGCTTCCTTAGCGCTAGGCTTTTACACCTATATTGCATATCGAATTTTCGTGCCAGTCGTGGCTATCGTGGTCCTATGGCCTATGCTATTGGACCTATGGAACGGAATTCGGTTTAAAGGAAAGGCACCACTCAACCAAGCTGCTTCTGCGTTCTCTAATCGATTTGCTCAGATCAAGAAGTTTTTTGTTCCGGCGGTGCTGGCTGCTGTCGTGTTCGCAGCCGTGATCGCTCCGCTCGCCCACTATTTTTATACCCACCCAGGCTCTTTTGTAGGGCGCAGCGGGCAAGTCTCCATCTTTAACCCCGAACTCAATCAAGGCGATTTAATCGGCACACTAGGTCAGGTTACAGCCTTAAGCTTGAAGGCATACTTCGCCGACGGTGATCTAAACTGGCGCCATAACATTTCTGGAGAGCCATTCCTCTCTATTATAATCTCGCCTTTCTTCCTCATCGGCTTAATTATGGCAACCCTCCGCGCAGCCCGCTATACCTTTATGCCAGGCAAGCATAAGAAAGATTGGATGTACTTTTTGTTGGCCGGATGGTTCTGGTCCATGCTTATCCCTGTCGTTACCACCGCCGAAGGTATTCCTCATGGCTTGCGCGCCATCGGCACAATTCCGCCGGTCTTTATTATGGCAGCGCTGGGAATCTGGGCGGTTAAGGAACGTGCCGAAGCTATTGGCCATCCTTACATGATGCAAATCTCCGCCTGGAAGCAAAAATTGATCTTAAGTGCCGTCGGAGTGATGTATGCAGCTTTTGTACTTGCACTAGTATCTCAAACTTATATTCACTATTTTGTGAAAGCGTACAACAGTCCGGAAAACTTCTACGCTTTCCGCAGTGACTTAACGCCGGTTTCCGAATACCTCAAGTCATATGGCAGCAAAGACGACACCTATTTGATTTTAGATAAATTCTCAGTACAGACCACAGATTACTTAACATCGGATTACGGTCAGCCATACAAACAGGTAGACCCAGAAAATTCCTGGGAATTAACCGGCTTAAAGCCAGGTGATAAAATCATCTTCACCCAGTCGAGTATCTTTGATATCAAAAAGTTCAAGCAGTATCACCCTAATGCGGCACTAAGCCAAGAGATCCGCAATAAATTCGGGCAGACTGTAATGGCTTTGTACGTTATAAAATAACTTGATGATTCACGCAATTAAAAACTTTCTCAATAAGCACTGGATACTGTTGTCTATCACAGCAGCGGGTTTGCTGTTGCGCTTATACAAGCTAACAGCTATTTCTCTCTGGCATGACGAGGCATTCTCTGCTTTGCTCATCAAATATTCCTGGGGGGAAATGACCTACCGCATCGGCTTAGATGTTCATCCTCCGATGTATTATTACTTTTTACGTATTTGGTCTTATATATTTGGCAACTCCTTGTGGAGCTTGCGTGGGATGTCGGTATTATTCGGAGTAGGCACAATAGTTGCTACCTATCTGTTGGTTAAGAAAATTTTTGCAAACAACAGCACCGCTTTAATTGCTGCTGGCTTAGTTGCATTAAACCCGTTTCAAATTCAGTACGTTACAGAGGCACGCATGTATACCATGGGTGCATTTTTCGTGGTCCTCACAGCTTACTTCCTCGTAATAGCGTTACAGCACACCAAGAATTATTACAATCCAACCGGACACGTTCCTCGTCCAAGTCACAAACGCATGTTAGGCAGCTACTTAGCTTTTACCATAGGGGCTTCTATCTTAACTTATACTCACTACTACTTACTGTTCTCAGTGGCAGCTTTAGGCCTATTTGGCTTGTTCTACTTGTGGAAAACTTTTCGCTGGAAGCTATCGCGTTATATATGGTTAATTCTCAGCGGTATCGGTATCGGAATTTTGTTCCTGCCGTGGCTGAAAATATTTTTGTTTCAATATAAACAGGTGGGGGCAGGATATTGGATTCCCCCAATGGACCAATGGAGCATTCCCACCACGATTTATGATTTAATGCTGCGCATAGACGGAACGAGCAAACTAATCATTGCACTGGTAACTATATTTGTTCTGATAGCGCTCTGGAAAGTGATTCGCAGTTTCCAACAGCCCGAAAAATGGCTTATTCTAGGATTATTTTTCGCTCCTTTCGCCGGCAGCCTATTATTCGCTATTTTATCTAAACTGCAGGGTCAGGATTCATCAGTGTATTTGGTCAGATATTTCCTCTTTTCCTCTTCGTTCTTGCTAATGGCGCTAGCTTTATGGATGCAACAGCTTAAAATTCGAGGTCTAAAGCAAATTTTCTTAGTCGTATTTTTGATTTTGAACTTATTCAGCATTTGGCGTTACTGGCACAATTTAGACGTAGATAAAAAACCAGGCATGGCCGCCATGGCCGCAGTTATTAATGCCAATGCTCAGCCAGACCATAAAATTTTCTCTGCCAGCAGCTTTGAATACTTCAACTACAAGTATTACAATAAAACAGGCATTCGTCCGCTGCTATACACCAATAACCAACAGGTGGAAGACTTGCCGCATTTTGCCGGCACCGCCATTTTAACTAATGAAGACTTGGTGCTAAATTTTGCCGAAGGCGCACAGCAAGGCAACACTGTCTGGATGATCTGGACCAACGGCTTCGGCGGCAGCAAACCGACCGTGCCTGCAAACTGGACTCAAATCGACGAACATGGCTTTGCCGAAGTTAGGCCATATGTCGGGACTTGGGTCGTGGTTACGGAATACAAGGTCAACTAAATAACTTAGCGAACTAAATCATAACCAGCCTAAAATAAAAAACCGTTCAAGCTTTGAACGGTTTATTTTACAGGAACCATTGGCAGATTGTTACTCAATAACTTGCGTATATCCAAAATTTCTCTAAACTCCTCCGTAGAGAGGTCTGTTTTCATACGATTAGCTGCCTGAGCCAGGTCTTCTTCGAATCTATCTTTTAAATCGCTGGTCATCGCCATGTTACTGATTATAACGTCCTCCAGCTGATCAAAAATATTTTTTGGCGTGTCAACCAGCTTATCATACAACTTAACTTTCTCCTCTAAGATATCATGGTTTGCCTGCAGAACATCACAAGCCTTATCTATCAAGTCGAAAAAATTTGAGTTTTCGTCTTCTGTGAACATGGCTACGCGGTACTTAAAAGCAGTATCAACTACTTTCCATACCGAGTAATGCTCCTTTAGAGACCTGTATAACTGTTCTGTTACAGGGGCTGTTACCATTTTTTGTGCGCTCAAGAATTGTTTTCGTTTATAGGGGTCATCCCCCTTTAACCACACCCAATAAGTTAAAGCAAGCACTACCCAAATTATAGATCCAAAAAAAGCCAACATGTTCACACCAAGCCCAGAGCATACTACCCCGAAAATACCCACTAAGATCAGCATAGAGGTCAGTGCTCTATCCCAGAGATTATACTTACCCTGAACCATAATGAGCCCCCATCTATACTCTAAATATTGTGAGGACCCGACGCTTAAAAACGTACGGATCAATTTCGACTCTAATAATTCCGACCTCTTCTTTTCTGAATTGCCTCCAAACATAACTACCTCCTTAAATGCTATTATGGAAAATTATTTCAGAATGCTTCGGTATTGTCAACCAATGAACACAATCTTATCTCCTGCAAGGTGCATTTAACAGGCACAAATACGCCTTATTCTCGATACGCATATCTATGTAATAAAGCTGTTCGAAGCGTTCTGGAGCTGTTTGGGATAATAGCAGCTTAAAGTCCTCGACCGGCTTGCTTACGTCACGGGTGGCATCAAATATCACCCTAAAAGTACGGCGGCGGTCTGTGCCTTTATAGAAAAACACATGAACCTCGGAACTATTAAAGGGGAGTTTTAATTCTGCTGGTTTTTCCTCTTGCTTTGGATCTGCGGTTGTCGAAACAGCAGCTTCGGTTTTTGGAACGGCAGTCTCATTATCTTCAGCCACGCCCTCTTGAGGAATTCTCTCTTCGCCAGACTGATCGGAATCTTCTACTCCACCATCTTGCTGCTCGACCTCAACCACTTCTTCCAGTTCTTCCTTAAAACCATAAAAAGCAATCTTGAGGTTATCTAAGCTTACCAATTGGTCGTTGAGCTTGTTCATGAAGTCGCGCAAGGACGTTTCGAACACTTGTTGATTAGAGGAAAGGTTTACTGGCAAGTCAAATTGAACCTTAAGCATATTAGGATTTTCTACTCCTTGCCACTCCGTGCGCTTTACGCCGGATTCGGTTTTGACCGAGCCATCATTGTATACGTCAAAAACTTTATCATGGGTCGCCACTAAATATTTTTCATATTTACTCTCGGCAAACACCTCCAAAGTACTCCTCTTAAAATTCTTTTTCACCCTGCCAATAGTGTTCACGCTAGAAACTTTTAAAGCTGCGGCGTTAACTAAATTCGGACGGAAAAATAACATGTTTCTTTGAGCCGTAAAAATATTAGATTCGGCAATCTGATTGCGGATCTCTAGTTCGAGATCGCGGGCTTGAGATTCGGACAACCCGCTAATTTTAATATTCTGCAAAGTTAAAGCGTTCGGGAAATACACAATATACAAAACAGTTAAAATTATAAACCCCACACCAATTTGAGTCCATTTGGAACCAAGCCCCACTTTAGTGAGCCTTTTTTGTAGCTTGCTTTCCGGGACCGCGTTAGCCGTGCGTTTGTAAGTTCGGGCGGACTGCAGCTTGCCGGTAAACTGTTTATGCTGAAAACGCACTTTGGCATCTAATTTTGGTTTTTTCTTTTTGCTAAAAAACATTTAAGAGGAAAGTTCAATGATTTTATCTATCAGCCGCGGAAAATTTATACCAGCGTGCGCTGTTGATTCTGGCAATAGTGATGTCGAAGTGAGTCCAGGAATAGTATTAGTCTCTAGATAATATAACCCATCCCCGTCAAGCAAATAATCGGAACGGGACATAGCCTTGCACCCAAGCAAATTATGAATGGCTAAAGTATAATCTCGTAACGCTTTTGCAATATCGTCAGGCAATTCTGGGTCTACAAGATGGCTGGATTTTCCTGGTGTATATTTGGCATCATAATCATAGACTTCGTTTTCACTAAGAATTTCTATGGCGGGCAAAACCTCTTGGCCAAGTACCGGCACCGTTAATTCTCTGCCGAAAATTCTTTCCTGCAGCAAACAGCCATCATAATCCTGTTGAATTTGTTTCCAATTTTGCAACAAATGATCTTTGTCCAGCAACTGCAAACCTTCTGTTGAACCACTATCATTTGGTTTGATGATTAACTTATCCGGGAGATTATTCAAATCTATTTCACCCTTGCCTATAATCCAAGTCCTCGGCATGGCAACTCCCAGAGTTTGGACTTTGGTTTGCGTTAAAAATTTATCCATGGCGAGCCTGCTAGCCTTGCTGCCACTGCCAGAAAATGGCAAATCGATTCTCTCAAAAATTTCTTGGATGGTACCGTCTTCGCCGTATGCACCGTGCATAATGATCAAAGCAAAATCAATTTTGGATTTAATGTTCTCCGGTGACACGCCTTCCGGCCACTGTCCGGATTTAGAAACTTCGAACTGATAGACGTCGTACTTATTCCTGTCTATATGCTTGTAAACCTCACTAGCAGATATCACCGAAACTTCGTGCTCCTTTGAGGGTCCTCCGTAAAAAATCCCGACGCGCATTTTGTTTTTTGTAAGTTCCATACTTTACTCTAGCCACTTCCCGTACTGGCGTGGCAGCACATTACTGGCGCTCATAGGATCTTGCAACAATTCTTTAGTGATTTTTTCCATGCGAGCACCCTGCGAGCCCTTTATTAAAATTACCGATTCCGGTTCGATATTGTTACGTACAGCTTCTTTGGCTAAATCACTATTTTCATACCAGCTGATCTTTTCCTGAGAATACCCAGCCTCTACCGCACCTGCAATTATGCCTTGTGCTAAATTACCTACCGCCACTAGCTGCCAAGGACTTATTTTTGCAACCAAACGGCCTATTTCCTTATGAGCTTCCTCGCTCAAAGCGCCGAGTTCTAACATATCTCCTAAAATCACTACTTTTTTTTGCTGAGGGGTGCGCTCTATTACAGCCAGTGCTTCCTTAACGGAGTTTGGAGATGCATTATAGCTGTCATCAATAATCACAGTCTTTTTTGATACCGGCTAATATATTCAAACGTCCCACCACCGGCCTGTAGGTTTTAATTCCCTTAATAATGTCTTCCTGAGGAATATTCAAATTCAACCCCACTGCAATACCGGCAGCTATCGCACTTAGATGGGGTGTGCCCACCCCTGCTACAGTAGCCTCAAAACTATTATAATGAGTAACGACTTCGATTTTTGTGTGGCTAGGCGGGTTAAAATCCTCTTCAATAATCCTGATGCGAACATCGCTATCGTCGCGGAATCCGTAAGAAATGCTGCGTGCTTGGGTTTTGCCGGCCTGGGCCTTGGCTAATTCGTTGTCGTTGTTGAGCACAGCAAACCCATTGTCAGCCAGGGCTTCAACGATCTTTCCCTTCTCAGCAGCTACAGCTTCCTGAGTCTTAAAAAATTCATAATGAGAAACGCCAATGTTTGTTACCACCGCAATATCCGGGCGGGCAATATTAACCAGATAGTCCATGTCCCCTGGCTTATCAACACCCATTTCCAAAACCATGACCTGCGGTACAGAAACGCCAAACCACAGCATCAGGTAACCTTTAGCAAATACCCATAGCCATTTAACAGGATTGCGGCCAGGAGTATCTACCCCCAAAATGGCAAAAGGCAACCCGAACTCATTGTTAAAATTCCTTTGCCCTTTACGAACCGAAAAAGCTGTAGAAACTACAGCATAAATCGCGTCGCGAGTAGAGGTCTTGCCGACACTGCCGGTTATGCCTATTACTTTCGGTTTGTGTTTGGTAATAATCAGCTTAGCCAAGCCTGCCAGCCATTGCTGCACAAATTTCTTCATATCAATTATTACGGGATTACTTCTTTTTAATAACATCAGTGCCCACATAAGGAACCAAAATTTCTGGAACCTTGATACTGCCGTCTTCCTGCTGGTAGTTTTCCAAAATAGGGATCAAAATGCGAGGACTAGCTACTGCGGTATTGTTTAAAGTAAATGCCATCTTTATAGTGCCGTCTGCGTCCCGGTAACGGATGTTGAGGCGACGGGCCTGCCAGTCGGTTAAGAATGAATCACTATGAGTTTCGCCATAACCGTTGCGCGCCGGCATCCAAGTCTCGAGATCGTACATTTTATATTTGCCGGCACCCATATCGCCGGTGGAAATATTAAGAACGCGATAAGGTAATTTTAAATCTTGTAAAATCTGTTCCGAAATTTCGCGCAATGCTTCGTGCCATTTTTCACCTTCCATCATGTCGGCCTTGCAGATTACAACTTGTTCCACCTTCATAAACTCTTTGACGCGGTACAAGCCCTTTGCGTCTTTCCCATAGCTGCCAACTTCGCTGCGGTAACAAGGAGAAATTCCCGATACTAAAATAGGCAGCTGGTGAGCTTCTAAAATCTGATCGGCATAATATGCGATTAAAGATGGTTCGGATGTACCGGCCAAAAATTGTTTTTCCTTGCTGCTTTCTTCTTCCATCCCTGCCGCATTGGCTACCTGGTACACTTCGCCTCGTCCTGCCGGAAAATGACCGCTGCCCAACAACGCAAATTCACGCACTAAAGTCGGAGTTTGCATCAACGTAAAACCCTTTTCGCGGAGTTTATTGATGGCATAAGCAAACAAGCCGTACTGCATTAACACCAGTTCGTTTTTTAAAAAATAGCCACGAAAACCGGAGACATTGGTTCCCTGTTCAAAATCGGCCAGGTCTAGTTCGGTCGCTAAAGTGACATGATCTTTTGGTTCGAATGCTAACTTAGTCGGAATCTGTTCTACTTTATCGGTCTCCTTTGGGTCAACATGACCTAATTCCGGAGACCAGTAGCTCCATGGAACATTAGCGGTATCGTCTTTGCCTACCGGGGATTCTGGCGAAGGAATATTTGGGACCAAATATAACAGGCGGTTAAACTCGTCTTCGATAGTGCGAAGATTTTCTTTGAGCTCAGTCTGGCGGGCGTCTAATTCCTTCATTTCCAGCAGTTTAGCTTGCTTATCTTCTGCGGATAATGTCGGTATTTCTTTAGAGAAAGAATTTTTTGTAGACTGTAATGCTTCGACTTCCGACAACAGGTTACGGCGCTTTACATCCAAATCCAAAATTTGATCTAAGTCTAGATCAATATTTTTGTCTACGATTGCTTTTTTAACAGCCTCCGTATTGTCTCTAATAAATTTTGTGTCCAACATATAATAAATTTAAGTATTTGTTTGGGTTAAATATTCTTTTAGCTTTTCGATTGCGATTCTTCTCATGCTAATTTGATTCTTTTCCTGGCTTGTCATTTCGGCGAAAGTCTTTTCGTAGCCATCGGGCTGAAAGACAGGATCCCATCCGAAAGTTGTTTCACCGCGAGGACTAACTATATTGCCTAGTATGCTGCCTTCGAAAAATTTAATGTCATCTTTATTTTTAGCATAACCGATAATTACTTTTGCGGAAGCGCGAGTATTGCCGGAATTCTGAGCTAAGGTTGCGATACCTTCCGTATCTAATTTTTGCAAAAACCATTTGATAAACGGACCAGGCAAGCCATTGATACCGTCCAAATACAATGAAGTGTCTTCGACAATAAATTCTCCATCATGGTGATTCAGCGCTTCCTTCAGCTTGGCTGCGATAATAGAATGAGGGTCAATATCCTGGATTTCCACCAAATCGATATCTAACTGTTCAATATTTGGGAGCACAGCCTGAACTTCTGCGAGCTTATTCTTATTTCCGGTAATAAACTTTAATGCCATGCTGTTAATCCTTTTTCTTATCTCTTTTGTCGGAAAATGACTTCTCGCCTGCTAATTTATCGCCAGCTGCTTTCATTGGCGGAAACACCACAATTTCTCTAATAGAACGATCTGTGAGAATAGAAAACAATCGTTCGGAAACTCCGAATCCCGCAGCAGGAGGCATGCCGTATTCCATTGCTTCCACGTAGTCTTCATCTAACATCTGTGCTTCGTTATCGCCCGCTTCGCGCAGCTTCATCTGGTCTTCAAACCGGCTGCGCTGATCAATAGGATCATTCAATTCGCCGAAGCCTTTGCCTAATTCGGTTCCATAAGCCAAGATTTGTAAACGCTGCACCACTTGAGGATTGTTTGGATCACGCTTCGCCAAAGGCTCTAACTCCACAGGTTGATTGATTAAGAACACCGGTTTGTCCGTATTAATTTTGGTGCGAACTTTCTTAAAAATTAAATCAATTAACCGACCGCGCTGAGCAAAGTCTTCAAATTTAATATTCTGGGACTTGGCATAATCTTTAAGCTCATCATCGCTGCAAGTTTCCAAGTCGATACCGGTATGTTCCTTAAATAGTTCGATGTAGTTAACCTGCTCCCAGTCGCCGCTCCAATCACAAGTCACGCCGCCAGAAGTGATCTGCAAAGTGCCGAATGTTTCTTGCAGCACGTGCTGATACATTTCCTGCAAAAACTTTTGCAGCTTTTCAAAATCGCCGTACGCCCAATAAAATTCCATTTGTGTATAATCCTGCAAATGGGTTGTAGAAATCCCTTCGTTGCGGAAAATACGACCGATTTCGAAAACTTTCTCGTAACCAGCAACCAGCATTTTCTTTAACGGCAACTCCAAAGAAATGCGCAAAAAGAAATCACGATCCAAAGCATTATGATGAGTTGTAAACGGTTCTGCCTCTGCGCCGCCCGGAGTCGCTTCTAAAATTGGCATATCCATTTCCAAAAAGCCGCGTTCGCTTAAAAAGTTGCGCATGCTCTGCCAAAATTTATTCTTTTTTATAAATAATTCTTTTGTTTCCGAATCTAATAAAATATCTAAGTATCGCTTGCGAAGTTTAAGCTCGATATCTTCGATGCCAAAATGTTCGGACGGAATAGGACGCAAGCTTTTTGCCAGCATCTGATAGTCGTAAGCTTGTAAAGTTTTTTCACCTGTCTTAGTAACGAAGAGCTTGCCGGTGGCTTGAATAAAATCACCTAAATCATAATTGTCTAAGAAAAAGGCAAAGCGCTCCTGGCCAATCTCGTCTGCTTTAATTAAAACCTGAATACGGCCATTGTTTTCGCCGCCGGAGCCGTCATCAATATGAACGAAGATGAGCTTGCCCATACCTCGCATGCTGCGGATGCGGCCAGCTAAAATAACCTGCTGGTGCTGGCTTTCTAAGGTTTCGAAACTCTCTAAAGCTTCCTTATTAGAGTGAGTGCGGTCAGTTTTTGACGGGTACGGATCCTGGCCGACGGCTTTAATGTTTTCGAGTTTCTGCTTGCGGTGATTGATTATATCTTCTAGTCTTTCGCTCATTTTTAACGATTTTATGGCTTATTTAGTCCTCTAATTATAGCAAATTACATGGAATAAGACATACTTGATTTTTAGCAGATTATTCCGCATAGTATGAAAAGGGGGTAAAGTACCACTTTTATACATTTTTAAAGGGGATCACCGCTACTAGCGAGTGCTTTGTTAAATCTTTGATAGACAGGGTTAACCAATCGAAACTACTTCGTATTCCTTATCTCCGGCTGGAGTAGAAACTGTAACCGTATCGCCGACTTTTTTCCCCAGCAAAGCTTTGCCTACAGTTGATTCGTTAGAAATCTTGCCTGCACCTGGATTGGCTTCATTGCTGCCGACAATGGAATATGACTTTTCTTCTCCGGATACTTTCACAGTAACAGTCGAACCGATAGTAACGGTGTTGTGTTGAGTAGAATGGGTAATGATCTCTGCGTTTTTGATCATATCCTCAATCTCCTGGATGCGGCCTTCGATAAAGCTCTGCTCTTCGCGAGCCTGAGCGTAATCGGCATTTTCGGAAAGATCACCATGGGCTGCAGCTTCGCGAATACGCTCGATAACGTCTTTGCGCTTTTCTGTGACTAATACCTTCAACTCTTCATTCAATTTTACCAAACCCTCTTGGGTCAATAAGTACTTTTTAGACATTTCAAAATATTAAAGTTAACTCGCTTAGTTTACCCTCTTTTTTAAAGAGTGTCAACTGTGGATACCTTTGCCTCTGCTACGGCTACCACATTCTCTATTAATTTAGCTACTGTGAGCGGACCAACGCCGCCTGGAACTGGAGTGATGAACTTGGCTCTAGGGCTAACTGTTTCAAAATTAGCATCGCCGGCAATAGTTCCGCCAGATTCGGATGTGCCGGCATCGATCACAATCACATCATCTTTCACCTGTGTTCCGTTTAAAAAATTCGGCTTGCCTACTCCCAAAATAATGCAGTCTGCCTGCCGCAGCAGCTCATCCGGATTTAAAGTCTGGCTGTGAACGACCTCTACTTTGTAGCCTCTGCTTCGCAATAAATGAGCTACCGGCATACCAACTAAGTCGCCGCGACCAACTACTGCAAATTGCTTTTGATCCCATGGTTCAGGCAAACTATCGATTATATGCATGATAGCTCCTGCAGTGGGTGGCACCAAGCTAAAGCCGTTTACATCAGCTGCATTTGCATAAAAACCATTTGCGGATTGTTCGTTTAGCAGATCCACATCCACAGCTAGAGGGATAGAATTTATAATTTCTATTTGGTCCACGTGCCCCGGCAAAGGCAGCTGAACGATCAAGCCGCATAATTCATCCCTTTTGCTAGAAGCTTCTATAACATCAACAATTTCCTGAGTAGTACTGTCTGCGGGCAAATGAGCAAGTTCAAAAGCTAAACCGTACTTTTGAGCTGTGCGCTGCTTAATGCCTACATACGACAAAGAGGCAGGATCATTTCCCACTAAGACATCCACTAATAAAGGACGAAAAGGCAAACGACCAATCCGCTGCTGAGTTTGCAAATTTAATTGCTCTGCTAAAGCTCGCCCGTCTATATTCATTTATTTATTCTAAATTAAGTTTTTTAGCGCTGACTAAAACTATTTTCCCATGCGATTCTCTGCCCACCATTGCAAAGCATTTTTAACGATCGGCACCGCAGCTGCATGACCTTCACCACCAGCCTCTACTAACACGGTAATAGCTATCTGGGGATCTTCGTATGGCGCATACGCAGTATACCAGGCATGTGTTCGGCTCGGATCCGAACCGTCGAACTGGGACGTACCCGTCTTACCAGCAGAAGTAATCGGCAAAGACGCCAACTGGCGACCGCTTCCTTTAGCTGTGGTTACATTGTCGCGCATCCCGGCCTGAACAGAACGCAAGTGCTCAATGCTAATACCGCTGTTAACCAGCTCCTGAACTTGTGGGGTAAATACTGTCTCACCTCTCTGGTTCACAACCCTCTTTAGCAAGTACGGACGGTTAACCTTTCCGTCATTCGCTACTGCTGCCGTAAAGACAGTTACCTGCAAAGGAGTAGTAAGCATGTCCCCTTGCCCGATTGCAATATGATAAGTATCTCCCAAATACCATTTTCCCTGCAACGGATCGTTCTTCCAATAATTCATCTTCCAAGTCGGGTCAGCCACGCGGCCTGGTTTTTCTCCATTTATATCAATTCCTGTCTCTGCACCCATGCCAAACCTACGATAATATTCAGCGAGCTTCTCTGCACCCATGCCGTCGATGGTCATAGACGGATGCCCTCCCGCGACCGCGTAAAAATAAATATCACTGCTCTGCGCGATCGCGCTTCTCACATCCATCGGACCCAAACCGTCACGCTTCCAACCCACAAAATTGTAAGAAATAGCAGGATTAAACTGATTCGGGATTACCAAAACGCCGCGGTCATTAATAATAGTGTCTTCAGTCACTATGCCTTCCTGCAACGCAGCCGCCGCAGTCACCGACTTAATTGTAGATCCAGGGGGATAAGTCCCACTTATCGCCCGATTAAATAAGGGTAAATTTTTATTTTCCAGCAGCGCCTTATAATCTTCCGTCTTAATGCCTGGCGCAAAGAGATTATTATTAAATCCCGGCACAGACACTAAAGCCAAAACCTCGCCAGTCCTGGGATCCATGGCTACAGCCGCACCCTTATTACCCACGGGACTTTTGATAAAATCCTCATAGAGCTTTTTTTGCAACCCGGCATCTATATTTAATTGAACAATATTGCCTGGTTCGGGTTGGGCTTCTCCTAACTCTTTGATAGGCAGACCCATACTATCCACCTCCACTTGCTTGTTGCCATTCTTGCCACGCAAATATTTTTCGTAGGATTGCTCGATTCCAGACTTGCCAATGAAATCGTTCAGGTCATAATTCTCGGAGCGCAGAGATTCATACTGCTCATCAGAAATAACCCCAGTGTAACCCAATAAATGGGAATAAACCTCGGCCGAAACATAATCGCGCACCGGAATATTAACCAAAGAAAAACCCGGCAGCCTGTTTGCCAATACTTCAAACTGAATGCTTTCCTGCTGGGTTAGATTGCGCTTAACAATGATCGGATCCAGCACTCCGCCGGTGCGCTTTTTCATCTTCTCTTCAATTTCTGTCGACGGCACGCCAAATTTTTCTGTTATCAATCCAAAAATTTCTATACGCCCCTCTTCGGGTAAGTCCACTGGCGTAACGGCCAAGTTAAAGCTTGCTGTATTCTTTGCAATCACTTCACCATTCCGGTCTTCGATGAATCCTCGAGGAGCTAGAATCGTCTGCAGTCGAAGACGGTTACCCTCCGCTAAACTCCTCATCTTGCTACCCTGAATAATCTGCAGATTAAATAACTGACCAGCCAAAATTACGCTGCACACTATTAGCAGCACTCGAGGCCAGCGGATAGAGCGCTCAGCGCGGTCATCCTCGTCAAAAGCCTGAACCTGGTTGTTAGTGACCCCTTCTTCCCATTCCAAACCAAGACCGCTTTTGACACGGCCCGAGGCTTTGGACATTTTAAATGGATTTAAACGCGATTTGCGCATAATTAAAGGCGATAATTAGAACTCTTCTTATTGATAGATAGATTGGCAAACGAACCGCCCGATCTCTGAGTTAATTTTGCCAGCAATTCGGTAATAATTAAAATCGGATAGGTCAGCAGAATATTTAACAGCATCGCCGGCAATAAGGTTCTCAGCATTGTTCCGCTTGTTACCACAACTTCAGACCAGTTAAAGGCAAATAAAGCACCTGTGTAGGCCCACATCCAAACATGGACGATGATAGTTCCGAATATTATTGCGCCCAAAAAGTACTGCCAAGGCTTTTCCGAGTACAGCCAGCGATTAATGACAAGGTACGCCAGACTGCCGACTAAAATTAATCCTACTATGAGGCTGCCCACAGGAAACCCCATCATGGTTTCCATCCAAAATCCGCCAAGCGCAGCAAAAATTAAAAAATCAAAATTATTAAACGACCAAACCACCGCCAAAGTGAATAACAGCAAAAGATCTGGAGTGAAGGATCCTAAATGAAAAACATTGAATACGCTCTGATCAATGATTACAACTAGCAAGATAATTAAGATATAGAGCAGCCACTTCATGCAAACTATTTAATCACAAAAACAAAATCTAACTGATGCGCCTTAATCGGCGATACCAAGGTTAATTTTTTAAACAAATCATTCTGACCAGATAATTCCTGCCCTACTTGGCCGATCATTATATTCTTAGGAATTTGCGGATCTATGCCAGCAGTAACAACCAGGTCACCCGGAGCGACGTCCGCGCTTTGAGACACTAAGTCAAATACCAGTCCGGAACCAAAAGACCCTTTAATCACTCCCTCAACATTATTTCTCGAAACTCGCGCATCGATAGAACTTTGGTTATTTGTAATAAGCACTGCGGTAGAAGTATACTTTCCCACATGAACTATTTTGGCCACCAAATAACCTCCGCTCACCACACCCTGACCAGATTGCACTCCGTCCGGCTCGCCGCAGTTTAATATAAGAGAATCATTGGTGCCTTGAGTATCGCGCGAAAGCACAGTGCATGGCTGCAAATTATGCGGCTCCTTATTTTTAAACCCAAGTTCGCTTTTAAGTAATTCATTTTCGCTCTGCAACTGATCATAATTGACCTGCCGCTGCCTTAAATCGGTAAGCTCTTCACGTAGGGAATTATTTTCGGCCACTACCTCCTTCATTGAGCCCAACGTTCCTGCGACAGAAGTGATGGGCCGAAAAATACCAGTTACGAAATTTATAACCGGCTTAGGCGCCTGCGCAGCCAGATACTGAATTCCGCCCAACCAGCCATTTACCTGCAAAAACAAAGCTATAACAACCGCAACCAGTACGCCAGCAAATATTAAGAATGTTTTTGTGTAAATGAATCTCATAATTTTTATTTCTGGTTATAGTGTCGAATAATATTCTTTTCCACTCCTAACTTCTACGCCGCCCGCGCCAGAGGCCTCTGACGGGCGGCTGGGAAGTGAGGTCGCTTAAAAGTTACTCATTCTCAAAAACAAAATCAAAGCTATCTTGGAATCCTGGAAAAATCAGTCGGGAGCAATACCTCGCGAAGAGCCTCTAATTCTTCTACTACAATACCTGCGCCGCGTGCTACGCATGTTAATGGATCATCAGCAATTGTAACAGGCATTTTAGTTTCATCCTTTAACAAGTGATCCAGACCCCGCAGCAAAGCGCCTCCGCCAGCCAATACGATTCCACGGTGCATGATGTCGGAAATGATTTCCGGAGGAATTTCTTCGATTACCGCCTTAACGTTATTAACAATGTTTTTGATAGACGGAGTCAAGGCTTCGCGAATATGAGTGTCGCTCACGATAATTTCCTTTGGCAAACCCGATACCAAATCGCGGCCCCGCATGTGAGCTGTTAACGGCTCTGCCAACGGGTAACAAGAACCAATGCGCATCTTTAAATCTTCGGCTGTGCGGGTACCAATAAGCATGCCGAAGTTATCTCGGGCATACTGAACAATCTGTTCGTTCATAGCGTCACCGGCAACACGCAAGCTGCGCGCTATAACCACGCCACCAAGAGACAGTACAGCAATTTCGGTAGTGCCACCGCCGATGTCGATGATCATAGACCCTTGCGCATCCTGCACTGGCAAGCGCGCACCAATACTTGCTGCCATTGGCTCTTCTATTAAGAACGCCTCGCGCGCGCCAGCGTTGACTGCTGCGTCTTGCACAGCACGCTTCTCTACTTCGGTTACACCGGACGGAATGCCGATTACTACTCGAGGACGGCGCAAAAAAGAATAAGTCTGATTATGAACTTTATCGATGAAGTAGCGCAACATGGCTTCGGTTATCTCGAAATCAGAAACCACCCCGTCCACTAACGGACGGGTCGCGACAATATGAGTTGGCGTTCGGCCAACCATGCGCTGCGCTTCTGTACCAATAGCCAAAATCTGTTTGGTGCGCTGGTTAATAGCCACCACAGAAGGCTCATTGATAACAATACCCTTGCCTTTGACATAGACGAGGGTATTAGCGGTTCCGAGATCTATCCCTAGATCCTGCGAAAATCTTTTAAATATTGCGTCAAACATTAAGTCAGTTTTTTGATCAAATCTTCAATTGTTAACATTTCGGACTCTGCAGAATTTCTCGGCTTAAACTCGACCTTATTTTCTCCCATAGTCTTGGCGGAAATAACTACCCTGTAAGGGATGCCAATAAGGTCGCTGTCGGCGAACTTTTCACCTGCACTAGAGTCTCTGTCATCATATAGTACCTCAACCCCGGCAGCTTGTAAATTTTGATATAAATCACTGGCCGCCTTGCTCACAGTTTCGTCTTTTGCGCCCAAACCGAGCAAATGCACCTTAAACGGAGCTATGCTTTCCGGCCAGATAATACCTTTCTCATCAAAATGCTGCTCCACTACTACCCCCATGCACCGGGACGGCCCAATGCCATAGCACCCCATTAAAACCGTTTTTTGAGAACCGTCTTCATCGGTGAACTTCAAATTAAAGCTGTCGGAGTATTTTGTTTTCAACTCAAAAATATTTCCGACTTCACTGGCCTTAGTTTCGCGGTAATCTCTGACATTGCAGTTAGAACAAACTTTCTGGTCATCAAAAATTTCTTTGTTTACTGCGAGACTGCACTTGTTACAAACATATACGGTGTCTTCACCATTTGGGGTCTCTACCTGAAACTCGTGCGAGTACTTAGAAAAAGTGCCGCCACTAGCTTCTACATACAATGCAGGAATGCCAAGTCGCTCGAAAATCCTTTTGTAAGCCCCTGCCACCTTATTATAGTAAGCGGTTAAATCCTCTTCATTAGAATGAAAGCTATACAAATCCTTCATACGGAATTCGCGTCCACGCATTAAGCCAGCCTTGGCGCGGGCCTCGTCTCGAAATTTGGTCTGAATTTGGAATACTGCCTTTGGAAGATCCCTATACGACCCTATGATTTCCTTTGCCATAGGTGTAACAATTTCTTCATGAGTAGGTCCTAAAGCATAGCTGTACGTTGCAGGCAATGGATCATCATTTTTAGGATGCCTTGAACCCAGTTTAAACAATACATCTAACTCATCCCAACGTCCGGTGGCTACCCAATTCTTCGAGGGCTGCAATGCAGGCATCAACACTTCGCTTGCGCCGATGGCATTCATTTCTTCGCGGATGATATTCTCTACCTTTTGCAAGACCCTCAAACCCAATGGTAAATATGAGTAAACTCCTGCCATGACTTTCTGCACGAAACCTGCCTGCTCCAACAAGCGAGCGTTCACAGAAACGTCGTCTTTAGGGGCAGCCTTGCTGGTTTTTAAAAAATATTGTGATTGCTTCATAATGTTCCTTTGTCTGTAATACTACTTGGCCGGCTAAAAGTTGATTTAGCTGAACAAGTTCTTAATTGATTCCAACTGCGACACATCCCGGACAGTGATCACAACCATCAACAACAACAGCAACATAAATCCAATCGCGTTTGCGTATTGTTCCACCGACTGGTTATTAGGCTTGCCACGCAACTTCTCTATTATTAAGAAGAGCATGCGACCACCGTCCAGAGCGGGAAACGGCAGCGAATTTAAAATTGCGAGGTTCAGAGACAAGAAAGCGGTAAATTGCAGCAATGGCAGCAAACCCAAATCGGCAACTTGGCCAGTAAGCTGAGCGATCTTCACCGGGCCGCCGACGCCCTTTACCCCGTCCTCAGATGTAAAGATTTTAGCAATGCCGCTAAAAATAGCCTTCAGCTGGTTAACTGTAGTTTTTGCACCCTGCCACAAAGCAACATGGGGCTGGAATTGCATCTTGCCATAATAAGCCAAACCCACCCCGACCACGCCTTTAGTAGGATCATTCTGTGTCTCGGTAACTACTTCTGTTTTTACAATTTCGTTAATGCGCTTAACTTCGAAGCTCATGGTCTGGCCGGCTTTGGAACGAATATAATCCTGGAGCGTTTCTATCTCTGTAAATTGCTGGCCGTCGACAGATAAAATAATATCGCTTTCTTTTATATTTGCTGCTTCTGCAGCAGAACCTTCCCGAACGCCGCCAATCAAAATTTGTTGCTGACTAAACCTCGCACCAGAAGGGACTTCGTCCAAACCATTAATAGCCACGGGCAAGCCGATCATAAAACCGACCGAAAGAATTACCCATGCTGCCAGAACATTCATCGCCACCCCGGCAAACAAAGTTAAAAATCTGGCAATAAAGGATTTGTTGGTAAAACTGCGAGGGTCTTTCGCTTCATTATTATCTTCACCCATAATCTTTACGAATCCACCCAACGGAATAGCATTAACGGAGTAAACAGTTTGACCCTGGTCGACACTATCTGCGACTGCCTGTCCCCCCTTGCCCCAAACCAACCGCCATTTGCCGTCTTGCTTCTGAATTCCAAACACTCTTGGTGGAAAGCCGAAACCGAATTCGTGCACACCCATACCAGCCCGCTTGGCAAACAAAAAATGACCCAGCTCGTGAACAAACACGAGCAGGCTGAGAATAGCAACAAAAATTATTATTGTAAGTATCATTAAACTGTCATTAATTCTTTTTCTTTATCCGAAGCCGTGTTTTTGATCTGTTCGTTATATTTATCGATTACGTCCTGAACTTTCTTTTGAGCACTGGCCACATCGTCTTTGGTAATCTGTCCGTCGCTTTCCGCGCGCTTCACTGCTTTCAAAATTTCCTCTCGCACCTGCCTCACTCCAATGCGTGCCTGTTCGGCAATCTGGCCGACTAGCTTTACCATTTCCTTGCGGCGCTCTTCGGTAAGCATGGACAAATTCACGCGTACTACTTGTCCATCGCTGGACGGGTTGAACCCTAAGTTTGCTGCGGTGATGCCTTTTTCAATTTCTCCTAATTGAGATTTGTCCCACGGGCTGATTGTCAACGTTCTAGCATCGCTAACTGTAACGCTAGCCACTTGTTGTAACGGCACCTTCGAACCGTAACTTTCCACCATTACTGTCGCCAGTAGTGCCGGATTGGCGCGACCTGTGCGCACGCTAGATAGCTCATGATGAAAATGCTCCATAGCTTTTTCGAACTGTTCTTTGTGTTGATTGATTATATCTTGGATCATTTACTCTATATATTACTTTTATTGGAAACATTATTACCGGGATACTCCGGCGAAAGCGATTTGAGGGAGATCTCTGCTAATCAGGATGACTCCAACTAAACCATTAGTATTAGTACTGGTCGAACTCCAGGTCGCACCACCATCTAGCGATTTAAATATGACGGAATTGCTACTGGCATAAATTACAGAACTGGAGCTTGGCGCCACACTCACGGCAAATGGCGACGCGTCACGCTGTCTAAATGGCATATTAACATAATTCCAGCTACTTCCGCCATTAAATGACCGGAATAAACCTTTATCTGTAGCAAGCCATAAATTTGAAGAACTGCTTGGATCGATCGCTAATTGGCGGTATTGGCTAATTCTGCGGCCAAAGATCGATGAACGGGAATTATTGATTGTGGGCACTAAAGTTTTGGTAATCTGCTCAAAGCTTACGCCATTATCCGTGCTCCTAAACACCCCAGTTTCTTGTGCTAACACATAGACCTCACCCGGCAACCAATGGATTCGAGTAATTCTATCGTTATAGCTTTGGACCAATTTCCAGGAATTGCCGGAGTCAGAACTGCTAATAACCGAGCCCTTACCCAAACCGATCATAATCTCTGTGGTGTTATTTGGGTTAATCGCTACTGTACGAACCGGATTTTTATTACCTGCATCGCTGTAGACTTCGGTCCATGTCTTGCCGCCATCACGAGTATTGATTAAACGACCGCGATCGCCCAAATAACTTGCTGCATACATGATGTTTTCGTTAGAAGGGTCAATGGCAAAATCGTAAATAAGAACTCCGCCTAAAACCTCAGTCCAGTTTTCTCCCGCATCTTCGGACGAGAATAAGCCGCCATCAAAGCTCGAAGCAAATATCTTATCGCCTGCCGCATTAAACTTCATCTGGGAAATACTTCGCGACAACAAAGACTTTTCGTTATTCACAATTTTATTTGCGGGTTGCCAATCTACCCCGCCATTAGCAGTCTTGACCACCCCTACTTGAACCTGTTGGCCGCTAAGAGTGCAAGAAGCCCCCAACAAACTTATCGCAGCTATGGTTAAAAGAATTTTTTTCATATTTTTATTTTGTGTTCATTAAAAATTGTTGAAGCACTAATTTTGAATTATAACTGCGTTTTAAATCTTCGTGAAAGTTCTGGGCAACTTTTAAATTATGAATGATCTCGGGCAAATTTCCCGGCTGGTCGAGCTGAGCCTTGAGACTGATAATCCAAAGCGACACCAGCATTTGCAGGTCTTCGGTTTCTAATTGAGTGAGAGAGTTAAGATCGATAAGATTTAACTGATGAGACCCTAGCTTAGACAATACATCGCTTAGCCGCTGGGTACGCTCCGGGTCGCTTTGCAGCTGCTGCCCCAAGCCCGGATAGTGCTTAACTATTTCTAACAAGTTCCCAGGGAGATCAAAGTCAAGCAAGGATTCATCTATTCCAACCTGATCTAAAGGGAAACAGCGGATGGCTACGCAACGTGACATAATAGTCGGCAAAACTCGCTGGCCATTGGCGATTAAAATAAACATACTGCTAGCGGCTGGTTCTTCCAAGGTCTTAAGCAGAATATTGCTGCTAGATGGCGATGCGAGTTCGAAATTCTTCAAAATGAAAATTTTCTTGGCACCGCTGGTTGTTAAGCTGGAAAAGGAGATCAGCTCTCGCAAATTTTCTACACCACCAGATTCTTCAAAATCAAACTCTAAAATTTCGGCGCGCGTTTGTGACGACGAATTGAATTCCGAGATCTTTTTGGCGAACTCTACAGCCAAAGACTCCTTGCCTACGCCACGAGGACCCAGGAATAAAAAAGCGTGCGGAATGCTATCAAAGTTTGCCGCATTAACAAAATTATCTAGCAAATGCTTAGCTCCTTTTTGACCAGGGGTTTGCCAGCTGCTTTTGTTATGTTTTTTATCGGTTTTCACCTATTTATTATAACACAAAACGTGCCCTAAAACTGAGCTCTTATATGCAAGACTCAGGCTAGTTTTGGACCTTAATGGTTCCCTTAGCGGAAGGGTTTATATGGTCATGAAAGCCCCAGGTTCCAACCTTAGCAAATTTGAATTCATATTTACCACCGGCATTGATGCCAGTATCAGCATCGAACTCAGGATATATAGTATGATTCGGATGGTCATCAGAAGCTGGGCGGAACTTGCCATCGCTGTCATTCTTAAAGATCACAATATCCCCTTTTTTGACGGTCAAAGATGCGGGACTAAAACTAGTGCCGTTGTAAATAATTTCATAAACCATTACGTCCGGAGACTGAATATCGTCTTCACCGGTTGGGGTACTGGAACTATTGCTAGTATTAAAGTTAGAGGGCTTGGTAGTTGATGTTGTAGGATTATCAGTTGGAGAAACTTCACTTTTGGTTATCGTATCCGTGTCTACTGTGGCTTGTGTAGTCGCAGTCGAAGCTGCTTCTTTGTTAGACTGCTCTGCAGTATTATCCACGGGATTAAAGATCAAATAACCAGCAAAGGCTGCCAATATCGCAACCCCGACGATAACGAGTCCCTTATTTTTCATACTATTTATTAGTTAATTATGGTACTTTAATTATAACATCGCCATGAACACCAAAAAGTTACAACCGAAAAAGGGCTCTAGTGGTAGCCATACGCTGAATAGAAACTACGACATCATTTGTGTTGTCGGCCCGACTGCTTCCGGAAAAAGTGAATTAGCTGTGAGGCTGGCAAAACAATACGACGGCGAAATAATCTCCGCCGATAGCCGCCAGATTTACCACGGCATGGACATTGGCTCCGGCAAAGTGGAAGGCAAGTGGGTAAGTAAAGCTAGATACATTGAGAGGAAAGCAGTCGGGAAAAATCTGAAACCAATAACGGGCGAACAAAGAGAAACTAAAAACAAAGACGATAAAATTTTTGTTTATAAAAATATTCCGCATTACTTGATCGACGAATCTTCCCCATCCGCGCAATATTCGGCGGCTAAGTTCCAGCGCCGCGCCCGCGCCGCAATTAACGACATAATCAAACGCGGCAAATTGCCCATTGTCTGCGGTGGTACGGGGCATTGGGTCGAAGCAGCTATTTTCGATACGGATTTTCCCAAGGCCAAACCCGATAAAGCAATCCGAGCGATGCTCAGCCAAATGGCGAAAGAAGAAATGCACGCCATACTACAAAAAATCGACCACAGGCGCGCGGCGGAGATTGATAAAAATAATCCACATCGCTTGATGCGGGCTTTAGAGATTGTGCTTACTACCGGAAAACCAGTTCCTGTTCTAACAAAAAGATCCTATTATAAGAATTTACGTGTATTATGGGTTGGCCTAAATCCAGGCAGCGAGGTGCTAGAAAAAAATATAGCAAAACGCCTAAAGGCACGGTTGAAAATTGGAATGCTCAAGGAAGTGGCGAATTTACACAAGGCCGTGCCAAAAGAAAAAGACGCACCATCCAATCATACTTTCAAAAAAAACTCAAAAGGCTTAAGCTGGAAAAAACTCGAGAGCTTTGGGTTGGAATACAAATACTGCGCCCTTTACCTGCAAGACAGAATATCTTTGGAAGATATGCAAAATAGTATTATTGTCGGCAGCCGGCAATATGCCAAACGACAAATAACTTGGTGGAAGCGCAACCCGGATATTCTCTGGGCTGCTTCGGAAGCCAAGGCTTTGGCTCTTGCAAAAAAACTCCTTTCCTGATATCATATTTTTTCGTTGCGCATTTATGCCCAGCGGAAATACAAGTTTAAGGAGAACCCTATGACCGCAGCAGCTGCACAAAAGGAATTATTAACCAAGCTTGATTCAAGAATTTTGCTTCTAGGAAGCCAGAAAGGCGGCCTTCAAGTAATTGAAATGTCCGAGGATTCGGGCATGGTCTTTCTCGATCCTTTAGAATTTGATGGCGAAATATGCATCGATCAAGGCGACGGCATAGTTTGTCATTATTCTCTGAAGGTTTTTGCTGCCCCAAGCAGTATCGCAGACAAGTCTAAAGTAAGTCTCGAAAACCTGCTGCTCTTCCCCCATGCTCTTTATTCCAGTTTGAAACTCTCTATTCGGGAAGAGATTGGGGCTAGGCTAGAAAGTCTTGAGTATAGCGAATTAGCAGATTACTTCGAAGTAGAAAGTATGGGTATCACCTATACGGTGCAATTCGGTGCCCTGCAGATCTAAAAGATAAAGCGACAATACCGTCGCTTTTTTATTTTGATCAACTACCCTTGCATGCGTGCCAGCAGCAACACACCTCCAATGGCCATAGCCACACCCAAATATTGATGCTGCCTCAATTTCTCCTTATTAATTAGCACGCCTAACAGGACGGCCAAGATAATATAGCTCTCACTAATAGTAATCGCGACAGAAATTGGAATATAAACAACCGCAAAAGCAAATGCGATCCAGGCCATGTTATCAAACGTAACCTCCGCTAAAACAGTGAGGGGATATTTCTTGATATGCCCCACCATCAAACCGAAGCGGTTGGTAAAAATATAATAAATCACACATGGAATTAAAATTATTAAGCTCGTTGCCCATATAGTCATCAAGGGGCTAGTCTCCTGACTAGCAAAACCGACTGTAAAATTACCCAGTGCCATAGCTATGGATCCGAAAAACGCTAACCATACCCCCCGTTCGAACTTTTTAATATGGCCATGCCAAAGATTCCTTAGTACATGCCTTCCTTCGGTCACTGTTAAAAAAATACCTATGAACACCAACGCGATTATTAAATATGTAAACAGATCTAACCGTTCATGACCCAACAGAGCGGCTATGATAACCGTGAATGGCAGCTCCAAACTTGCTGTAGGTTCGACTACAGAAAGCTTACCCTTCTTTAAAGCAGTGAATAAAAAGAACGAAGCGCCAATTAAGACTACGCCGGCAGTAAGTAATATATAAACAGTGCGAGCTTCAAGCAGAGGAAGTTCGTCCCATATGAAAGGCAAAAGAACTACGGCCGCCACAACATCGATAAAGAACATAGCATCGACAATGCCGGTTTTGCGCGAGGTTCTCTGTATAAAAAAATCACCTAAGCCCCAGCTAACAAGCGCTACTAAAGCAAAGATGATTCCTAAATATTCCATAAATAATTTTGATGTTGATGTTTATAAAAGCTTAAAAAGATTCAACTAACCATACTATTTTAAAAACCAGTTTCTGAAAAACTTAACTTAATTTCTTCCTAAGCAATTCATTCACCACCTGTGGGTTGGCTTTGCCCTGAGTTTCCTTCATAACCTGACCGACCAAAAATCCGAACGATTTTTGCTCGCCAGCTTTAAAATCGGCAACGGCTTTTTCGTTCGCAGCTATAACATTGTCGATAGCAGCTTCGATGGCGCCTTCGTCGCTTACTTGAACCAGGCCCAGCTCTTCTACTATATGATCCGGCTCGCCGCCCTTTTCGAACATAACCTTAAAGACTTGTTTAGCTGCGCTGCCGCTAATTTTACCGTTATCAATGAGCTTTACCAGTTCGGCCATGTTCTCGGCGGAAACCTTAGAATCCATTGGGTTCATATTATTGCTGTTTAACAAAGCAGAAAACTCCTGCAGGCACCAATTAGCCGCTCCTTTAACCAGCTTGGCTCGCAATTCTTGATGAGGAATTTCTTTCATGCCGCTGTGCACGCTATCATCTGCAACCATCCAGGCGTCGATTTCGCTAACCACGTTCTCAAAATATTCATTAAGTTCTTTCCAAGACAGCAGGTCTTCGATGGCATCATTGGCCAAACTAAACTCCTGAGCAAAACGCACGCGCTTAGCCGATGGCAATTCCGGAAGATTATTTCGCAGGTCATCTACGAATTCTTTTGTAAAATGCATTGGCGCTAGATCCGGCTCTGGGAAATAGCGATAGTCATTCGCCTCCTCTTTGCTGCGTTGTTCAACGGTTTCATTTTTCTTTTCATTCCAGCCCATTGTTACCTGCTTTGGCATTTCGCCAGCTTCCAGTATTTCGATATGGCGGGGTATTTCGTAGTTAATCGCTGCTTCGGCAAATCTAAAGCTGTTGATATTTTTCACTTCAACTTTATACTTGGGCAAAGTTTCTTCGCCCGGCTTGCGAACAGAAATATTCGGCTCGCAGCGCATAGTTCCCTTTTCCATATCTGCAGCACCAGCGCCAACATAGCGAACAATTCTCTGCAACTCCTGTAAAAAAATGCGGGCCTCTTCGGCAGTCTCTACATCTGGTTCGGTTACGATTTCTAATAACGGACAACCAGCACGATTAAGATCCACCAAGGAATACGGCAAGCCTTCTGGATGGGTGTTTTTACCGGCGTCTTCTTCCAAATGAGCGCGGGTGATGCGAATGCGCTTCGTGTATGCCTCTGGATTACCGCCCCACTGGGCTCGACTTGAATCCGCCGGCACACTGATTTCCACCCAGCCATTTTTGGCAATCGGTTCATCGTACTGGGAAATTTGATAACCCTTTGGAAGATCCGGATAAAAATAATGCTTGCGGTCGAACTTGGAGAATTCTGGAATTTCACAATTCAAAGCCAAGCCTACCATAACACCCAGACGCACTGCTTCTTTGTTTAATACCGGTAAAGTTCCTGGCTCAGCAGTAACAACTTCGTCTATATTAGTATTTGGCTGTTTCTCATCAGGATTATTCGGTGCGCTCGAAAACATCTTGCTTTTAGTAGCAAGCTGGACGTGGATCTCTAATCCAATGACTGGTTTATAACCTTTTAGTTCCATAAGTTACTTTTGATGAATCAATTTTTTTATCAATTCGTACGCAAACCTTTTACCTCGATGTTTTTCTCCCCAATAATTCTGCTGAGTATTAATACTCTTTTCCAAATCAAGAAGTGATTTAATCTCTTCTTCGGTCTCTGCGTGCTTGTCTGTTCTTAGAAAATCAATCGCTGCTCTATGTTTATCTATAACTGGGGCGAAATCAACCTCGAGCCAATCAAGCAAGGTATTTTTTTCTTCATCAGTTAATTCAACTTTTGCATCTTGAGAGGTTAATGCCCTGAACATATCTGGATACTTATCCTTAATAGCAAGACTTACGCCTGTCTCAAATACGTCCATATTCTTGAGCATTGTGCCAATATCAGCATTTTGCTTTAACTCAAATTCTGCATTAAGCTGATTGTAATCAATTTCTCTGTGCATATTTTAAATTGCTTTCTTAGTGTGCCAATCGGTTGCATCCTGATAGGCAGCTCCGACGTTAAAGACTTTTTGCTCGCCCCATTGCGGGCCGATAATTTGCAATCCCACCGGCATCTCTTTTTCTCCCCCATCGCTCGGCTTTGCAAAACCGCAGGGAACAGATAGCCCAGGAGTCCCTGCTAAAGAACCAGGGATATTCAACTGATCGGCAATATAACCAAACAAGGGGTCGTTAGCTGCTTTGCCTAAAGGCAACGCTACATTCGGAGAACTCGGCGCTACTAACACATCTACCTGCTTAAATATTTCCTCGAACTCTCTGAGAATCAATCGGCGCACGCGCTGAGCTTTTTTGTAATAAGCATCGTAATAACCAGCAGATAACACATAGGTGCCGATCATAATTCGGCGCTTGGCTTCGTCGCCAAAGCCTTCGGCACGGCTCTTCATATACACGTCCAATAAACTGCCTTCTTCTGATGTTGAATGGCCGTAACGGATGCCATCATAACGCGCTAAATTAGATGATACTTCACTGGGACAAACAATAGCATAAACCAAAGAACCATATTTCGTGTTCGGCAAGCTCACATCGACAATTTCTGCGCCCAATCCGCGCAGAACCTCGATCGCCTCCATCACTCTAGAACGCACATCTTCTTGCATACCCTCTATAAAGTACTCTTTAGGGACGCCAATTTTCATGCCTTTAATATCGGCATTGAGAAGCTTCGAGTATTCTGGAACTTCCATAGGTCCTGTTGTAGAATCTTTTTCGTCCTGTCCGCTAATAACTTCGGCAATCATCGCCAAATCGCGTACGCTCTGTGCCATCGCACCCATACTGTCTAATGAACTTGCCATCGCTGCTACCCCATAACGAGACACGCGTCCGTAAGTCGGCTTCCATCCGCTCACGCCAGTTAAAGATGCTGGTTGGCGAATGCTGCCACCGGTTTCTGTTGCCAAGGCCCAAGGAGCGAGCCCTCCCGCAACTGCAGCAGCGCTACCGCTGCTAGAGCCGCCTGGCATGCGAGTGGTATCCCAGGGATTGCGAGTCGCTCCGTAGTAAGAAGTTTCACCGCTAGAGCCGTGCGCAAACTGATCCATATTGGCTTTGCCGATCATCACAGCTTTCTGTTCTTTCAATTTAGCAATTACAGTGGAGTCATAAGGAGGAATATAGTTATCCAAAATTTTCGATGCAGCCGTGGTGCGAATGCCTTTGGTTAAAAACAAATCTTTTGCCGCAAACGGAATGCCGCACAAAGGAGGGTTGCCGCCTTCTGCAGCAATATATTCATCGGCCTCTTGCGCCTGACGCAAAGCATCTTCTTCGTCTACGGTAATGAACGCATTCAATTTATCCTGATCGCCGACCGGAGACAATTCTTTAATGCGTGCCAAAAAATATTTCGTCAGTTCCACCGACGAAATCTCTTTGCTATCTAATTTTTGACGCAGCTCATGCAGCTGCAGCTTTTCCCATTCCATTACAAAATTGATTTCACTTTATAGTATCTATCTTTGCTCTGTGGAGCGTTTTTTGTTATATCGTCTTGGTATTCGATCATAACGGCTTTATCTGGGCGCACAACATTTTCCAAACCAGTTACCGAAGAGACGATTTCCAGCCCTTCTGTATCGACATCTTTAAGCTCGTCTACATAATCCAAAACAGAAGACAGGTCGGTTTGGAATTTTTCCACTTCCCCGTCTCGCAGCTCTATACGCGCTAATTGGGCGATTTTTTTGACTTCATCTGTACTTAACATAGCTTAATTATAATGAAATTATTCGAAAAAGAAAATACTGTATAGAGTGGTTCTAAGTATGGATTTAACCGCGAAAAATTGCTATACTTAGCCCAATCATTAATCTCTATGTATATATGTGGATTTTCTTAGGAATTATTGCGATTGCAGTAATCGCTATAATCTTTGTTTACAACTCGCTTATTCGCTCCCGCAATCGCGTGGACGAAGCATGGGCAGATATCGAAGTTCAGCTTAAGCGCCGCTATGACCTGATCCCTAACCTAGTAAATACCGTTAAAGGTTTTGCTGCGCAGGAATCCGGCGTGCTAGAACGCGTCACCGAAGCCCGCACCCGCGCGATGGGCGCGCACAACCCGGCCGAACAGGCTCAGGACGAAAACATGCTGTCCTCTACTTTAAAAAGCTTGTTTGCTGTTGCAGAAAACTATCCTGACCTAAAGAGTAACCAAAATTTTGCTCAATTACAGGCAGACCTTACTGACACAGAAAATAAGATTCAGGCCGCTCGCCGATTTTATAACGGTAACGTCCGCGACTTTAACACCAAGATCGAAGTCTTTCCTACTAACTTGTTTGCTTCCATGCTTGGCTTTACCAAGCGGGCGTTCTTCGACATCGACGACAACGGCCCAGAAAGCCAGAATGTTGAAGTTAAGTTTTAAACTTCAATTTTCAAGTAATTAAGGATCAAAAGTCGCGTGCTCACTTACACAGAAATTGGTAAAAATAAGACCTACTCAGTTTTGCTGGTATTTATATTCCTAATCGTCATCATCGGGTTAGGCTGGTTTGCGTCGCAAATGTACAACAACCCGGCCATCCTAATCGGCGCTGTGATCTTTAGCTCGGTCTCTGCTTTGATTTCTTATTACTACTCAGACAAAATCACTTTAGCTATTTCTGGAGCTCAGCAAATTGATTTAAAAACCCAGCCGCAGCTCTACCAGCTGGTAGAAAATCTAACCATCACTGCCGGCCTGCCAATGCCGCGCGTGTATATCATAGAAGACACGGCATTAAACGCTTTTGCTACCGGACGCAATCCCACCAATGCTGTCATCTGTGTTACGACCGGATTATTGCAGCGACTAGACAAGACCGAACTGGAAGGCGTACTAGCCCACGAACTCTCCCACATTGGCAACTACGACATCCGTTTTATGACCTTAGTGGTGGTGTTGGTCGGCGTAATCACATTACTCGCCGACTGGATGCTGCGCCTTTCCTTATTCGGTGCAGGTGATGACGATAATAACAATAAAAACCCGATCTTCATGCTCATCGGAATCGTCTTAGTGATTGTCTCTCCTATCATCGCTATGCTTATCCAGCTCGCTGTCTCTCGCAAAAGAGAATTTTTAGCCGACGCATCGGGTGCACTACTTACTCGCTACCCAGAAGGGCTCGCATCCGCGTTAGAAAAAATCGCCGGCGATAAAGAACCGTTAGAAGCTGCTAATAAAGCTACTGCTCATCTATATATATCAAACCCGCTTAAGGAACACGAAGGCGATTCGCAGAGCTGGTTCGCTTCCTTATTCAACACTCATCCGCCAATCGAAGAGCGCATCAAGCGTTTGCGCGGGATGGGCAAATAATTTTACAATTATGGGCGAAATGAACAACAACCCCGACATCATCCGTTCGCTACTGAACGCAGATGAAGATATGTATCCTAAATTTACCGAAGCCCAAAAGCTCCAGGAATTGGAATATATAAAATCGCATATTAGCCACTTGAAAGAAAAGACACTCGACGCCTTAACCGATCCTCAGAGAACCTCCGAAGCGCAAAGATATTTCGATCAAACCGAATTCTGGTCCTACAAGTTGGATGAATTTTATAAAAGGTATCCGGATTTACAACATTCCACATAACCTCACCACAGCAGCACAGACCCCTCGAATATGAGCTTATTCATCAAGCCAGATTTGTCGTTACTTAAAATTCCAACACGCAGGTCTTTTATCTTTTAAAAAATTTTCCATTATCAGAAACCAAATCTCAACTTGACAAATTACTAACTTTTCTGTATAATGCCTGAAGTTAGTATTTATTGAGTTATTGAGGAAATTTAGGAGGAAATATGCCAAAACTAAGTCCGCGCCAACTAACCGATATTGAGTTTTGCGAGCCCGATCTGATCTTTAGGTTCCAGCCGAGAACGTCTCTGGCTCAAGTAATTTTCGATCAGAGAATGAAAGAGCATATCCATGACTCAGGTTTTAGAAGTCACTACGAAGAAAGTTACCTTAACGACGATGGAAGAAACTCCATAATCCCAGGCAGAGCGATCTGGCCCTGGCCAACACCCAAGGATATGGAGTTTGATGATTTCTTCACCGAAGAAGATTATCAAAGCGCATTTCCTATGAGTTCGGTTCGACCACAGCGCACACAACCCGCTCTCGACTTAACTGTATTAGCCGACGAGGCCGAACGATCTACTGAAAATTTCTTCGAACATGAATTCGAAGAACAGCGACAAGCTCGGTTGCTTGAAGAGTTCGAGATCGGCGATCGGGCCGAAGCCTACGGAGAACGTCTCCGCAACTACGGAATCTGAACGCCTCCGGTGAAAACGAACCGCGACACAAATTAGTGTCGCGGGTTTTTTATTTAATTAGCTTAGTCGCTATGTCCATCCCAAATCCTCTACTCATCAATTTGCGCATCCATTTCTGCTTGTCCTCATAATCAAGCTTAGCCAGCAGAGTAAAATCCTTAAAATCCCTCTGCAAATATCTTTTGGCAATTTCTAATTCATCCTTTACAGACACCAGCTCTTCTAATTTCTCTTCAATTAATTCCTTCGGCAACTTTTTTTCGTAAAGCTTTTTCTTCATCATAAACCTACCCCAAGTTTTATAATTTTTCATGCTATTAATAAAAACCTCAGCGTAGTTTTCGTCATTTAAATATTTATCCTCAAGCAGTGTCTGAATTGCGCGGTTGATAACTTTTGTATCATAACCGCGCTTGCTCATTTTTTCTTGCACTTCGCCGACTGTGCGCATGCTCAAATTGAGCAAGAATAAGGCATATTGGTAGGCATGATCGTAGTCGGACGGGTCTTTTAATGGCCGAGCTTTTTTAAACATTGTCATATGATTTAACCGGGTTTTTCCGTGTTACAATTTAGGTAGATATAGCGTTATTATAGTAGCAGACAGTTCTTGACATAGCGACATAAACACGATATAACTTAATTAGCAGTCTAAGAGCGAGAGTGATAACAACACTTTTTCTCGACCGCCAACTAGGGCGGAGGCGCTACTATATATATGAATAATTTTGCTTTTATTTTAGAAAGGCTTTCCAGCCGTGCCAAAAATGCGCTTATTGCAGCGCAGATGGTATCCGAAGAACTCCACCACGATCACATCGGGACGGAGCATTTATTGTTTGGGGTGGTTGCAGAAAAGTCCAGCTTTGCCGGGGAGATCTTAACCAAAGCCAAACTTACGCCAGATCTAATCAAATCAGAACTAGAACTTGTTAACCAAAATAACCAAATCACGGTTTGGAAACCGGTTCTTTCTGCGAATTTAAAAACCGCGATCGAAAAATCGGCTATCATCGCCAGCCAATACGGTTACCAATTTATCGGCACCGAACATTTCTTGTACGGACTCATTACCACAGAGCACAACCGAGCGCGGGTGATTTTATCTAAGCTTGGAGTTGACATTGGCGAACTTGACCACAACCTAATTACAGTTTTCGAAAATATTTCTAAATTCCCAGAGATGCCAAATGATGGCATGCCGGGCGGTGCGCAAAACCCAGACGGTCATATGCATCAGTCCCCTGTCGGACCAGATCCGAAGCGCGGCAACATGCTGGAATATTTTACGACCGACTTAACCAAGAAAGCCGCACAAGGAAATATTGATCCGGTTATTGGACGCAAAAAGGAAATTGAACGCTTGGTGAGCATTCTTGGCCGACGTACTAAAAACAACCCGGTCCTCATCGGTGAAGCCGGCGTCGGTAAAACTGCTATTGTTGAGGGTTTGGCTTTAGCTATCGCCAACCGCGAAGTGCCAGATACTTTATTAGATAAAAAAATCATGGCGTTAGACTTAGCGCTGATTGTTGCCGGTTCGATGTTCCGCGGCGAATTCGAAAACCGCTTAAAGCAGATTATTGATGAAGTTAAAGCTAATCCAAACGTAATTCTATTTATAGACGAACTCCACACCCTGTCTGGCGCCGGAGCAACCACCGGCAGTTTAGATGCAGCTAACATCTTTAAGCCGGCCTTGGCACGCGGGGAGCTTCGCACCATTGGTGCGACTACTTTAGCCGAATACAAAAAGCACATCGAACATGACGCCGCCTTAGAGCGCCGCTTCCAGCCAATCTTGGTCGAAGAACCAAGCAAGGAAGAGGCTTTGGCTATTCTTAAAGGAATCCGCCCAAATTACGAAAAACACCATAACGTTCATATTACCGACGAAGCGCTGCAAGCAGCCGTAGACTTGTCCGACCGCTACATTCAGGATCATTTCCTGCCAGACAAAGCTGTGGACCTAGTAGACGAAACTGCCGCGTTTTTGCGCAGCATTCACAGTAATTCAAAATTGGCCAAAACTAAGCGCAAAGTAGAAACCGAATTAGAGCAATTAGAAGAAGAGAAAACTAAAGCAGTGCTCTCACAAGACTTTACCACTGCCCTGCACCTGCGCGCACAGGAAGAGCGCCTGTTAGCTCAGAAAAAGGAACTGGAAACATTGAGCAAGGAAGACACAGGTCCGGTCTATTCCATCTCGGCTGAAGACATTGCCCACACAGTTTCTTTGATGACTAAAATCCCCTTAAAGAAGCTGGCCCAAAACGAAATCGGCAAGCTTACTAATTTAGAAAAGACTTTAAAGGCCCGTATTGTCGGCCAAGACGAAGCACTCGTCGAAATCGCCAAGACTATCCGCCGCTCCCGTGCCGGCTTAAACGACCCTAAACGCCCAATTGGCTCTTTCATGTTCCTCGGTCCGACCGGCGTGGGCAAAACCGAAACAGCCAAGATGATAGCGCAGGAAGTTTTCGAAGATGCCGATGCTCTCATCCGCGTAGATATGTCTGAATTTATGGAACGCCACAACGTTGCGCGCTTAATCGGCGCTCCGGCCGGCTATGTAGGATACGAAGAAGGCGGCCGCTTAACCGAGGCTGTTCGCCGAAAACCCTATGCAGTAATCTTGTTCGACGAAATCGAAAAAGCCCATCCCGAAGTGTTCAACGTTTTGCTTCAGATCTTAGAAGACGGCCAGCTAACTGACGCGCAAGGCAAGCGTGTCAACTTCGCCAATACGGTCATCATTATGACTTCCAACTTGGGCATGCAGGAACTTAATACCGCCAGCGTCAAGATCGGCTTCGCAGACCGCGACGAACAGGTCACAGAAAAAGCCAAAATGGAAAAGGAATACGATCGCATCAAGGAAGGCTTGCTCGAAAAGCTTAGGAGAGACCTGCGTCCGGAATTCCTAAACCGCATCGACAAAGTGATTATCTTCCACCCTCTCGGTATGGCTGACCTCAAACGCATTACCCAGCTACAGATTAGCGACCTTCAGAAGCGCCTAGATATTCAAAAGATAAGCTTAAAAACAACTCCAGCTCTGATAAAGTTCATCTCCGAAAAAAGCTTCGATCCGCTCCAAGGGGCACGCTATATTCGAAAAAATGTTCAGGATTTAATTAGCGACCCGCTGGCTGAACAGATCATTCAGCAAAACCTCAAAGAAGGCGCAACGATTACAGTTGGCGTAGACGGCGAAAAAGTTTCGTTTAAAACCGAAAAAAGCAAACGCGCCGCTGCTGTACCAGCGTAACCTAATAATAAAACCCCTCACTTAGAGGGGTTTTTACATGCCTGCTGGTCGAAAAGAAGGTTATTAATAATGACGGTATTACCGTCTGGATCCACTATGTGCAATCCTCGTTTTTCGAAATCTGAGACCTGTGCACTTTGGGTAAACGAACCTAAGATGAGCCTTTTGATGACCATGCCTAGCTCCTTTGTGCCAAATTCAAACCTATATCTGCTCTGGTACTGTTCGGATGGGTAGAATTCGATGAGAACATTGTTCATCTTGCAGGAAAAGTGCTGCGGACCATCGCCATGCTTTTCTTCTATTAAATCCAAGCCAATCGCCTTGTAAAAATCTCGCATGCGGCTTAGCTGTCTTGTATAAACAACCATGCTTAACAATCTTGCCATATCCCCTCCTTCGTTTTCCACTTATCTTATCATAGCTTGAATGAATCTTGAACCCAAGCATGCGATGATGAGTATATGCCCAACTTTTATCCATCGCTATTGGACATTGCCTTCCCTAAACAGTGTCTCAACTGCCAAACCTGGGGAAAGTACATCTGCAGACTCTGCAGGCAAGGTTTAACATTGATCCAACAACAACGTTGCATAGTGTGCCAACAGCCGAGCCAAATGGGATACACTCATGCAGATTGCAAAACAGATCATACCCCCGACAGGTTGATTAGTATTTTTAAATATCAGGACAAGCTGGTTAGCAAGATGCTGAACACCGGGAAAATCGGTTTAATCTCCGACCTGTTTTTCGAGCTGGCATCAATAGGATTCGAAAAAGTTGATGTTAGATATCAAAGTTTAGATAAATTCGTACTTTGCCCCATCCCGTTGACCCGGTTTAAAAAACGGTTTCGCGGCTTTAACCAAAGTTATATCATTGCACAAATCTTTAGCTGGCGCTTTAACTTGGCTATTGACCCTGTTCTGATCAAATCAAAATCCACCAGACAGCAAAAACAACTCAACCGCCAGCAGCGCCAGGAAAATTTAACAGAAAGTTTTTCCATCAGCGACCCAAGTTATCTGCCGCGCCAAGTTCTACTAATAGATGATATTACCACGACAGGTTCAACTTTTATCGAAGCCGCTCGGGAATTAAAGGCAAATGGCGTAAAAACAGTCTGGTGCTTAGCTCTGGCCCAAGATTAACCAAGACCACATTGACCAACGCTGTATTTTTAGATAAGATAGTAAGGATTTATGGAGAGGTCGCATAGTGGCCTAGTGCGTCGGTTTGCTAAACCGATGTACGGTTGTAAAGCCGTACCGAGGGTTCGAATCCCTCCCTCTCCGCCAGAAAACAATCACAGCAATGTGATTGTTTTTTGTTAAATAAAAAACACGGAAATATTCCGTGTTATTTGTCTTCAAAGCGATAGTACATTACTGCACGCCGCGGGATCCTGCGGATAATATGACGCGTTTTACCCGGCGCTATCTTTTCTACTTTGCCTCGATCTTCCGCCGTGATATTACAGATGGTAACAAACATCACCTCTTTCATCTTGTTGGTTACTGAAAATTTAGTTGAATAATTTGCTGCGCGTCCCAAGTTCACGTTGAGTTTGTTGGAAATAGACGCACCTGTAGCGTGGGCCAAATCGAAGGTAATCGCGTCCCACTTAAACCCATCTTCTAAATCGTAGCCTTGCCCAAACCCTGCTGGAAAACCCATAATCTTTCCTCCTGAAAAATCAATTACTAACTAAAGAGTTTACCGCTCTTTAATGGTATCGTCAAGAATGGTATCGTCAAGCCGGGTGATTGTTTTTGTTGACCAAATTATATTTTTATGATTCAATCAAAGGTCAGCATACGCTGAAAAACATCTTCAACAGGAGGAAGTATGGATCTTAACGTTGTAATGACTTCGGCAAGAATACCAGCCGTAGTGAGCCAAGCTACTGAAGAAGTAGCCAAAAGGGTTCTATCGAGAGCTATGAAAGCTTCTAATGTTCATACGGTAAATATCATAGACCGGGATACACAGCCACTTAAGCCACGCTATCCCGATGGCGGCTTCAACATTTTTCTAGACAGTTACATACTGACGCCTTACTCAATGTCCGGCAAAGTATTGGCCCCGGATCAGATCTGGAAAACCACCTCCAATATGTATGACAATCATCTCATGTACACCCCTTCGGGTGAAGGCATGCTGATAATTGATTCTACCAGCGACACGGTCGTAGCTGAGTATACGGACTACAACCTATATATCTTACTTGATCCGTATGCCCTATGCTGCATTGCAAACAGAGGATGGTTGTATATCTTTGAGCAAATTCTCAAGGAAACTCTGCTATATCTTCCAGCCGGACCTCCGCAAATTTGCGAGATCTACGATGGCCGGTTCAGGATCCCTAAGATTGCCGACATTAAGGATATGGTCGGCGACCTCAGATACCTACGCGATCAGTTAGCCAAACATGTAGGAACAGGGACAGAATTGTACGATCAACTGGCAAAAATTTCCGATACGGACCCAAGCGAACGGGTACTAAAACAGCTCGCCAGGATCCCGGAAATTAAAACCATGTCCATAAAAAAGCAAAGCATTACAATCGTCACCTATACCATGTACGCTGAAGATCGTAGCCGGCATAAAATTCATGAACTTGGCCCTTTCCGGATAACTTTGAACTTCGGCGAAAATGCCAGTGCGGAATTCAGAAATCAAGGGCACAGATATGGCGGTTACGGACACCCTCACGTTGATAGGGACCGGGAAGGATACTGGTGCATGGGAGAAGGCTCAGCTATCCTTGACTTGCTAAAAACCTTTGAGTTCGAAGCAGCTATCTTGTTTGCCATCAAGGCAATTGAGTCAGTCAATCCTCGTCCTGACTATCTTAGCATCTTAAGACAGTTTCCCATTGTGGAAGAAAGGTTAAAATACCCCAAAGCAGAAGCAGAGTTGGACGAACACTCAAAAGAATCCTTTCTAAAAATGTACAGCGACGATAATGACGGCATTCACAAGCGGATTCTAGGTAAAATTCGTAATTTCCAAAACTCCGCGAAAGGTGCTCAAAGTGAATTATTTCTAAGCGTATTCGGTTCCACTCTCATAAAAGAGCTTGCCGACCCGAATGGTGCCAGGAACTTAACCGAGAAGCTACAAAGCCAGATTAAGGAGCTTAAAGACTTCCCATGGGTAGATAGAGTCACTATTCGAGACGATCTTGTTGGCGTTCGAACTGTCTCGATGGTCATTACAGATACAGACACCCAGGAAAAATTCAGAGTCGGACCATTTGGTATTGCTTATAATTTCTCTGATGGCACAGTGAAGGTGCAAAGCGAACGACCGTTCATGGTCAACGGGCAAATCTACCAGGCTCCCCAGATCCCCAATGAAGATGGCGACCTGATACTCAGCCAGCTCACGATGACTCTCCCAGAACTGATGGGAGAGCTAGAAGTAGCAACCTGTACAGAGCTGTTTGTAAATTACATCGCCACTTTCTCTAGCGTAACCCTCGGAGTCAAACCCCCGGAAACGCTAAGAGTGATTAAATAGAACAACCCCTGTTATTTACAGGGGTTTTTACTTGACAAAAGGCTTCTCCCCCGCTACTATAAACAGCTATAAAGGAGGACATATGCATGGGCAAAAAGAATAAGCCAGACAAGAAATCGGAAGATGGTCCTGAGATGGAAACTGCTAATAATGAATCGGCAAATAAAGCCAAAAACGCAGCCGAGGCGGAGCAAGCAGAGGAAGCGGTAAGCGAAGCTGTCGATGATGGGGAGGTTCTGGAATTACCGGAAGCACCACAAGCGGAAACCAAAACTGCAGGCCAGCAAAACGAAGAAACAATAATCGAAGTTCTGGAAGCCGAAGTTGTTGTGGAGACCAAGCCTGAACAAGCAGAACCAGATGAAGAGGAAGAGGAAGGAAAAGAGGAACCTCCTCAATATACCTATCACTGGGATCTTGCCAGGCGACCGGCTCAAGATTTTAAAAAACCTCGTTACTTTGCAACCAGCGCCGAATTGCTCAGAGTTCCTGCAACGATTCCCGTTATCCACGTCAGCTTATTCGCAGCTATGAAGATGTATCTCATGCTCAGTTATATCGAGCAAGAGATTGGCTGGCTGGGAACGGCATACAGGCACAACGAGAAAGATTTTCGAATCGCCGATGTATTTATCTTTCATCAAGATATCAGTGCAGGGCACTCGGAGCTGTCAAAAACCAGCATGGCTGACTTCATCTGTGAAATGATGGGCACACCAGATGGTGAAGAGATCTTCAATAACACCAAATTTTGGGGACACTCTCATGGCTCCGGCGGCACATTCCCCTCCGGCCAAGACGACACGCAGGCTGAGTCCTTCGCTCAGGGCGGAGAAGATTTCTTTATTCGAGGAATTTTCAATCGACAAGGGGATATGAACTTCAGCGTCTACGACTGGGAAAAAGGGATAGCCTTTCACAGGATACCTTGGCTCATTCAAGCTGCGCCTGCGGATATGCCGGCTGATACCTATGACCGACTGAAAGAGTTTATTCTGCAGGAGATGAAAACCAAAGTCGTCCATCGCCGAAAGGTATACAAACACAAGCGCGGACGAATATCTAAACGCGGTAAATCATGGATAGAACGGACGTTCGACACATGGCTTGGAGGATAAAGGATGCTGGATACAATAAGGCACATTGATGTTTTTTCTGCGGCTCAGTTTGGAGACCTTCGCGTTGACATTATCGGCGCTGGCGCTACCGGCTCCCGGATAGCGTTAGAGCTGGCAAAGCTAGGCCTCTCGAACATTCACGTTTGGGATTTTGACAAAATCGAATCCCATAATGTCCCCAACCAAGTCTACGGCAACAATCATATTGGCGAAGTCAAGGTGGAGGCATTAAAGAGGATCATCGAAGAGCAAACGGGCACCGTCATCACTTGCCACGAGGCAAGAGTCGACGGCACTCAGGAACTTGGAGATGTGGTATACTTGCTAACTGACACTATGGCCTCCAGGCAGGAAATCTGGAAGAATGGTCTGAGGTACAAGCCTCGGACTAAACTGATGATAGAAACTCGCATGGGTGCCAATAGCGGTCGAGTCTACTGTGTTAACCCTTCTTCTCCCAAGGACGTGAAGGGATGGGAAGCAACTTTATATTCTGATGATGTGGCAGTAGTTTCTGCCTGCGGAACTAGCATAACAGTTGGAGCAACCGCAGCTATGGTTACGGGCTATGCCGTTTGGCAGCTGATCCGTTGGCACAAAGCAGAAACAAGTTTAAAGGAAAACAAGGAACCTGATGACCGACCCGAGAATGAATTAATTTTTTCGGTTCAGCCAGCAATGGTTAATACGTCTGACTTTTAGGAGGAAAGAAATGATCGAAGAAAATGACAATGCTAATGGTCTCACTAAAACAATTACCGTCAAAATGGGATCCTACCCGGGGGGCAAGGTTAAACCCTACACCTTTCCCGAGGGCACCGATTATGGCGAAGCACTTCGTCAGGCCAACTTGACGCGAGGCAATAACGTTGAGGCTCTCGATATTCGAGTTAACGGCCAGAAGATCAGCAGCCCCGATGCTCTGATCGAAGAAGGAGATCAAATTCTCGTCTTCGAGAACATCCGAGGCAATAATTAAATTCAAACGCTCGAAAGAGCACTTACACAAAGCACGGTTTACTGTGCTTTTTTTATTTGCAGGTCTTGGAGGCTGGTTATGCTAAAATATAGCTATTAGCTTGCTACATTCAAACAAAATCCGCATAATACTAATCTTCTTCGGACCTGTAACAAAGCCCCTCTTAGCTCGTCTATATGAATGAACATACAAACATAAATCCTAATATTATAGTGCTCGCAAAGTCCGGAGCCCAAGAGGCTCTGGCCGATATCTACGAAGCGTATTACATGCGGGTCTACCGATTTGTGTTCTACCGGGTCAGTCATAAAGAGACGGCCGAAGATATCACGGAAGATGTGTTCATTAAGGCATTTGCGAGCCTCAAAAACCTTGAAAAAGTAGAAGCTTTCGAAGGATGGCTATTCCAGATTGCCCGCAACATGGTCATCGACTATTACCGAAAAAAGAAGCAGCTCGTTCCCCTGGACAGTATAGAAAACACCCTAGAATACGATACTAATATAGTTGAGATCATAAACCTACAGATTGAGCAGTCGATACTCATCAAACTGCTAAAAGAGCTAAACGACGAACAACAATCGGTAATTAAGATGAAGTACTTTGACGAACTCGACAACTCCACCATCGCTACCGTCCTTAATAAAACAGAAGGCGCAATCCGAGTAATCCAACATCGCGCCATTGCGAAACTTAAAGACATCTTTGACGACACCATCTCCAAACAATAATGAAGGTAATTAAATACAATTCAGGAAATTCAGATTCTCTCTCTAATGAGAATGATTTTGATTTCGTCCAGGAATTTACCCAGGAAGAAATGAAGATCGTCGAAATGCTTTCATCTATTCCTAAGTCTAAAGTCCCAACCCCGACCAAGCAATATCGTTTCGCCCAGCAAAAGCCAAGTCTGGCAAATTCCCTGCTCCAATTCCTGTCCGGCAACAAGCTTGTTACTTTTACGGCAGTGTTTGCGTTAATGTTAGTGGGAGCTTATACTGTTGTCCAAAGCGCCGAAGACAGCTTGCCGGGGCAGCGCCTATATTCCATTAAGCGCGCCGGCGAAGAAGCCCGCATCAATCTGACCTTTAATAAAGAAAAAGCTGCCAATCTTCACTTAGCCTTAGCAGAAAAGCGACTAGAAGAAACCAAGCGGGTCATCGAGTCCAATGACCCCAAACTGGAAGCTGCCGCTATCACCGCCCTTACCAATCAAACAGAAAAGACATTCGAAGCAGTGTCCCAAATGGCTACAGCTAAGGCTGTCTCAGAAAACGATACTACTCTCCTAAGCAACCTCGTAGCAATTAATAAGCAGCAAAAGACAGTCTTGGAATCTGCGGGGAAAACCGAGCAAAGCAAAGAAACTGCAGCAGTAGCGTTATCTGCTACCAAACAGGCCAACAAGGCCATTGCTATGATGATTGCCACTGTGAATGAGCAGATCCTACTGGACTTGCCAAACAAAATCTCCATAACCGGAGATGTAACCAGCTATGCAAAAAATAAGTTGGTTATAGAGAAAAATTCCTTCATCATCAATGATGCCACTATCTTACTGGATGAATCCGGAGATATCGTAGAAAAATATGATAAACTGGAAGGAAAAATTACAGTGATTGGCACTAAAGACAACAATACTCTAATCGCCAAGAAGATTATCATTATCGATGGCCTAGCTTCCCTAACCCCAAGCCAGCCTCAAGTTAAGGGTACAGCTACAGTTACACCGAAGCCCGAGACAAAAGCCGCTACTCAGCCAACTACTACTCCGACTCCGAAACCAGAAACAAAGCCAGAGCAAGAACCAAGCACCACAGAACCTCAGAAGCCTGCTCAAGCTCAAGCTGGATTCATCTTAGAGCCAAGCGACAGCCAGTACGCGCCATAAATTTTCGATTTATCCTTTCTGGATCGCTGCCCATGAAACTCACGGGCAGAAATCCCGAAGCGATAGTACCTGACGATACACAAACCATCAAAAAAACGAGCCTATTCTAGAGTCTGGCTCGTTTTTGATTTAGCTGGATTATTGGTATAATAAACTGGTACGGAGAATACCAAAATCGAGATATACGGAGAGGTCGCATAGTGGTTTAGTGCAACGGTCTTGAAAACCGTCAGGTCTCAAAGCCTCGAGGGTTCGAATCCCTCCCTCTCCGCCAGGGATTTTTACACACTTACAAAAATAAAATGCCCCCAAAACAACCCTTAAACGTTTTTGAATGGGATGCGCCGGAATTTAGGCACTACCCTAAGAATCCTGCTTGGTACATTACCTTGCTCATTCTTGTAGCTTTGCTCATCACCTATGAGATTATTGCCAATGACTATTTTGGCGCAATAAGCTTAGCGGTTGTTGCTGGGTTTGTAATTTTCTTTGGACGCCAAATCCCTAAACAGATACCTATTCGAATCAGCGACCAAGGAATTCATATCAACAATGACCTTATTCCGTACCAGCGCATCAAGCACTTCTGGGTCGTAGATGACGCGGCGCACAAAACTTTGAATATAGAAACTACCGCTTACTTAAACCATCAACTGACAATCGAACTGGAAGATATGGATTCCGATGAAGTGCGCGAATTTTTAGCTGATGTACTGCCGGAACACGAAGAACCTCAACCCACCACAATGCAGAAAATCTCCCACCGCATTAAATTTTAAACTACAGCCACAGCTTACAGGCTATGTTTACACTCAATACTAAAATCGAACGACTGCCTGGCATCGGACCAAGCTTAAAAAAGACCCTTAACCGCTTGGGGCTTTTTTATATCGAAGATCTATTTTTCCACCTCCCTTTCCGTTATATCGACTTCTCTAAAAAGATCCCTATCGGCAAAGCCGAGCAAGGACAGATGGTAACACTGGAAGGACAGATCCGTAACATTCAGGCGCGTCGCTCATTCCGCAGCCGCCTACAGTTTACAGAGGCGATTTTAGAAGACAGTACCGGAGACATCCACCTGATGTGGTTTAATCAGCCGTACTTAGCCAAACAATTTGCAGAAGGCGACCAGATCATAGTAGCTGGAAAGGTGGAATGGTATAACCGGAATCAATTAACCAACCCGTACTGGGAGAAGATCTCAAACACTGACAATGAAGCTCATGGAAAAATTTTGCCTATCTATCATTTGACCAAGGGAATTACAAACCTTAGATTAGCTAAACTTATTAAAATTAGCTGGGATAACACAAAAAAGGAATTTACAGAGCTCTTAAGCGTACCTCTACTGAACAGGTTCGAACTGTCGTCGCTAAGCGAATCGGTTCAAAATCTCCACTACCCTACCGACCAAAACCAAATCAATGCCGGCCGTTTTAGAATAGCAGTTGACGACTGCTTGCCACAGCAAGTTGCATCTACCATTAAGCAGCGTGCCCTTAAAGGAACCAGAGCGCCCAAACTGAGCAATGACGTGGAAGCTATAAAAAACGCTGTCAGTAAGTTGCCATTCGAACTCACCGATAGCCAAAAACGTGCCACTTGGGACATTCTGCAAGATATGTCCAAAGGGTCGCCTATGAACCGATTATTGGAGGGAGACGTAGGCAGCGGTAAAACAGTAGTGGCCTGGCTGGCTAGTTACATGGCCGCTTTGGACGATTACCAGACTATTATCCTGGCTCCAACAGAGATACTAGCTAGTCAGCATTTTGATACTTTTATCAATCTAGCGGGTCCGATGAGCAGCCAAATTGGATTGCTCACGAGAAACTTTTGCAAAATCAACTCTGAAGACGTTCCTAGGGATGAAATGTTAAAAAGACTTGCCACCAATGAATTAAAAATAGTGATCGGCACACATGCGCTGTTATCAGAGCATATTGATGTAGGAAAACTTGGGTTGATCGTAATAGACGAGCAGCATCGTTTTGGCGTTGCCCAAAGAGCTTTTTTGCAAAAGACTCATGGCAACAAATCTGGCGACAACGAAGAAATCCCGCACCTATTAAGCATGTCTGCAACACCAATTCCTCGCACGCTGGCACTTTCGCTTTTTGGAAATTTAGATATCTCGCAGCTAAATCAAATGCCAAAAAATCGCCAAAAAATTACCACCCAGCTATTTTCCGAAAGCAACCGCGCGGTGGCTTATGCTAAAATCCGCAAAGAAATAGAAAGCGGCCGACAAGCATTCATCATTACTCCCAAGGTAGAAGAATCGGACACGAAAACTAAGTCCGTAAAAGCCGAGTTCGAACGCTTAACAAAGCTTTTTCCAGAATACAAGCTAGGTCTGGTATACGGCGCTTTAAATGGAGAAGAAAAAGATAAAGTCATGAATAGTTTTGCCAATAAGGAAATCAACATACTGGTAGCCACTACCGTCATCGAGATTGGCATCGATATGCCAAATGCAACGGTTATGCTAATTGAGGGTGCAGAAAATTTTGGTTTAGCCCAATTGCATCAGCTTCGCGGACGGGTTGGGCGCGGTAGTCACCCAAGCTACTGTTATCTCTTTACCACTACAGAGGAACACATGGAAACCAAACGGTTGAAGATATTTGAACAGATCTCGGATGGCTTTGCATTGGCTGAATACGACCTAAAAGAAAGAGGGTTCGGGGACTTATTCGGACAGCAACAGTCCGGCTTCAATTTCCGCTTTCCCGAATTTGTAACCATAGCTGCCCTGCAGAAGGCACATGAAATAGCCACAGAGCTACTGGATTCTGATCCAACCCTCGCTGACTATCCTAAACTAAAAGAGTTATCTTCCCCTTATTTGCAAACAATTCATACAGAATAATTCTGTTGACAGCTCCTGACAGTTTTGGTATAAATATCAGGTGCACCCCCTTGAGCTTGCACAATTTTAGTTAGATAGGAGAGGAAATATGAAAGGAAAGAACGGGAACGGAAAACGTAACGGCGCGGCAGAGAGAAAACAATGTTCGGGATGCTTCATACTGATGGCAGAACAGGAAACCGGCATGCAAAAAAAATACGGCAAGTATTTCCACGCAGGACCAGTATGTATCAAAAAGTACGACCAGTATGAACAGAATCGAAAGGACAAAGAAGCCTCTCGACCGACCGCAGTGAATGCTGCACAACCCCTTGCCTCACCCGCCTAACCCGTTTAAGAACAAAGAGCGACCCCCTTGTCGCTCTTTTTATTTCGCTTGTGCCATATTAGACTATTTTAAATTTTTTATAGACTTTAGGCTCTTACTATGGACAACATCGCCGAAGCCCAATTTCTTAGCTTCCTTCTGTCTCTTATCGACTTGCGATACTGTACGGACTTCTCCCAATAGGCCAATTTCCCCGAAAGCGGTAGTTTCTTTACTCCAAGCTTTGCCATTATACGAGGAAAGGATAGCCATCACCACCGGCAAATCTGCGGCTCGCTCTGTGACTTTGAAACCGCCAGCCACATTCACATAAACATCCTGATTGCTTAAGTTTATACCCAAGGTTTTTTGCATTATCGCTATCAACAGCTGCAAGCGATTTACATCGAATCCAGATGCCACCCTGCGGGGATAGCTGGCGTTGGAAGTGTTAGTTAAAGCTTGAATTTCTACCAATAAAACTTTATTGCCCTCCAGCAAGGTCGCAACGCAACTGCCAGCCAACGCCTGTCCCTTGTGCTCCAAGAACATTGCTGCCGGATTATCCACTTCTACCAAACCGACGTCGCGCATCTCGAACACACCGACTTCGCCAATGCTACCAAAACGATTCTTGCTACTGCGCAAAATTCTTAAATTACCTAAGCGCTCTCCCTCTAAATACAAAACGCAGTCGACCATATGCTCGATTGTCTTAGGGCCGGCCAAAATCCCTTCTTTGGTAACGTGGCCAATAAGAATAATGGTGACCTGCTCAGCCTTAGCTAAACGAATTAAAGAGTTGGTAACGTATGAAAGCTGAGCCACGCCACCTGTGACGCCGCCAGCACTGTCGCTATACATCGTCTGTACGGAATCGATAACCACAACTTCGGGCTTTGCGGATTGGATAGCTGCAATACTTGATTCTAAATTAGTCTCGGCCAGCACCATTACATCTTGCTTTAGGCCCAAGCGATTATTGCGCATTGCAATCTGTTGGCTCGATTCTTCTCCAGAAACATATAACGCTGTGTGTCCACTGCCGGTTAACAGGTTAGCCAGCTGGAGCGCCAATGTAGATTTTCCTATTCCTGGGTCGCCGCCTAGCAATATCACCGAACCTGTAACGAGGCCGCCGCCTAAAACTACATCTAATTCGTCTATTCCAGTTGAAATGCGAAGAACTTTACTCTGCTTTACTTCCGATAATAAAATCGGCTTAATTACAGTCGCGGAGCCACTAGCAAAAGCTGTCTTTTTTGAGGACTGAACCATCTGCTCGGTAAAGGTATTCCATTGGTCGCAAGATGGGCATTTTCCTTGCCAGCGAGGACTGTTATAGCCGCAATTTTCGCATATAAACACTGTTTTTGTTGCCATATATAAATTATACCGCAAAGCCCATAAAGGCTCTATCAATATTGCATAGAGTTTAAATTAGTAAATATACAAACAAAAAGTACTACTTTCTCACTAGTCCTCGGCCCCCCAGTAATCTCAGGTAAGGCCTGCGGAATCGTTCGAAAGCAGCACTTTTTGTTTTCTTAAAAACTATCTCAAAAATAAGTAATACAGAGAGCCGTCTTGGTTATTGCGGAAGAACAATACATTGCCGTCAAAACTCAGGAACGGATCCTGCACATCTACGTTCGTTCCGGGAGCAAATTCGGTGCGGCTGCCAGACATGTCGATCTTGTAAACCGTATCAGTGGTGATACCCTGATTAGCAGTGCCCGCTGTCGGTACACCAACAACAATTGCCGTGCTGTCTTTGGTCCACACAGCTTTGGTAGCAGAAGTCGTCACGCCCAAGCTACGGCTTTCGTTAGTGATAACGTCGAAGTAGTAAAGTTCGTAAGTAGAAGAAGAGGAGTTATACCTAGTGAACAAAAACTTCTTGCTATCTGGCGACCAGACTACTTCCCGGTTATAACCATCGCGAATTAGAGACTTAAAAGTTTTACCGTCTGGAGTGACAGTGGTAATGCCGTTACGGCTCATGTCCGAAGTTTGAGTCCTGTAAAAAGCAATGTGTTGACCATCCGGGGAAACACTGATGACATTGTCCGGTTCGTACAAGTCTGTGAGCAGCTGATAATTCTTTGTATCGGGATCGGAAACATTTAAAGTTGCTTTGCCGTCATTGCCAACCCATACAAAATAAATCCTGTCGCCATTAGTGTTCCAGTCTAAGCTGCGAACTTGCAGAGGCAAATCTATATAATTACCGCCATCTGGGCTATAGTAGCTCCACTTTCTGCTGGTGCCGCTTCCAGATTCTGCAATATAACTATTACCGACATTGGGCCACAGAATCTTGGCAATGTCGCCTTTCGCTGGAACGCTAATTTCTGTCTTATCGCTGAGCAATACAGAAGCAGTATCGATATTCATGCTGGTGCGGAATAATTGCCCTTGTCGATTAAAATAAGCAATGCCATCGCCCTGGAAAAATAAAGCTGGACCGATTACGGATTCGTCAGTTAATTTGGTGGCCTGCTTGTTTGTTGGCGTTTCCTCTATGGGATCTTCCTCAATTTCTGTCGGCTCCTCGACTATAACCGGAGTTTCCTCTACAACTTGTTCAGGTTCTTCTTTAGATGAACGCTGCCAAATGATAAAGCCCAGTGTTCCGACTATGAGGATAAATATCGCGCCTAAAATGGCAATTGCTCTTTTATTCACAGTGTTTTTGTTTAATTTTGTTTCAATTTGTTAGGTTTTTTACACCTATTTAGTTGTTCACTTTTGTTCATTATATCATAATATTTGCAAAAGAACAAACCAGAGAACACCCCTATTGAGTTAATCCAGTGCTGGGAATTGCGCTGCCCACATTCTTGCAAGCCTCGACAAAACTGCTACCCAAAGTATCACCACGAAACCAATCCACTGCCCACGTGATGGGACCACCAGCAATTGTGGCAATCCAGCCGCTGCCGTCTGCACCGCTTGCATGACAGGCGGCCACAAATAGCACAAAAGCTAGCACAAAAATCATCAGTACAATTACAACGATAATAATGTTAACAGTATGAACCAACCAGCGCTGCCACCAAACTAATTTCACTCTTAAAATGAAGGCCACCAAGACGATTATTTCCATTAGGATAAAAGTAAGGCCGAAAGTTGGAACCAGTCCATCGAGGCAGGCCATATAGGCCTTATCCAGAATAGCGGCCAGACCAGCCTTGGCCGCCTGCTTAGCAGCTCCTTTTTTATCTCCGCTCAGAGCTTTGCTTGCGATATCCTGTATCTCCTTTGGGTCTATTCCACCCTTAGCTCCTTTTGCTCCGCCCATCTTACCGCCCGCGCCTGCACCCATCTTACCGCCTGCACCTGCGCCAGCTCCCGCGCCGCCTGCCTTTGCGCCCATACCACCTGCGACTCCGCCCATCTTACCGCCCGCGCCTGCACCTGCGCCAGCTCCCGCGCCGCCTCCAGGCGCACCTATGCCACCTTTAGGCATAGAATTACCCCTAGCTCCGCCCAACTGAGACATCTTAGAATTCATTGCATCCGGCCCCCCTGCCCCACCATAACCTTTCAGTTTTTTAGGATCCTTGCCTAACTTTTCGAAGGCTTTGCTCTTTTGAGCAGGATCTTTTAATTGATCGGGGTTATCATTTTTCTGAGCGGCGGAGCGCTCGTCCTGCTTTTGCTCCTTTTGCGGGTCTTTGGATTCATTATCCTTCTGATCTTTTCGTTCATCATCTTGTCGGTCATCTTTCTTATTGTCTTGCTGCTGGTCTTGAGGTTCTGTATCTACTTCGGCATCATCAGCAGAATCTTCCTCACTTTGATCTTCTTCATCATCCACATCCTCCGACCCTGCAACAGTCTCCGCAGACTGCTCATTAAGCAGCGCTTGCTGCTGACGGCGCAGATCTTCTTCGTACTTCTCATTTGCTTTGCGGCTCTCTGACTTAGCTTGAGTTTCATTTTCCTGGATCATCTGTTCCATCGTTTCATCGTCCACGTCTAAAATCGGCTCCTGCTCCATGCGCTGCCGCTCTCTTTCTATTACATCGTCCGGCAAATACATTTCTGGCTTATCTTTACTAGCCTTAAACTGAGCCGGCGATTTTTGAATACCACCTTGTGGCGGCCAGTACTCTCCGCCTATTTTTTTATTCAGCTGTGCTTCGTCCCATGCCTCTTCTGCCAACTTTTTATGAATATCCTGACCCTTGTGATGCAAACTGCCATCTTTGTTGTATACATCCTGCGCACTGTAACCAAAACTTTCGTGGAACCCGCCAGAAGTAGCCATGCCCTCATAATTTTGCATACCGCTCGGCAAATGAGCCACTGTGAGCTGCACTCTTCCACCTGCGCCTTTCTTTAAAGAATACTCAGCTGCTATTTGGTGCATTAGCTTCCCGACGCCCTTATACTCATCGCCATAAGACTTCATTGACTCTACGTACACCTTAGGTTTATATTTTCCAGACGGATCCGAACCATAAGTGAGGCGCTCGTGATTTTGGTGGAATTTGCCAGTTGTTTGTAAATCCTGAAGCTCAGTCTGACTATAATATTTTAAGAGCTCTTTTCCCACCATTCGGTCTTTGGGATCAAAAACACCAACCTCTAACATGTCCCCATACTTACCAGCTCTAACGGTTACGGGAACTTTGCGGTTGGTGCCTTTTTCTATGACAAAACCCTGACCCACTTTAGGGCCAAAGGAATGAGACTCTGTTAATGAATCCACTTTAGCTCGGTCTTTTGCATCCGACGCCATAGGATTACCTCAAATCTTCTTTGCTTTGCTCTATCTCTAACAGCTGCTTCGGATCGGTGGTGATAATCTGGTCTTCGACATAAGAAGCATAAACCTTGATGGCTGCATGCTTAAGACCGGCGAAGAAAATACCCTCGCCCACATCGCTTTCCAGTAATAAATACTTCTCACCCTCCGTGAGGAAAAATGTTTCAGTGACAATATCGATAGCAGCAGGACTTTGCTTAAGCAGCAACTGAATAGATGAGTTCGTAACAATCGGCTTGCCGTAAGTACTGGCCATGAAATCGGCTACATCCTGAGTAATGGTGGTGAGTCCTAGATAATACTTACGGGCTCGCTTGGCAATACCGAATACGAACCGAGCGGAGTCTTCGTGCTGCATCAAGATCCAGGCTTCGTCCAACACCAAAATACGTTTCTTTAATTCGCTTCGCACCACATTCCAAATGTGGCCAAGAATTATATACATAGCAATCGGGCGCAACTGCTCTTCTAGATCGCGGATAGAAAACACCAGCAGCTGATTCTGCAGCACTACATTGGTTTGGTTATTTAATAATCCGGCAAAAGTACCTTCGGTGAACTTGCCCAAGCGAAGCGCCAAGCTTTCGCCGCCAACCATGCCTCCCAAAATTTCTATCAAATCGCTCATGACCGGCATTTCGGCGGTAGCGAAATCAGAATTCTCGGTAATATCTTTTTTAGCATAAGTCTGCCAAATCGCCTTATCCATAATGGCTTCTTCGGTCGGATCCAGCTTGCCCAACACCAAGCCCATTAAGCCGATGAGGCTGATAACCGCGCTACGTAAAATATCTGCCTTGTCCTCGTCTTGCAAACCGATCGGCAAGTCAAATGGATTAATACGAAAATCGGAGTTAAGAGAAATGTTTAAGAAGGTTCCGCCTACAGCTTCGGCTAAATGCTGATACTCATTTTCGGGATCGATAACAATAACTTCGATGCCGATCATCAGCGAACGCAAAATTTCTAATTTTACGGAATAAGACTTGCCAGCACCAGACTTAGCGAACACAACGGAATTAGCATTTTCCATTGCAAAGCGGTCGAATAAAACCAAACTATTATTGTGGCGGTTAATTCCGTACAGAATACCGTCGTTGCCGGTAAGATCCGAAGATACAAACGGAAAAGTGCTAGAGAGCGGGCTGGTATTAAGGTTGCTGGTTACATCTAGATCATCCAAGCACAATGGCAAAGTAGAATTATACCCCGCCTCTACCGCGAGCATGGCGCGTTTGGTCACTACTAATTTCGCACCCAAAGCGCTTTCTAAAACCTTAGAATTCTTGTCTAGCTCTTCGAGTGAGTCGGAGTACAAAGTAAAGTAAAGGGCAAAGCGGAAGAAGTGTTCTACTCCCTGCTGCAGCTGATCGCGAAGCTCTTCTACGTCGTGGTAAGCGGTCTCCAGCAATGGGTTGCGGGCCAAGCCTTTTTCCTGTTCGATCGTAATCTGGGAGCCGATTTCACCCACTTTGCTACGCAGTTTTTTAAGTACCATGCCGGAATCGATCGGGTAAATGAACATGGATACATCTAGAGCGCTCTCGGAGTTGATAATAAAAGATAGCCAGTTAGAAGACAAGAATCGCGGATATGCCAAAACGAAAAAGCTGCGCCCAAACTTGCCGTTAAGTTCGAACCAAGAGTTGGTAAACTTTAAGCTGCTGGGAGCTAGTAAATCTTTTAGGGTAGTGACGCCTTCCCGATACTCTTTCTCTACTTCGGCCAGTTTGCCCTCGGCCGAAATCTTACCTTTAAGGTGTTCGAGCTCTTCCTTCTTCTTTTCTAATTCGGTTTTGTTAAATGAAAATAAGCTCATTATTTTTGAATGTTTTTAATATCGGCTTTGCCTAATTGACTGGCATCGATGCTCGGACCGGACGCAAAGTTATAAGAGTTGTACACCAGCTCTATGAGCTGGTCGGTGGTGAGCTTTACCACGCGCAGCCCGCTGCTACCTAAAGCCGCCGCGACAGTATTGGTGCGTTCATCCAACTGTTTTTTGTAAGTCTTTAAGTTAGATTCCCTGTCCGTAATCGCTTTAGTTTTTCCTGTGCCGAAAATCTTGCTAAAAATGCTGATGTTAGTCGGATTAATGCTCGTATCGTAAGGCACGATGACGTAAAAGTTCTTGCTCATGACGTTGGCTGTTTCTACCAAGCGGTCGATAAACTCTATATATTCCTGAGTCTGCATGCGCAGCAACTCGTTGTTTTGCTTTTCCATCATCACGCGCAGCTTTTCTGTATATTCCGCGATATCCATTTTGCGGGATTGGATCAAAATCTGAACATGAAATTCTAAAGAGTTTAAAAATCTTTGATAGCTATAAATAAGCGCGTTCTGCTCTTCTTCACTTTTTAAATCGAAGTTGGTGCTAGACACCGCCAATACAGTACGCAATGTGCCGTTATCCATCACGATTAAATCGTCACGGATTTCTGCGAGACGTAAAAATTGCTGTGTCGGATTGCCTATTTGTTGTTTTTGTTTGTTTAACGCCATTATTTAGCCTGATTTTGTTTGTTTTGATTGATTCTTTCGATCAGTTTGGTTTCTTCGCTCTGCTCCTTATTAAGCAAATAGTTGAGCTCCTTAATCTTTAGAGCAGTTTCCTTTAGGTCCTTTGGAGCGACTTTTTCTTCTGTTGGGATCGGCAGTGTCTGTTCGGCTTCTTCGTGGCCTGTCTTGTGGTAAACATACTGCTTGGGCCCGAACAAGAATTTAATAAAATTACCGAAGCTAGCATAAAGCGGCCGGCCGTTTAATTTGCCAAAAGTTAACGCCAGAGCTGGAACGCCAGATCCGAGACCCGCTACCACAGTAGCTGGAACATTTTTTGTGATAGTGAAGATAACAAAGGTGAATACGCCTGCGCCAAAAATGATCGCAAACTGCTTAAAAGTTAAGCCTGCGATAATCTTATCTTCTACATCGGTAAATTGTGGGACTGGGAATTGCATGTTAATTATATCACTTATACACGGTTGACCTTAAGCGAAAGCAGAATGTCGCTAACGAATTCAAATTCCTCTTGAGATAAAGCCAAATTTTGGGTACGACCAGAGAGCATGCTCTTACCGTAATTCAAATAGTCCTTATATAGAGGGCTGTTTTCGAAACTGGTGAGGACTTGGAAGTATCCCTGTGTGGAAGCAAGATTTGTAATGGCTTCATGAAAGGTTTTACGATTCTGAACATGCAAAACCGAGCTGGTTATAGCGGCGACGTCCTCTGGAGACTTTAATTCTATATTCTGCGTAGGAGTATAGTTGTAAGCAGCCTGGCTTACAGGTTGAGCTTGGGGAATTGGCTTTGGCTCTACAGGAGGCATAGGAACAGACTCTTTCGCAGGTGCGGGTCTTTGGGGCACAGAAGCAGGCTGAGGCCTTGGAGGAGGAGCTGTCTGCACTGGCCGCGGCGCTGGCCGAGGCGCTAATTGTTGAGATGATGAGGCAGGCGAATATTGTGCGGGATTCGGTTCGGCTTGCACTTGATCCGGCCTCATTATCAAATGAGGGCGAGGATTAATTGGCGGCATAGCGGCGGTAGAACTCGGCCTTGGAGTCTGCGGCATCGATTGTGGCTGTTCCGAAATCGGGGTAGGTCTAGAAGCACCTGGCTTAGGAACATTGACTTTGCTCGGTAAATTGCTTATATGAGACAGGGAGGACGCATTGATATGAGGCAACGGCTTAGAAGGTTTTGGTACAGGCTGAGGCGCAGGTTGTTGTCGTGCCGGTTGCGGTCTTGGAGGAGGAGCTGTCTGCACCGGTTGCGGCGCGGGAACAGGCTGTGGTCGCGGTGCCGGCCGTTGAAATACTGGAGCAGGCTGAGGTACAGGATTTGGAGCAGGCTTCGGTTCTGGCTTTGGTCCCATTAGAATTTCTTCCAATTCGGCTACCTGCTTATCATTCATAAGCTCTATTAGCGCCATCCACTCTGTTTTTTCCTGGTCGGTTAAAACATTGGAGGTGCGTACCAGGTTATGTATTTGTTTTAATTTTTGATCGCTAAGCATATATTTATGAATTTTTCTTTTTGCGCTTTTTTTAAGTCGTCCAATTTAACCTGAATTTTGAGAAGCTCAACCTGGCGATGCTGGCGGGCCTTAGCTTCTGCATCAATATCTATATTTGTGGGGGTGTCGTAAACCAAACCTTTTTTATCCTGGCCGCCGAGCTTAAGCTTATCTTTGGTTCCAATTTTATACAAAGGCGGTGCGTCGGGCTGAGAAGGAATAATTGGTACAGGTTTTCGTTTTTGTATAGGCTGTGGCTTAGGAACAACCGGCGGCTCTACTACTGGAATAATTGTTTGCTGAGCAGCGTACTGTTCGGCACCTTCCGCCAAGGCATTATCCATTTCTTCTAAGTAAGCTTCGAATTCTGCCATTTCATCTTCAGGAATCTCTTCCGGTAACTCTTCCCAAAACTTCGCATACTGAGCCATGCGGTCATAGATTCGGAAAATATTCTTTAGAATTTCGCGTCGGGCGATAGTAAGTGTTTGAGGGTTTGGAGAACGGTTTATATAGCGAATCTCTTCTAACACATCGTGACGAATAGTGACGGCATCCGCTAAATCCTTAATCCAGTTGGAAATGGTGGGCGGTACATTTTTCTCCTTCACTACTATTGGCTTATCCCCCAGCAACTCCTGATGCTGTTCAATAATGCTCTTTAATCCTGTTATAAGCTCTACCTGATCTGGAACAGAATCGATTAGCTCTATATAATCGGATAATTTTTCTTCCAGGTTAAAATCCGGGATCTCGTAGGCAGTTAAAATGGATTCTTTAACCAAATTCATTAGTCTCTGCGGGCTTAAACTGCTCATGGTTAAATAGCTCAGCTTGAGATAAGCTTTTTTATCCAGCCTCATCTCATTATCCCGATTTGAGGCAATCAAAAGCTCGCGGGCAAGAATATTGTCCTGGTATTGGATTGCATAATCGATTTTTGATTGCAGAGCAGTGTTCATTTCAATTTATTTTTATACTAAGTCGGGAGGATTAAAATCCGGCGGTAAAGGGTTTGCGCCAGTAGTTGTATTGTTCGTTCCGGGGTTTGTTGTCCGACCACCTGTGCCGGTTCCACCACCAGGAGGTGTGCCAGGATTAGCCGGTGGCACATACGGTCTAGCCATCGTCGGACCGCCTCCTGCTATAGGCCCGCCTCCGCCTCCCGGTGCGCCAGGAGCGCCAGGGGCTCCGGGAGTTCCAGCTGGGCCAGCTGGGCCTGCTGGGCCAGCTCCGCCCGCTGGACCTGTTCCACCCCTGCCTCCACGTCCACCGGTTCCGCCAGTCGCACCAGCTGCACCCGTGGCGCCTGTTGCGCCAGGGGCTCCAGCAGCGCCGCGTGGACCTGCTACAAATTTCCTGCCTGCGACATCCTCTAATGCGGCTCTAATCTCCTTGCCCATATTTTTGCCCATTGCCTTAAAATCATCCTCAGTGATCACATCCAAAATCTGACCAGCTCTCTCCTTAGACATATCGCGTTTTACCTGTTTGGCCTTCTCTGTAGTATTCAATGCAGACAACCATTTAACCAACCCTGGGGTGGCTTCTTCTCTATTAGTTGTAGGATTGAAATGCTTAATATCGCCTTCTTTAACATCTTTGATTCCCAGCTTTGCAAACCGTTTTTCTACGTCCACCATTTGCGCCTGGTAAGACTTGATGATGCCGCCGCCACTAGGCATGTTCTTTACGGCATATCCCAAAGGAATAGCGCCGTTTTTAGCTGCGGTATTGGAAATCTCTCTAAATACGTTGGTCTGGTTGCGTTCGGAAGTCTTAAACTTATCTTTCACCATTTTCTCCAAGCCGACAATATTGTACTGGTAGGGATCCCCATTATCATCCTTCATGTTCTTCATAAGCTTGTCGGCCATTCCTGTTTCGGCAATCTGCTTAACATATGCTCGCGCTTGTACAAAATTATTCTTCTTTAAAGCATCTAAGAAACCGGCTTCCAGCTGATCATAATCTAAATCCAAATCGGCAATTTCCTTCTTTTGCTTCATAACCTCCATAGCTTCTTCCTTCTCCAAAGCCTTAGAATATGGGCGCTGGTATTTTTCTGCTTCTGTATTTAGTCGGGTAACTTCTTTTAGCAAAGCCTCCTTTACGCCATCGTTCATAGGGCCGTTGTAGCCCAGCTCTCGGCGCTTCGCTTGATCATTATCAATTACAGAAGTAGCATCGGCAATTTTCCTCTGCAGTTCATCCGTTATTTTTGTGGTGTCCACTACTGGTTCGATAGGATCACCTGGTGCCATTAATCCCTGCTGAACAAGCCCGCCTGGATCGGTGACTATGCCGGTAGCCGGGTCTACGACTTCCGGATGATCAACCTTCATGTCCAAATTAACCTGCAAGTCTGCCAGGCTCACTTCGGTCGCTCCGGTAGCAACTGCATTGTTTACTGCATCTTCCAGAACATCGCGGCGAGCCTTAACTTGAGCTTCCTGATACTTAAGATCGCGGTTGCCAGGATCCTTCAAAACAGCCTGTTCTGCCTTTTCGGAATCTTCATTCAATTTCGCAAGCTCGTCCTGAGCCTGAGCCAAAGTCAAACGGCCGGCTGATAGATCATTATATTTCTGCTGATCAGCGTCACGCTGGTCTGCTACGCCCCTAATTTCATCGTCATTCTTGATTTCCGTAGCAATGCGCTGATTGCGTTTTGCTTCTTCGAGCATAGGCGCACCAGGATCTTTTCCGCGCAGCTTGCGCCATGCCCACTGGGCACCCATGATTTTGTTTTCACCAAACGGCTGCAAGAAATTACTAACTTTCTTAAAGTCATCTGCAAACCGGCCGTTCATCTGTTCCTTTGGAATGTCGAAGTAACCTTTCTTAGCCGCCTTTAAGAACTCTTTCGGCCTTGCTACTGCGCGAATGGCTTTTTGCAAGCCAGGCTTCTTGTCTATGCCAAACAGCTTAGAGTTAGCCAAACTGTCTGCGCCGGTATCCTTAGCCCATTTGCCGCCCCAAACGGCTGCTTTGCCGGCGCCGCCGGCCACGGCCAATGGAGCGGTTTTGGTAACGAAGTCAAAGCCCTTCTTGGCAAACTTAACAATCTGCTGGGCCCCAACCGTACCGCTGCTTTGGGCAAACTTCATACCAAGGAACAGGAAAAACAGCACGACGAAATGCGAAATAACTGTAATTACATACTCAGCCAGCTCTCCGGAAATCCCTCCTAGCAAGAAGGTGCGATCGCGTCCCGCTACCACTGTATCGCCATTCTTGGAAGCAAAAGTTGTAGCCATTAGAGCGGCAATATTTAGGAAGAATGCCAATATGGGAACCGTAAAGGCATGCTTGATAAACATATCCCACCATTGATCCCAGTACTTTTTTGTATCCGGTAAAATTCTGGCAACGTAGGCTATTGGCGACACCATATACAAAATCCACAGCACAACCAGCCTGATGATAATGAAGGCGATCAGTGCGACGAAGGCAAAAAATGCAGCTATTGCCAACACAAGTAGTATAATAGGCTTGGTAAGATCACTAGCACTGGCATCAACCGAGAAGTTGCTGCTATCCGTAACTCCTGCACCGCTGCTTTGACCCCTAAAAAACTTGATAGGATCAACCATCAATTTTTGACCGAGCGCTTCTATGACCTTGCTTTCTGCTGGCAGGAACTGAGCCTGCACAGTGTCGGCGATACCAACTACTCCTTGCGCAATGACCAAGCTAAAATTGACCAGCAATGCCATCAGCACGAGCCACAAAATAAAGCCCCGGGTTTTGCCAGAATCATCGACTTGAAACAGAACACGCAGACCCATCCATAACAACGCGACTATGAACCCGATGTTTGCTAGGTTGCGCATAATGACCCAGCCCGGGTAAATGAAGTTTACGAACTCATCTTTATGAGCGTAAATATTTAGCAATGCGTTCAAGACCGGCACAAGAATGAACGCGAAGATCCAATAAATTACACCAGTAATTAACAGAACAATGTAAGAAATGACCCTGCGGATAAAGTTGAATAGATCGCTTCCGTTAGATTTTTCAGGATCTTCGTTGGAACTGGTGGTTTGGGTCACTGTGTCCGCAAAGCCAAATTTTGCATAATTGTCATCATCGCATTTTGCTTTTTCTTCGTCAGTAGTTTTTTCCGCCTTACAAGCAGCCTTAATATCGTCTATTTTTTCGTAAACTTCTACAGTAAATTTTTCTAATCCACCAGATCCAGCAATTAAAATAACACCATTGCTAACCAACAAGTTAAAAATCGAGATAGGGATACTGCCCTTTGTGCCGCCTATGGCAGGCAAAGCAACGAATTCCGCAGAGCCATAAGGCTTACCAGCCTCGGGGGTTTTTGTTGTATCTACCTTGCTTAGCCATGCCTTAGATTTCAATAACGGGCTGTAATCGTACCCTCCCGTCGGAGGGATGTACTCCGCCTGAGAAGGATCCCCCAAATCACCAGTGCTGTGCTTTGAGCTAAAAATTAATCCACTACAATCAGTACCAGTAAAAGTCGGTAGACAAGCGATCTTGCTCTTCCCCTTAACAGACGAAGCATACCCAAAATATATAACACTGCCGATGTACTTAGGAGTAAAATCTACCCCCGTCCAGCTATCGTCTTTTTGAGGCAGGGTAAAATACTGGAGTTTACCTAGCGGAGTACCACCCCATTCCACATGGACTTTATCCAGACCGCCAGTACCGGCAAATCTCATATCCCCGTCTGTTTTTAGAACGCGATATTTTTTTCTTAGGCCATACCCGTCTTTATTGGCCTTTATGGCAATAGATATCTTTTGATAATCAACAGTTTGGGTATTATCGGTGTCACCATCCCCGCTGCCTTCCACATTTGGCAAGTCTCGAGCTGGGGGGCTATTATCCGTTTTATCCTTATTATGCTGAATAGTCTGATTTGCCAACCAAGTTCCGGACCTGTTTGAACCGCCATACATATAAGCGTACAAGTAATATTCAGACCGGTACGACCCGCGTATGCTTCTAACGCTCTGTTCCAATTTTTCGACAGTAACACCATTCTTGCGGCAATGAAACCCGTACGAATTATTCGCTTCGTCATAATACATCTTGGCCGTACAGAACAGTTCGTAATTTGTAGGGCGAACTGTGGGTATATAAGAAGTCAAACCTAACGCTGCAACATACGCATAAACCTCAAAAGTATAACTATTTTCCTTATTTTGCTCCTTACATTTATCTGCCAATTCCTTAGTAATCGGAACCTTCATATAAATATCGAATGGTTCCTTAGTACCTACAGTGTCTTTGCTCAGCAACATCTGGTAGCCGCTGCTGATGACGCCTGCTGTGTCAAAAATACGGCCAATAGAAACATTGGTACAGTCTACTGCCGCTTGAGCTTCCGGTATAGATGTTAGTGATTCAAAAACAGCTCTACCGTCTGAATTAGGTGAAATAAGACTGAGAAAAGGCAAAAACAAAGAAGCGATCAGAATCCCCAGGACAGTTTTCTGGAAGATTCCAATGCCTCTTTTACTATTCCTGCTGCCGGCTTTATTCCGCAGTTTTTGAGTCAAAAATTGAATGAATTTTGGTATTGATTTCTGTATCACAAGGGCTAAAATAACCTCTTAAACTTAAAATAATTATACCACAGATAACCCTAAAAACCCAAGAAATTTTTCGCACCAAAAAACCACCCTTCCTGGGTGGTTTTTAATTATGACTTTTATGGCATTTCGCCGCGGGGAGCGAAGTTAGAACGTCTCGGGGAGAACTCAGAAGTTTGCACCCCCTGGACGTTGCCGCCGCCAGAACCCCCGGAGCTTGGTGTGCCCGGCGGAACGATAGGAGGAGTAAATCCTGGTACGCCGCCCTGAGGCAACTGGGAAACCAAATCCCCGATCGTCCCATTAAGCGCTGTCATGCCGGCTTCCTTAAAGATTTTACCGCTGCTCTTACCGCCAGTGATTAAGTTGGTAAGGAAGTTGCTGGCCACATCAGACAAGAAGCTCGCGTAGAATGGCAAGTTGTCGCTCTTCAGCTGAGAGCCCTGATCCAAATGCTGCTTAACAAAATTAGTTAGCTGATCGCTTACAAAAGTTGCAGGAGAGTCTATTACCGGACAAATGTCTGAAACAGGATCAGGGTCTTCTGCAGGCAACTGTTTAAGCTTGGCGTCGAGTTCGTTAAACTTAGCTTTCGCTTTGTCCAATTCTGCCTGAGTTGTTTTCTTGGCGGCCAATGCCTGCTCCAATTTAACTACTATATCTGCCGCAGCCACTACTTCTGCAGATAACTTTTCCCACTTTTGATCGATAGAAGCCTGGCGGCCCACTAAATCTTTACAATCACGCGGCGGAGCAAAGCCATTGCTCTGCTGAACTTCCTTAGTGGCAGTTTCCATACCAGCAGCTTTTACCTTTTGAGCATTATCTTGGCTGACTTGAAGCTGAAAAGCCGGGCTGGCATTTTCGGCTCCATATGCCGCCAAGCAACGCAGAGAGTTTGCATCGTTAACATTAAGTTGCGGAGTGCTGCCGCACATCGCTCCCAGATAGTCTTGGGCTTTGGTTGTAGCAAATGCCTGGGCTACCTTAGCCTTGTTAGGCAATTTTTCACTCTGAATTAGAGAGCGAAGCATCATCTGGGTACGGGCGTCGCCCTTATAATTCTCGTTAATATACTTCATCGAGTAAATTTGCACTCCCACAGCATCGGCATAAGCCAAGTAATCATCAATCTTATACTTCTGAACCATGCCGTTAACCAGCTTTGTGGTTAAGTTTTTGTTGAGGTTGAGCACCAGCTTAACCATGAAGGCTTTAAGCACGTCTTTAATGCTAGCGCTTTGGCGAGCCTTTAGATCTTCGATTACCACGCGCAATGCCTCACTGGTCTTGCTAAATTTATCCTGCTCTCTTTGCAATTCCTGGCCCATAGTCACGGTTACTGTGGGAGCAGCCCGCAAAGCGGTTACATAAATATCAATACATTCCTTGGCTGCGGTGGCCTTAACTATTTTCGCAGTCAATTGAGTAGACTCACCGATGCCTCCACCGATTACGCTCAGAAAGGAGCTGGAAGCAACATCTGTAAAGCTTTCTACTGCATCGGAGTTATCTGCAGCTGCGATGACGGTCGTACAAGTGGAGCTCAATGTTCCACGGATGGAATTAATCGCGGCCGAAGCATTGCCTGGCAAGCCAATTAAATTATTTGTCGTGATCACTCCTGTCGTCAAAGGAGACAACGGCAATTCCGAAGTAGGAACAGCCAGCTGCGCCTGAGCCTGCGCGCTAAACGAAAAAATCGCTCCGCCTAGGGAAGCTAGTGTGATGCTAAAGATTAAAAAAGAAATTAGGGCGCGCTTCATTAGAATTTAATTTTGTGTTTATTTTCAATCTGAGTTCTCAAAGACGCCAGGCGGTCGGTTAGGCTGAACATGGCGCTGCTGTACTGAGCAATGTTTTCATCGCCTGTCATGAAAGCCAAACCGAGCTTGCCGATTGTTTGATAATACAAGGTATTGTATCGGTGATAATCTACCAATTCGGTAGGAACAGGAATGCCGTTTAACGATTCGATGATGCCCTTCACCTGGTCCTGAGTTTTTTGTAAAAGATTTTTATCGGAGCTGTTTAAATTTGCAAATAGTTCTGGGGTATTGTAGTAACTTTCGATCTGCAGCATTTTGTTTGCGTAAGCTTCTACTGTCTGTTGGTTTGTCGGAATCATCTCTTTGATCGGAATCAAACTCAACTGCTCATTGCTGTACAATTGTTCGACGCTTGGAATTTCATCCAAGCCGATTGCTTCTCCTAATACTTGTCCATTAGCCTGGCCGCGGTCCAATAGTGCAAATTGGTTTTCCAAATGATTGATGTACTCTTCTGTTTCTGCATCCAATCCATTTAATGCGTAGACTTCGCTGCGAACGTCTTCGTACGTCAGCATAGGTTCTTGAGTCTCCTCTGCCTGAGTAAACACTGCCGATAATTTTATATCCATTCTAGGAACAATTAAAACAGCAAAAACTAAAACCGCCGCGCCTAGCAAGTAAGCGTGGTTGCGAGTGAAGCCTAAGCTTTCTAAATTTGTGTTTTTGTTTTGCATTCTTGTTTCTGTAAATTGAGTTGGTAATAACGACTACGCGCTACGCAGATGTTCCTACCTGCGCGATTGGATAAATTAAATACGGAACCGCACACGGTACCGGGGCAGGCAGATACGTACCGAGTATAAATGTTCCCGGCTTTACCAAATTATAAAATGGGTACAACTGCGAACCATGAGCCATCGTTAAAGCTATCGGAGCACCATTAAATGAAGCGACAATCGTATGGGCAACTGGGCATAGCGGAGTCGGCGGAACAAATGCTGCTACCACTCCTCCTACCGGAATACCGGAAGGAAGTATAGCCGCTTGGGTGCTTGGTACTTGTCCAGGCAAAACAAAAAAAATCCCAGTTAATAAAAGAACGGATAATATTTTCTCAATAAATTCGTGTTGCATATTCAATTTTATTTTTATTTTTGTTTCGTTTGAGCATTTTGCCGTGGCAAAACTTTCAATCTATAATATTATTATAGCAGAAATTAACAAATTTTGCAAGTGACGAAATCAAAAAATATTTTTATTCTCTTGACACTCTCTTCCCTGCTTTTAAGCGCCGGTTGCATACGGCAAAACCCCCAAAATTCTACCCCGCAATTGAGAGAAAAAAATGATTACAATTCTGAAAATTTAACTGCAGAATCAAGCGAGTACGAAAAAGAAATGGACAAACTTTACAGCACACCTGTTCAAATTGGAAACAATAAACTACTTGTGCAAATCGCCGACACAGACAGTTTAAGGCAAAAAGGATTGTCTGGAACGAAACGGCTTACACACAACCAAGGCATGCTGTTTGATTTTACAAACACAGCAAACCGACGTCCAAGTTTTTGGATGAAGGATATGAATTTCTCTATCGACATTATTTGGATAAAGGATAATAAAATAATCGGGATAGAAAAATCTGTACCGGCACCAGAAATCAACACTCCGGACTACGAACTAAAGACCTACTCCCCTCCCGGCAGCATCACTCATGTTCTAGAAGTAAATGCGGGATGGAGCGATCAAAATGGAATTAGTGTCGGCGACAAAATAGAATTGTAGCGCGTTCAGCTCGTAAAACCTTTGAGCTTTAAAAAAACTCCTCGCATGGCGGGGAGCTTTTAAATTATGCAATAAAATTTTAAGTTGAGCAGATCTCAAATTTGTTCGGAAAGTTTGATCCACTGTTCGATGCTCAATTGCTGCGGCCGGAGTTTTGGATCCAAATTTACTTTCTTTAAAACTGCTGCCACTTGTTCTTTACCCAGACCCAGATTGGAAACTAAAGTATTATGAATTTGTTTCCGCTTCCCTGTAAAGCAAGCGCGCAGAAGTTTAAACAGTTTTTGCTCGTCTGCAACATCATACTTTGGCTGCTCATGCAGCTTGATGGTTATAACGGCACTATCAACTTTTGGAGCCGGGTAAAATTTTTCCGCGCGCACGATCTCTGCTAGTTCAGCTGTTGCATAGAGTTGGACAGAGATAGCCAGCAAGTTAAGATTGCCTTCTTTAGCAGTAATGTTCTGGGCGACTTCTTTTTGCATCAACAGAGTCATGCTGACCGGCTTGCGCTGCTGCTTTAAGAAATACTGTACTATCTTTCCGGTCACATAGTATGGAATATTAGCGACGACTTTATAAGAACTCTGCTTGCCAACCCCAGCCTGCGCCAAAGCTTCGTCTATATTCTCCTCAAGCACGTCGCCCAAGACATAACTAAAATTTTTATTCTTATTGCGAAGCGAGTTTAGCACGTTGACGAACTGCGGATCCTTTTCTATGGCTAACACTTGGCCGGCGCGGTCGATAAGAAATTTGGTAAGGTTGCCAATGCCGGGTCCGACTTCTACGATCACATCAGCATTGCTTACATCTGCGCTATCCAGCATATCCTGCAAAACGATTTCATCCATCAAAAAATGCTGCCCGTAAGTTTTGTTAGGGCTAAGTCCATAATCCATTAGTAATTGCTTGAGTGTTTCTGGTGTCATATATTTATTCATCGAAGGGCTCGTAAGAATAATCATCTTCATCGCCGTTTAAAGCAGCAAGATTGCCTTTGGCTTTGATAACGTTCTGAGGCAGGGCCCGTAAAATACGGGACGGCGAATTATTCTGAAAACTGCCGTACATCTGCCTGCTTTGAGCATACACTAAAAACAGTCGCTTGCGGGCGCGCGTCAGACCCACGTAGGCCAAGCGTATTTCTTCGGCTAATTCGGACGGGTCCAGCAGGCTGTTGGAATGAGGCAGCACCCCTTCCTCCAAACCCACAAAAAAGACCGTGTCAAATTCCAGCCCTTTGGCGGCGTGCAGGGTCATTAATGTCACCAGATTTCTGGTATCGCTGGTTTTGTCCAAATCTGTAATTAACGCGACTTCCTCCAAGAATTCCTGCAAGCCTTCCTGCCATGGCAGATGATCAAACTTGGAAGTTACGTTGAACAATTCCTTGATATTCTCTATGCGGGTCTCGCCCTGATCGGTCCCGTCTCTATAATAATCCTCTATCCCGGTTAGTTTAACCACTACTTTTAACAACTCGCTTAGCGTGGTCTCCACTGGCACGATCTGCGCCTTATGCAGCACTCCGTAGAAAGTTTGAAGGCTCTCGCGCTGGCGCTGCGGCAGATTTATACCAAGCATCCGTGTCATGGCTTCGTTAATTGTAGTTACCCCTGTCTGGGTTAAGACGAACTCGCGAATCGCGTCCATAGCCTTGTCGCCAATGCCGCGAGGGGGCAAGTTAACTACGCGGCGCAAAGAAGTGAATTCAAAAGGGTTTACCAGCAGCCGCAAATAAGCCAGGACATCTTTGATTTCTTTACGTTCGTAGTATTTAACGCCACCCACTATTTGATAGGGAATCCCAGCCTCAATAAAGACTTCTTCTATTTCACGAGACTGGGCGTGCGTTCGGTACAGCACGGCAATCTCGTCTAAGCCATCGTGCTCCTTTGACAGCTGCGGCACGAGGCCAAAACCGCGGCTACTATTTCCAAACCCGCCGGTCTTATAATTCTGTCTTTGCTTAGCTAAAAATTTATCCAAGATTGAATAGGTTTGTGTTATCGGTTCGTCGGCGTACCCTGCTTCTGGCTCCTCTTCATATTCCAGCTCGCCTCCCCCCGATTCGGCCTCATCGGCCCTGCTAGCTAGTTTAACAATATTCTTTGCCACATAAATTGCCTCTGCCCGACCGTCAAAAACCTCCTCGATGATTACTTTGTCTCCTTCATCATTGTCGGTCCATAAAGTTTTCGGCTTTTGCTCGGAATTTAGTTCTATAACTTTTTGTGCTGCTGCCAGAATATTTTTAGTGGAGCGGTAATTCTGTTCCAGCTTAATCACCTGCGCTGCAGGGAAATCTTTTTCAAAGTTTAAGATATTAGCAATGTTGCTGCCGCGGAAACCATAAATGCTTTGAGCATCGTCTCCTACCACAAACAGATTCCCTTTGTTGGCTAGCAAGTGCAAAAACATGTATTGAGCCTGGTTAGTATCCTGATATTCGTCCACTAAAACATATGGCCAGAGAGTTTGAAACTTGCGCAAAATTTCTGGGAAAGTCTCGAATAAAATAATCGGCAGCATTAGCAGGTCGTCAAAATCCACAGAATTTTGCTTGTATAAAAAGTCCTGATAGCGAGCGTAGACCTGTGACACAAGTTCGTGCATATGGCCTTCCAGGCCCACTGCCATATTGGCTGGAGTTTGCAAAAGGTTCTTGGCTCCAGAAATGTACGCCCTAAATAAAGTCGGAGCATACTGTTTCGGGATATTTAGATCCTTTAAGATGTCTTTGATGATTTTTACTTGATCATCACCATCCAGAATCGCAAAGCCAGAATTATATCCCAGCTTGGCAATATACTTGCGCAAAATTCGTACACCGATGGAATGAAATGTCCCAATTGCCGGCTGCGAAGTAAGTTTTGCGCTCGACTCCTTGAGCAAAACATTGACCCGGCTCTGCATCTCCTTAGCAGCTTTGTTAGTAAAAGTCACAGCTAAGATCTGGTCTGGCTTAAAAAGGTCCTGTTCTATAATGTAAGCGATACGGTAAGTGAGGACCCTGGTTTTGCCGCTGCCGGCACCTGCCAAAACCAAAACCGGCCCAAGGGGGGCGGTCACGGCGGCTAGCTGTTTGTCGTTTAATATAGAAAGATTCATGCGCCTAAAAATTATACCATTTTTAGGTTGAACTTATGTCCACCTAAATTTGACCTGCCTTAAGCCAAATTCCCTCATATTTATGCGCTAATTGTATAAAAAAGAGCTTAAGTTCGGGGTAAATTCTGAGTAATCCCCAGGCTTGCTTGAAATACCGATATGACCCTGTTAAACTTGGATAGTAATTGCTCAACTTGTTAAGTTTTGTTAGCAATTTTTGCTTTAAATAAGCCAATTTAGACTAAAAATTATTCATATATTTCGGTGGCACCGGGGGTGATAATGTCCGTTATGGAAGGAATCAGTGCTGATCGAAAATATGTATTGTTAGGCAAGCTATACCCGCTTCACATTTAACTCAATATATCCTGAAACAAGTTAAGAGATACTGGCTCATTGGTCAGTATGTCTTTAACAAGATCTGGCACTCACTCAAAGCCCAGTACCCTCGTTTATCCAAGCTATACACTAATCACTTCCCTTCTGTTCAAATCGGACAAAAGATGAACGGATGGGATTATTCCATCAACTTCTCCAGTGAAATTCTAGTCGGAGCAGTTGTTTTTGTTGTAGCGATTATCAACCTAATCGTCTTCAATCCATTACAGTCTGAATATGATCACAATGACAACAGCTTATTAGCTCAGTTATTGCGCTACCATCCAAACCTCAACGAACAATTAGCCGACAAGCAAAATACTATCAGCACTAAAGTAGCCAGTGAAGGCGTATTCTCCCAAGCTAGCGCCAGCAACAACAGCCTGTTAGGTACGACCGAAGGCGCAGAAATTTTGGCCGAAGAATTTCAAATTGAAGATAGCGGCATTACCAAGCCAAACCCGGACAGTATTAAAAGCTTAGCAGCGCGCCAGGTCCAAATTTATAAAACCAAGCCTTTTGATACAGTTTACACCGTTGCTGCTCAATTCGGCCTAACGCCTAAGACTATCCGCGAAACCAACAGCTTGCCTAGCAATGCTTTGCTGGCCGATTGGGACTTAATCATCCCTCCTGTAGACGGTGTTGTGATTCAAGTTACCAACCCAAATCTTACCCTATCTGACGCAGCCCACTACTATTCTGCCGATATTAAGCAGATCGTTGCGCGAAACGGCTTGGAAGACGATGAAGACATGGTGGAACTAGGCGGCTATTTGGTTATCCCTGGCGGCAGCCTGCCAAAGCCAAAGGTAGCTACTCCGGCTCCGTCTACTACTAATAACAAAAAGTTTACCCCTTCTGTACCTCGCTCTGTAACTATAAAAGGTAATCACCGCTTTGCACCAGGATACTGCACAGACTACGTAGCCCGCAATGTGGCCGGCATTACCTGGGGCGGCAACGCCAACCAATGGATCACCAACGCTAAGGCTCAAGGCGTTAAGGTTGACCGCAATCCGGTAGCAGGCGCAGTACTGGTTACCAGCGAAAACCGACGCTATGGCCACGTAGCCAAAATTGATAGCGTAAGCGGCGACAAGGTTACCATCTCTGAGTGGAACTATGCCGGCTTGTACAAAAAGACTGTTCGCACTTTGGACATTAGTGACCCGATCATCAAAGGCGTCATCCATCCAAATCAGAAGTCTAATTAAAAGATAAATACTAAAACCGCCCTGCTGGGCGGTTTTTTAATTGCAAAATATTATCATTTACCGAATAATATTTATTTACTGAATGACGGAGGCGGCTCGGTTCGGGAGTTTCGCACCGGAGCTTTATTCTGAAGCAAGATATCGGGATCGGCCACATAGATGATGCCGATAAAGAATCCCGCAATAAATAATACAATAACAGCAGTAAGCCAGATATTAGCCCGGGCTTTGGCCACCATGGCAAATTTCGATCCCATTTCACTGCGCACAAAATTTAATTCTCGGTCCACTGCACGGGGCGAAGCATTCTTACGGAGAGTATCGTAGTAGCCCTTATCATGCTTTGGAGTCGGCGGTGCCAGCAAACGGACCAGGTCGCTGCGCGACACTATGCCAAGCAGCTTATTAGCATGATCTACCACAGGAATAGGACTCTGATTATAATTTACAAAAATTTCGGCAAGCTCATCAACCTCAATTTCGGGATGAAGAAAATAGGTATTTCTGCTCATTACATCCTGAGCGCTGATTTTGGTAAGCTGCTGCGCTGCGTAAGGCAATTCTTTGGCCTGCCCGCTTAAGAACTTGGTATCCTGCAAAACCCTCATGAATCCCGGCAGGTAAAACTTAGAATCACTGGAAAATAATTCTTTCTCTGTGATCATGCCTAGCACTGTCCCCTGCTCATTAACCACCGGAACGCCATGAAAACCATGACTATGCATTAACTCAGCAACTTCACTGAGCGGCATAGCAGGAGGGATCGTCATTACTGACTTAGTCATTAAATCACTGACTAACATATGATTTAAATTATTATGTTATTTTTTAACGCGGCCGTTACTGGATCCACCCGGAAGATTGCTGGTTCCAAGATCGCCCAGCTGGAGACTCTGGCCTTCGCCAGTAAAGTCGTCAGTTGCAGAAAAAGTAATATTTTTAAACAATGTAATCGCTTGTCCTGCCTGAGAGCTGGACGGAGTTGTCTTTACTGTAAACTCTAGCTTCCGCTGAGGCCTTCCATCGCCGCTATGAGCCAACAATTGGCCGACATTCCAGGTAAGCTTGCCTGTGGTGGCATCATATTTGACCAAATTCTTTTCTGACTGAGTAATTGAGCTTGTATCCAAAGACACGCCCACTTGAACTGATCCGGTTAACACCCCATCTCGGAAATCATTGGAACTATTATCAAGGAACAGAGAAACTTTAAAGCTGCTTTCTTTGCCCACAGTCGGCGGCAAGCTGCCGCCGGCATGATCTACGCTTCCAGTAAGCTTGGCCGGACTAGAGATTTTTATGCTCAAATCTGTCCCAGGAATAAAGGTGCTGTTCTGATTAGATTTTATCCGCGGCTTAATTACTACTGTTAAGCTCTCATCGCCAGAATCCGTGGCAGGATCTTTAATCTTAAAACTAAATTTAACTGTACCCGAATCATTAGGATTAAGGCTCGACAAAGCTGAAAGAGAAGAGCCGTTCCAGGTTACTGTCTGGTCTTGAACATACCCGGATTCGGTTTTGATGCTGCCTGGCGCAATAGCATCCGATTCTATCTGCGCTACCACCTGCGCTCCCGTATTCACAACTTGGGTATTGTTTTGGAATCTAACCTCTACGCTCACCGTATCGCCCGGGTCAACAATGCCGCCCGCTGCCGTGCTGCCTGTGGTTCTGGCTTCTACCGAGAGAGGCTTAGTTGCTATAGAAGTCGCAAAGCTGGTGCTGGCCTGAGTGAAGTAATTGCTATTATCATCCAGTACCAATAGTTCGGCGCGAAAATCGAACGATTGTCCAGACCTAGCGGTTTTAAACGAACCCTGAAAACTAATCTTTCCATTACCATTCGCCTTGAGCGTGCCAAGATTCCAAATATTATTGCTCAAGGAAGGTTCGGGACTGGCCGATCCGTAAGTGAATCCATTCGGGTATGTGATTTGGATGCGGGCATTGTCTATATCTTTGCTCGAACTATTGCGGTAGAACAAATCATACTTTACAACTTCGCTATTATTAGTTTCCTCAGGGCCCGACAAATCCAAAACCACATCCGCAGCCACCAATTTGGTAGTATGAGATGCCTCTAAAGTAAATGGTGAATTAAAATTATCAAAGCGGTAACGTAAACGCGCCACCAGCTTCTTTTCATCGTTCACATTTCCTTGCGCAGTGGTCTTAATTATCAACGCTGCATTTTGGCCAGTACCTAAATCCGGCACGGCAAAACTGGATCCGGAAAGATTCTCTGCCTTAGGGGTACTTGTGCTATAAGTAACTCCTTCGTCATACACCAGCTCGAGATTCATATCCACCAGCTTTGAAGGATCCTGATTCAAAATTTTTACTTTATAAATGAGTTCGCCGCCGGCTTGGGTTGTCTCTGGCGCGTCAATGGTCATCTCTACTTTAGCTTTTTGAGTGCGCTCTTCCTGTCTGGGCCAAAATGCGAACGCAGCCAAAGCCCCGATAATAAGTACGCCAACAATAATAGCAGCTACATACCATTTGTTGGCTGCTAAAAAGGCTCTAAAACGAGAAAAGCCGCTCTCACCCACAGGCGGAGTCGGTTCGGGCGGAGTCAGATCGAATTGATTAGGACTATCCGGACCTTTTACTTGTTGAGGAGTGAAGTCTTCCATTTACTTAATTATATCACGAGAAAATAGCTAGGGGCCCGTAATTCGCGCTCAAGCTGAAAACTGGCAAATTTTGTAAGCAGCATCAACAGTTCTTTAACATCTGATTCTCTTGCATCTAGCACATCGGCAGCCCCCCTATTTTCATGTATTACAGATTCTGGACTAAGCAAATCCTTCAACATGTTATAAGCTGAACGAGAAATGCTTTGCCCTGCGCCGGACGAGTAGTCCAAGCTAAAGCTGCCATCACTATAACTAAAATATATCTGCTTAAAATCCGGGACAGGGCGTTGCTCCAAAAGCCTAGGAGCAAACCCAAGAGCGATCAAACTGTGCAGGTAAAATTCCGACACAACCTGCGGGCTTTGTTGAGGATGATCGTTGAGCTGCCGAAGACTATGGTTATAGATCCTATATAAATCAGAGTTAGGCTGGCCATCTGCCAACGAACGCAGAACAAGCTCCTGCATGGCCAAAACAGCATGCATAGCCAGCGAGCTTTGCATGACCTCTGCATATTTTTCAATTAATACTACGTTGATGACTTTAGCCAAGCCGCCGTTGCCAGCCAATGTAATTTTAACCAGGTTATAAGGCTGCAGGTTGCCGCTCAGCTTGCTGGTCATTTTTTTGGCCGATTTTACCATAGCCCTCACCTTGCCTTCGTCCTCTGTTAAAAAAGTGAGGAGCAAATCTGCCTCACTTAGGTCCTGGCTCTTGATTATGAATCCGCTAAGGACTCTTTCGGTGGACATAGTTACCTTCTCTGATTAGCTGGTGCATAATTTGGACCGCTGTTGTTCTTAAAAATATTAGGATCGGCTACGTAAATAATTCCAACAATAAAACCGGTGATAAACAACACCACCGCAGCTGTAACCCAAATATTGGCACGCGCCTTGGCCACATAAGCAAAAGTCGAGGTAAATTCGCTGTGAGCAAAGTTAACTTCGGAATCGATCATGCGCAACTTGGGCGGCTGTTCCTTATTCGGTATATAAGAGCTTTGCAACATGGTTGGAGAAAAAAATTTAATCAGGTCGCTGCGGGAAATAACTCCTAATAATTTATTAGTACTGTCTGTAACAGGAACCGGATTAACGCGCTGTTCGGCAAACATGTGGGATACTTCTTCGATTGTGCTGTCCGGACGGGCATAAGGGATGTTTTGGTTCATAATCTCCTTGGCTTTGGCATTCACAATCTGATCCACCACATGAGGAAGGTTTTTGCCGCCACCCTGAACATACTCCATATTAGAAAGCATATGGATGTAAGTGGGCAAATACAGATGGGAGTCGGCGGTGATGAAATCACGTTCAGAAATAGTTCCTAAAACCCTGCCTTCTTCGTTCACAACCGGCACGCCTGTAAAGTGGTGGGAGTGCAAAATCTCTGCTACTTCGCTTACTAAGGTCTCTGGACCGACGGTGATGACTTTTGAGGTCATTAAATCTTTGGCTAACATAGTTTTATTATATCAGAAAAGCCACCGAAAACGGTGGCTTTAAAGGATTTTTTATGAATTTATCGGGGAGTAACCCCCCCCGGGCGCCCCCCCTGCCCCCCCCCCCCCGGGGGGGGGAAAAACCCCCCCCCCCCCCCCCCCCGGGGGGGGGGGGGTGTGTGTCCCCCCCCCCCCCCCCCCCCCCCCGGGGGGGGGGGGGGGGGGGGGGGGGCCCCCCCCCCCCCCCCCCCCCCCCCCCCCCCGGGGGGCGGGGGGGGGGGGGGCGGCCGCGGGCCCGGGGCCGGGCCCCCCCCGGGGGGGGGGGGGGGGGGGAACAAACAAGGGGGGGGGAAAAAAGTAACCACCAAAAACCACCACACAAAACCAAAAACCAGTAGGGTTAAAAAGGGACTGTTCATTTTTATTAATTATACTAATAATAAATTATTTGCCGCAGAGCCAAAGGCAAGGCTGGCTGTCTGCGGAGGCAGAGGTGGCGGTAGGACGCTTATCGGTGTCTATTAGGAAATTTTGAATAATCTCCTTTGCCTCAGCTTCACTCTTAGCCTGAGCAATGGCATTAGAAAAAGCAGCCATTTTTTTGTCTAATTGACGCTCCAGATAAGTAGTCCAACCCAGCAAAATGGCACTGGTGACTAAAACCATAACTAAGGCATATTTTAAACCTTGTACTGCGTTCATGAGATGATTAGATAATTATTCAGAAACCTTAACTGTTGCATTCACCGTGGCTACGTCACTAAACAAAGGATGCTTTGCTTGGGTATCGTATAGGCCTATCAAAAGCCCTCCTGCTATCAATCCCGCTACAAAAGCAAATATCGTTTGTCTATAAATAAAAGATACTGGTTGATTCATTATAAATGTTTAATCAGCTGTATCTTAATTATAACCTGTTTTTGCTGCCGATTTAGTAACTTTTCATCTGGAATGTGGATAACTAAACTCCCACTAGACCAAGCCAGATTCCGACGCCGTTTACGCTGGTCTGGACTTCATAGTCAACTTCCACTTCGAGGCTGGTTTTAACCTGGTTGATAAAGGTCTTTTTGCGGTCCACAATGATGGTCAATACGTTGGCCAAATTTTCATCGGCGGTTGTGTAATACAAATCAACTAGCTGCCCCACCTGAAAACCGCTTTTCTTGCGCAAATCCTGAATGGCACGCTCTAATTCTCGCGCTAAGCCTTCATTCTTTAATTCCGGCGTAATTTCCAAGTTCAAACCAACGCTCAATTTTCCTTCAGATTTAACTGCCCAGTTGCTGCGCTCAACAACTTCGGCGCTGGTGACCTTTTTTACATTCAGCTCCTCCGCCAAAATAGCTTCGAGGGACGAGTCCAAAGCCTGACCTTCTTCGCCAAAACTATACTGCAATTCTCCCAGTGGTTGACGGACCTTTAGATTCTGCTCCTTGCGCAAGGACAAGCCGAGCTCAACCAGGCTGCGCATCGCTTCCATTTCTTCCAGAACGCTCTCCCTGTAATCGCGCACCTCGCTCCACTTGGCCAAGTGCACAGATTTTTCTCCTGTTAGATCCCTATAAATTTGTTCGGAAATGTACGGCATGATCGGGGCAAGCATTTTAGAGATTTCCACTAGAGTAAAGCCAAGCACAGACAAAGCTGCCTTGGAGTCTTCATTACCGGCCTTCATGCGATCGCGGCTGCGTCGAACGAACCAAGTAGAAAGCTCTGTTACCAAGTCGCTCAAAGCGCGCCCCGTCTTGGTAGTGTTATAGCGGTCCATTTGTTCGGTAACTTCTTTGTGCGCGGCGGCCAACTTAGTGAGCATCCACACATCCATGCTGTGAGTTACATTTGGAATTTCTGTACTGACTTTGTCCTGGCTGTACATGCGGAAAAATTTAAAGGTATTCCACAAAATTAAACTCAGCTTGCGGTTTACTTCCGAAACCCCCGTCTCGGAGAAGCTTAAATCCTCTCCGGCAACCACCGGGCTGTTAACTAGATAGAACCGAATCGGATCCATGCCATAGCGTTCAATCAGTTCGTACGGATCCGGGAAGTTGTTCTTGGATTTGCTCATCTTGCTACCGTCTTCAGCCAGAATCGTACCGGTAGTTACCACATTCTTAAATGGAGCTTTATCGAACAATATCGTACTCATCACATGCATCACATAAAACCACGCGCGCGTCTGAGGAATGTATTCTGCCACAAAGTCAGCCGGCATGCGCTGTTCAAACAATGCCTGGTTCTCGAAGGGAGCGTGAAGCTCCGCAAAGGGCATGCTGGCAGATTCCACCCAGCAATCCACCACTTCCGGAATGCGTGTCATTGTCGCTGCGCCCCACAGGGCTAGGTGCCGCTGATTCGCACTTAGCGCACTTCAGCTTTACTTTATCGATATAGGGCTTATGCAGATCCAAAGCATTCAAATCATTCGGGTCATAATTTGGATAAACTTCATCGAAGTTAACTGACCGCTCCTGCAATTCGGCGATTGAGCCAACACAAACTACGTTATCGCAGCTTTCTGAATCGCATTTCCAAAACGGCAGCGCGGTAGCCCAATAGCGATTGCGCGAAATATTCCAGTCCGGCGCATTGGTAATGCCTTGGGCAAAGCGGCCTTCTTTTAAGTGCTCCGGATACCAGCTCACATTCTGGTTCAGCTCAAGCAAGCGCGGCTTCACCTTCTGGATATTAATGAACCATGCAGACAATGCGGAATAATACAAAGGAGTGCCGCATCTCCAGCAGTGCGGATAGCTGTGGGTAAAGTTGAGCAGTTTGTAAACCAAGCCTTTTTCGCCAAGCTCTGCCAGTACAATCTTATCTGCATCTTTAAAGAATTTGCCCTGCAAAGACATTGGGGCAGTGTCTAAAAATTCACCCTTATTGTCGAGCATTTGCTGGCGGGGCAAGTTGCGGTTCTTGGCAGCTACGTAATCTACTTCTCCGTACATCGCTGCATTATGAACGATGCCCGTACCGTCTTCTACGGTCACATAGTCTTCAATGTAAATCTTCCAGGCGGTGTTGTCCGGATTCTGAATGACGTTGGCGTACAACGGTTCATAAGACAACCCTTCCAGCGAACGGCTGGACACTTCCATCTTTACTTCGTACTCGCCTTCTAAAATTTCCAAACGGTCTTTAGCTAAAATGTAATTTTGGTTGTTTTGTTCTACCACTACGTAAGTTATGTCGGGACCGATATTCAGCGCCGTGTTGCCGGGCAATGTCCAAGGAGTTGTCGTCCAAGCCAAAGCGAAAGTATTGTCGTTGGTTAAGAAGTCGACGATGCGCTGGCCGGGGGTCAGTTTGAACTTAACAAACACTGATGTTTCGGTAACATCCTGGTAGCTGTTATCCATCGCAACTTCAAAGTTAGACAGCGGGGTTTCGCAGCGGCTGCAGTACAAAAGCACTTTATTGTCTTCGTAGATCAAGCCTTTATCCCAGGTTTGTTTAAGAGCCCACCACACGCTTTCCATAAAAGTGGTGTCCATGGTCTTATAGGAATTTTCAAAATCCACCCAGCGCGCCATGCGCTCTACCATCTGGCCCCAGTCGGCAACGTAAGTGAGTACGTTTTCGCGGCAGGCGGCATTAAACTTATCTACGCCGATTTCTTCGATCTGCTTTTTGCCGGAAATCTGCAGCTTTTTCTCAACGATATTTTCGATCGGCAAACCATGGCAATCCCAACCCCACACGCGACGCACATATTTGCCTTTCATAGTTTGGTAGCGTCCGAACACATCTTTTACCGTGGAGCCCAAAATGTGGCCATAGTGAGGTTGGCCAGTTGCAAATGGCGGACCATCATAAAAAATAAACGGTTCACCGTCTTTAGTCTGTTCTAGCGACTGCTCGAACATGCTTTGCTCTTTCCAGTATTTTAAAACTTCCAGCTCCTGCTGGTTAAAATCCAAAGCGGTTCCTTTATGTTGTTCTGTATTTTCGTTCATAATTTTTACATTTGTTCCGGCGCCTGAATACCAAGCAAGCCTAGTCCGTTTTTTAATACTTGAGCGGTTGCCATTATTAAGTGCAGTCTGAAGCTCTGAATATTCTTATCTTCTTCCTTCAAGATTGGAGAAGCTTCATAAAAGGTATTGAAGTCTTGAGAGAGCTCGAAGAGATAGTTGCACAATAAGTTAGGAGTATAATTTTGCGCTGTCATTTCGACTACTTCTGGGAACTGATTAAGTTTGCGCAAAACCGCAGAATCTTCTACAGATATATTTTTAATTTCAAACTCCTGGGAATCTCTAATGCCTGCTTTGCGCAAAATCCCATTAATGCGCGCATGGGTGTATTGCAAATAAGGTCCAGTATTGCCTTCAAAACTGAGGGCTTTATCCCAAGTGAATACGATATCGCTCTTATAATTATGGGAAAGATCAAAATACTTTATTGCCCCTTGCATAACTACCTTGGCTGCAGATGCCTTATCTTCCAGTCCTGGATTCTTCTCTTCGATAATTGCCAAGGCTTGCTCCTGAGCTTTTTGAATAAGTTCGTTAGCGCCGATGATGGTTCCCTTGCGGGTACTCATCGCGCCTTCCGGCAAGCTGAGGAAACCGTAGGCAATATGAATAGCTTCGCTCGGGCTTTCTATAACCCCCAATAGTTCGAGGATTTTAAAAGTCTGGTTGAGCGTATGGCTCTGGCGGTTATCAACTACGTAAATTTGCTTCTCAAAGCCTTGCTGCTTTCTATATATATAAGTAGCCAAATCGCGCAGCAAATAAGTAGTGCCGCTGTCCGATTTTACGAGCACAGCCACACCCAATTTATGATCCTCTAAATCGACAATCTGAGCGCCTTGGGATTCTTGCAATAACCCTGCGGTCTTTAAGCGGTCTAAGACATCCTGCATTTTGTCGGCAAAAAAGCTCTCCGGCCAGTCATTGTCGCTTTTACGCACGCCCAGGTCATCATAAATAATGCTGTATTCTTGCCAACTCCAGTCGCGGAATTGCTGCCAGATCTTTTTAACCTCTTCATCACCCTGCTCTAACTTTACAAACTCCTGCTTGCCTTCTTCGCGCAATTCCGGATTAGCTTCAATTTCGGAATTAATTTTTACGTATAGTTTATTAAGTTCGGTAATCGGGTCTTTTTCAATTACAGACAGGTCTCCCCACTTCTTGTAAGCTAGAAGCAACAAACCGAATTGAGTCCCCCAATCACCTAAGTGCGTATCGGATTCCACGTTAAAGCCGGTAAACTTTAGAAGCTTAAACAGCGAGTCGCCGATAATCGCCGTTCGCAAATGTCCTAAGTGAAGAGGCTTAGCCATATTCGGCTGAAAATATTCCACCAAAACCTTTTGGTTGGCGCCAATTTCCGATTTTCCAAAATCATCTTTGGTTTGCAGAATGGTTTTTAAGTTTGCAGTTAAGTATTCTTCGCTGAGAGTGAAGTTTATAAATCCCCCAGCATTCTCTATCTTAGAAAAGTCTGTGCGCGGTCCAGGTCTTTAGCCTTGGCTGCGATCGCGGCTGCAAATTCAGCCGGGTTCGACGCAGGGGCGACATTAAATTTCTTATACAGCACCATAGCCGCGTTGGTAGCGTAGTCTCCAAAGCCGGCTTTTGGAGTAGAGACATCAAATAATGTAGAGGAACCCAAAACCTCCCCAGATTCCTGAGGGCTAATTTGCTGAATTGCTTCGGAAATCAATTGGGAAATATACGCTTTCATAGGGTTTATTATACTGGATATAGCCGCTTTTTTAAAGCGAAATTTTAACTGATTCCTCTGTATTTTTCGGTTTTCTTGCTAAAATTAAGCTATGAAATCCTTAGCAGTCAACAAACGGGCTCGTTTCGACTACGACATCAAAGACACCTTTGATGCCGGTTTAGTATTGGAAGGACGAGAAGTTAAGTCTGCTAAAACAGGCAATGTTTCTCTTACGGGCAGCTATTTAAAAGTTAATGCCAAAGGAGCTACTTTAGTCGGCGCTCATATCGGTGCTTATAAATACGCACCTGTAGAAGACTATGACCCCACGCAAGAGCGCCAAGTATTACTGAACAAAAAAGAACTCAACCAGTTACTTGGAAAAGATAAAGGCAGTATTATTGTTCCTTTAGAAATTTATATCGGACCACGCAATTTAATTAAACTCAAAATCGGCGTTGGGTTTGGACGCAAGAAACAAGATAAAAGAGAATATATTAAAACTCGTGATGCTAAGCGCGAAGCCAACAGCAACACTGATCGTTAGCTTAAAATATTAAAAACAGCTCAGGAAACTCCGCTTTGGTCTTTTAAAAAATTTTAACAGGATTTGAACCATCCTGTTTTATAATGAAAATATGAAACTCAAGTTCAATCGAGACATTATTTATATAACCATTATCGTAGCGTTAGTGGCGGGGCTGGCTCAGCTCTATTTTTCCTTAAACTTCCAGCCGGCGTGGGAAGATCATAGAGCCCGAGAAGTTAAGGTTTACTACAGCAAAGAAGTTGCCGCTAATGAACTTCTCATCGACCAAATCCTGAACGCCAAAAAGTACGTACACTTCAGCATCTACACATTTACCATGCCCGACATCAAAGACGCTCTCATCGCCGCAAAGTACCGGGGCCTGGAAGTGAAAGGAATTATCGACAAGGAACAGACTGATAAAATCGATGCGCAGAAAGCCATCGTCAAAGAGCTGCGGGCTGCAGGAATTCCTATTGGTTTTCAGGATCACAGCGCAATCATGCACTTGAAAGTTCTAGTAACAGACCAGTCGTATGTTTCTGGTTCATATAACTGGACAGCCAGTGCGACGGACAAGAACGACGAAGTTATAGAAGTGAGCCGCGACCCAGAGCTGCGCATCCAATACCAAAAATTGTTAAATAAAATGTTTGCGCTTTATCCCCCGCAGCTGTAACGCTTAGTATACGCAATCCGTTATACTAAATGTGATATAATTTTTTATATGGAATCTTTAACTCTCACCGACTTATTCTTCTGGTTAACGGGCCTGGCAGTAATATTAATTACTGCTTTGTTAACTGTGGCGCTGGTATACTTGATCTCTTTCCTGCGCACTATTAGGCTAGTTGCCAGACAAGCACAGCGTGCTACTCAGCTTGTCTCCGAGGACTTAGTCGAGCTGAAAAAAAATATCAAAGACCAAGGTTTTAGCATAAAGTCATTAATTAAATTTCTGTTTGGTTTAAAGACCAAGCAAAATAAAAGGAAGTAATTATGAAAAAGTCACAAAAGAAGGCAGTCGCTGTCGGGGCAGGTTTAGCCGCTGTGGCCGCAGCAGCCGCAGGGGTATATTTTTTAACCGGTAAGAATGCTAAGAACCGCAAAAAGCTAGCGAAGTGGGCCGGCGATATGCAAAATGATGTAGTTCGCGAGCTCAACAAAGCGGGCAAACATACCAAGGCTAGCTACCACAAAGTAGTTGATACGGTTGCTAAGAATTACAAAGGCATCAAAAATGTAAGCACTGCCGAACTGGCAGAAGCAGCAGCAGAATTAAAAGGCCATTGGGAATCCATTAGCAAGGAAGTTGGTAATGCGGCTAAAGTAGTAAAAAAAGCCCTCCCAGCCAAGAAAGCAGTCAAGGCCGTAAAGGCAACAGTCAAAAAAGCAGCCAAAAAGGCTACAAAAAAGACCACTAAAAAAGCCAAATAACAGCTTAAAACCTCACCAAACCCCGCCTAAGCGGGGTTTTTGAATTTCTTGACCATAACTGATATATTTGGTATAGTAATCAGATTCAACACCAAGGAGGACATGCAATGTCATGAAAAAAGAAGTCAATATAATTGACGCTGCCATCATAGATATTGCCTGCAAAAATCCCGACATATCGGAAATCGATGGAGTCAGATTCTGGAATATTCCTGAACCTGAACAATTGATACTCGAGCAATTGGGAAATAGCAGCGATATCCAGCAAATCCGAGAACGGATAAAGAAGCTTAAGACAGGGAGGTTGATCCTGACAAAATCAACTGGCAACGGAAAAAAGTATAAGCGGTTAAGCATAAACGAACAGTTCTTTGTTCGTATTAACGGCTATGCTCCGGCAGTCCAGGCGAGCAAACCTGAAGTAAAGGTGGACTCGCCGTCAGAACTCCCGGCATCGGTTCCAACCGTTCCCGTACAGCCATCGGTCCTTGTTCCCCGTCCTAACATTCGAGGTAAGAGCAAACTTATCTACGTGGCCGTAGATTTTGAGAATATCCTCTACTCCGAACGTCAGTACGAGACAAGGGTTTCTTTTTACCGCCTTAAAGAATACATTCGAACTTTCGGAGCCATTCGGCAAGCGCAGATCTTTTTTCCGCTCCACTATTTGGACCGCAACAAAAGCCGCGAGGTTACATACCTCACAAGCACGCGCGGCGGCGGTTGGCAAGTAGTTATCTGCGGACAGTCCACTAAAGACAAGGATCAGGTCGATTTCCATATCGCCCAAAGCGTTAGGGATCAATGTTACCATGACCCGGATCTGGACATCTGGATAATTTCCCAAGATTCGGACTTCGTGTCTTTGGTGGAACAGTCTAAAGATCGCGGCTTGAATAATATCAAGCTTTTGGATCCATTCACTATTCCGTTCTTGCTCGGGGGAGAACCGCGGGGCACCTCCCAAAAAATGAGCCGCGCTTTTTCTATGGTCAGCAACGAGATTGACCGTATTGGAGAAATCCCCCATGACAACGAAAGTGCCGCAGCAAAACTCATCCGCTACTCGGCAGGGTTCGTACTGCTCAACTCTAACTCCGACAACTATCCTCATTTGGATTCTTTGTACAACGACCTTAAATTGTTCTTAGAGAAGAATTGTCCGGGCGAATTCAACTCCGACCCAGGCATCTATAAGACGATAATAAAGGTGTTTAAGGACAAGGGTATAGTTGCCCGAGTTGGCAAGGCAGATGATGGCAAAATCATTGTTAACCCGAGCCATCCTCAACTTACCAAGCTGGCACCGCCTCATTTTGTCGGCGCACTGTCAGCGATAAGCGGCAACGGCCACCACGAAGTTGCCGTGGCATAAAGATTTAAACCTCAGTTTTCACTGAGGTTTTTTTAATCTTCCGGGTACATTATGTCTACGAACTCAGCTGCTTTCGCATGGTAATTATGGTACAACCGCATATTCTCCGAATGCTTTAACCCGTTAAGCATCATGCCTATTCGTTCGTTTTGCATATACTTATCTTCTGTCGGAAACTCTTTATAAAACTGTTTGATATGTTCGATAGTAATCCGTTCTTTCAGCTGTTGCGGCATTAGCAATCGGCCAGTGGTCATATACCCAAGGATCTGAAAGAGCATTTCGTCCTGATGAACTGTGTGCCACACCTGCTCGACCGAAGTGCGGTCGGCGTTATAATCCGGCAGAATACTTAACTGAGCATCGGGGTTTAAAGATTTAAAAACATTATAAAGCTTGCCGCCAATTTCTATTTGCTTAACTACCTCGGCGTTAACGCGCGCATTCATATTGGCTGCGTGGCGAGTTTCATTGTAATCCTTTAAAATGCTTTCTGCTTGGTCCAAAGAATCTGCAAAGTCTAGGCGCTGCAACGTCCAAGGTAGTAAATCTTTCTCATTCTCCTGCCGCTCCGTTTGCTGTTCGGCCCTAACAGCTCCCTTCTGGGAGTAAGGAATTACAGTTTTACCCTCGCTGCTTCTAAAGACCGGTTCGGGCATTTGAAAACCGCTATCCTTCTTTAAAAATTCATTTTGATCGGGATGAGATCCGCCTTCGCTTAACATAATTACAATATTTAATTGCATTTTAAGAATACCATAATTGCTCGGGCAAATAAAAAAGACTCGAGTGAGTCTTTAGTTATTTTTGGCGGGAATAAAATCCGCGGAATCAAAGCGGCCGTTGATAATACGGCCATCTAGAGCTCTCTCGACTACGTATTGGCCATGCGCATCTTTAATAAAGATGCGAGGCGAATGAGGGGTGCACGGATGGGCCGGCTTGATTTGATCGACAAAGAATTGCTGTTCCTCCATAAAAGGAGGGTATTCCCTGCTGCGAGATTCTCTCGGACGCAAGATTACAGGATCACCAATGGAAAGGTGAGATGTCCCAAGTTCAACTTCCAGTTTCTGCATGACTAACCTCCTAGGGTGTTTTTCCTATTATATAGCAATGTTTTGATCTTGACAAATCGGCTATTTTACCGTAAAATACTGTGGCTGGGGATGCCGGATTTCGACAGGACTTCGACATCGCTCTATATGCAAGACGAGCCAGCTTGCAAGCTCGTAAATCTTACAAGCAACCATAAGTGTAAACTCATGGAACAAGGTCGTTACCGCATTTAAAAATGCGCAACTTGCACCTGCGTTCGCTTAACATTTAGGCAAACGCCTGGTCCTCTGCCCCGCTCTGGGCAGAGATCCGCCAGATTATTTTGAGCTATAGTGTTGTTGTCCGATATATGCAATAACACCGAAATTTTATATATCGACCATTAGCTTAGTTGTTCGTTGTAAGGCTAGTGGTAACTTAAACGAACTAATCTTGTGAACAATGGAACGGTGAAAAAGACTTGGACGCGGGTTTAACTCCCGCCATCTCCACCAACCTAAAAACCCTCTTGTTGATGAGGTGTTTTTTGTTTATATTTGACACGATGTCAATAAACGATATATTATCAGGCATAAGCTCCGGCTTAGTTTTTAGATACTACAAATCTTAGGAGTGAGTATGAAACAACTTAATTTACAAGGGCCTATCTTTTTAGTTAGGCACGCCGCTTACGCTAACGGCCCCAATCCGGGCTTATCGGAGTGTGGCAAAGAACAGTCTTTAAGGCTTGCTAAAAAGATAAAGAGGAGTATTAACGAAGCGGGTTGCGAGATCACGATCTGGTCCTCCTCCGCAAACCGCGCAGTAGAAACAGCCCAGATTATCAGGCAGGAAATGCAACTTGCCGAAATGATCGTGGAAGAAAAATTGTGGAGCGATAATTCTCACCGTGAGGATTTCGAATGGCTTAAGCAAAAACTTGAAGGCCACAAAGGCGGTGTTTTGATTATCGTGTCCCATTTTGAATACGTCAGGCTATTTCCCGCTGAGATCGGCTTCAAATGTAATAGTGCTGGCTATGCCGAGGGAGTTAAAATCGAAAATGGCAATTGCGTTGATTTCTAGAATATCAAGTACAGTATTTAGACAATCCCCAGAGACCACATCAGGGGATTTTTTATTCCCCAAATTTATCATCCCATACATCTACATGATCTCTTCATACGGGTGTTTAAGGTTTTTTGAGATGGTGTCCGCCAGTAAACTAGCCACCAGCTAAACGCTGGTGGCTTTTATCTTTGCCTGCCGTAGCAGGCATCTAACACTTAGAAGAGCTTTGGCAGTTCTATCTGATGATGTTCTTGGTTCTGAACATAACGCTTAACTATTGCTTCATCAATGCCTACAGTGGATACAAAGTAGCCTCTGGCCCAAAGAGCTCCTTTAGGAAACCGCTTAGTCTTCTTCTTGAGCCAGGCACTTGATTTAGACTTAAGAACTGCCAAAGCATAGGCAACAGAATACTTGGGTGGTATTCCAATGTAGAGATGAATATGATCATCGCCAATGTGCCAAGCAGACATTTCCCAGCTTTTCCACTTGCAGATGGCCAGAAATATTCTTTTGAGTTCAGCTTTGGTATACTTGTCTTGCAATGCCTTGTTTCGATACCTTGGAGTCCAAACCACATGGTAGAAACAACGGTAAGTGCTATGTTCAAGTTGGTACAATCTTCGACTTGAAACCATTTTTAAAATCACCTCCTTTCTTGCTTGAGGTGATTTTATTGTAGCGTGCTTTTGCCGAGAGCTACGCTTTCAAACGCACACCCCAGCTAAAGCTGGGGGTTTAGATGGGTAAAGAAAAACACCCTTGCGGGTGTTTTAATATTGTATAAATTAGGGACTAGAAATTTAATACTCCTGCCAATCTTTCTGCTAGAACTTGGATCTGGGAATATGCTTTGTCGAAGGTATTGGCTAGGACTGCATGAGCTGGATTGTACCCCCAAGAGGTTAGAATCTGCATAGAAGGAATACCAACTAATGCTCCGACAGAGATAATCTGCAAGGTGCCAGAATTGTTGATCAAAGTACCGGCAAGATGTGCTTGTTCTGAAGTGGAGAGGTTTGGGGCAGTTTCCATAAAAGAAACATCTCCATAAATAGCATTTCCAAACGAGAAGCCCAAAGCTTTAAATACAGCGCTAGAAGTAAATCCAGCCTTCTTGCCACCCGTAATAAGGTAACAGGTACCTTTGTCCGAACCTCTGTCCGAGCAAGCAATCGATCCGTCCCGAACGGGGATAAAGCTACCAATTTCTAAAGCTAAATCGGCGTTATTAGCTGGAACGACATTCGTCCATGTATTAAACCCATAAGATAAATAAGCTCCGGCAGAAGTATACGGCCTGCGCTTGCCATCGCGTGTGAGCGTGTAAATCGTTCCGTCTGAAGTAATGATGTTAGTCCCAAGCGCATGAGGCTGTTCGACGGGTGCAGGATGACTGCCGTCTCCTGTCCAATTTCCACTCGCTGCCGCGGCCACCTCACCAAACAAGCCAAAAACTGAAAATGAATCGGTTTCGCACGTCACGGTATTGGCATTTGTATCTACCGTGCAAGGAGCCAACGATGTCCATACCCCGCCACTGTAATGCCAGATTTCCAAAGAAGACTCATCAATACCATTTAGGTCATCTTCATCGTAGGTAACAGTAATTTCGATAGGCTCGTCAAAGCCGGGGGCAACTCCAGTGTTAACATCGTAAATATTCTTTAGATCGAACACCAAGTTGCTTGCGGTCTTACCTGTTGGAATTCCTGTGCCATTAAGACCGTCTGCTGGATCAATTAATTTAATTTGGTAGAACAGGTTATCTGCCGTTGCTCCTGCAGGAATATTCAACAGAATAGTGTTTCCGCCATTTGTTAACTGAGCAGTACCTCCTGTAGATGCATCTATGGCAGTGGTTTCATCTGCTAGGATTTCGGCCGAACCAACACAACCATCTGTTGTAAATGTTGCGTTAGGGCTGGTAGTCGAAACAGATGAAGAATCTACAGAGACCACACTATAATGGTACGTGGTACATGCTATTAATGACGAAATAGTTTTTGAATGAGACAACACTCTGGGAGAAGTGTCGGTAACAGGAGCAGTAACAGTATGGGTTGAGGTTAATCCGTAAGTCATTCCTGTAGAAGCCAGTTTGTTAGTAGTCCAGGTAATTACTGCGCTTGTTGTAGATGGCGTTGCAACGACCGAACTAATAATTGGCCCTGTTGTATCAATAACCAAGGCTTTATTAGCAGCCAGATTAGTGGCTGGAGTAAAGTTCACCATTGGGTTTCCGTCCAGATCCGCGATGGTGCCAGAAATTGACCTAACTGTTAAATCCGAACTTAAATCACCGGCTTGCACAGTGTAATCACAAGTTCCAGTAGTATTAGAAGTAACAGTAAAAGTACAAGTTCGATCCGTAGCACCTGTCTCAAGGGTTACAGTAACGTTACCGGTCGAAGACACGGCTTTGGAAAACACGACATCAATGTCGATTACTTCCCCGACACTGTACGTGCCGTCAGACTTACTAGAAGATATGGAGGCAATGATAGGAGCGGAAGTGTCTAAGGTTATTGCTTTGTCGAAATGAACTGCCCAGTTGTACAAGGTATTACCGTGCAGAGAAGGAGTGCTGTCTGTATCACGCAAGTTACCGCGAGCAGACCCTGCTACGGAAGCTCCCGGCTGAGACCCCGGGGTACCCGTGTACGCGTATCTCAGTCGCTGGTTTGACCCAGTAGGAGTGCCAGACAAAGTTATCTTGACCGTATCACCATCTAAAATTTCTACTGAGCTGATCGTAGCCGAAGAAGTTGAGTCATAGTATTCAAAACCATAATTAGCTTTAGCACTTACTATGGTCGTATCAAAAGCTAACTCACCTCCTGGGACATGAAAGTTGGCCAGTATGACGTTGCCAGTACGAACGATAGAATCTGGACTTAACGGCCGCCAGTCTTGGTGATCAATCAAAACTTTTTTCATTACCTTGCCGTAATACTCGCCCAACCATCGATAACTTGCTGCGGTTAAATGCGCTGAGTCAGAATAGTTTAAGAAGTATTTTGGACCGACCAATATAATTTCGTCTGGATTATTCTCCGAGGCGGATAATTGAGCGATGGGAATACCCGAAGTAGCGGCGTTATATCCTGTATGGGAACTCATTTGGTCGGTAAATAATGGGATATCACCAGATTGACCAGTAATAGCCTTAACATCAGTTTCATAATCATTCTGCCACTGTACCAAATATGACTCATAAGCAGCACTATTCCCTGCCAAATGGTCTGATTCACCGTGAATAGTAGTTACTCCCACAACTCGGGCAACCCGCCCTAAAGCCGTAGCGGCATTTTTTACGTTCGTTACCTGAGTCATACCAGTACTATAAGGACCTGTTCCCTTCTTTAAACCAGAATAAGCAGTCCCACCCACGCCATGACGAGTGACTACTGACTGATAATTTCCACCCGGAGATAAAGAAGTAAGCGTGTTCGCTAAGGCACTGCTCATAGTTTCTACTCCGCTCTCAACCAAGTTGACAAGGGACGCCCCATTTAGCATTAGATTACTATATGGCTGAGTAGTCGATAGCGCCGGTGCGCCATTAGTGCCTGTAGAAAGACTTTGACCTGTAGAAAGAATGTGATTTAAATAATCAACCTCGTCTATTTGTACAGTGGCACTGCTTAAAACTGGAGTACCGATCGCTGGCGAGTTGTTTGCAGTAGGTGTGACCTCAAATTTGATGTATTTGTTTAGATCATCAGAAGTAATTGTGTAATTTTGGCTAGTAGCGCCGGAAATTGCTGAATAACTCCCTCCAACAGTGTCGGCTCTAAGCCAACGGAAAGAAGTGCTTCCTTCGGTGTCGCCATTAGGATCGGCAAAGGTATAAGAGCCCACTAATAATTCGCCTACAGTTGGCGTGCCAGTAATGGTAACAGATACAGCCGAAGGAGCCTGAGGGGTGGCAGACAGCGGCGTTGCTGTGGCAACTGCTGAGGTATCGCTGGAGCCGTTTGTATTAATGGCAGACACCCTAAAGTTGTATGAGGCGCCATTTGTTAAACCGGTAACAGTAGCTGTGCTTTCGTTCGAAGTGCCATCATTAAAGGTTGCCCATGAGGAGTCAGAAGCTAGTTTATATTCAACTAGGTAATCTGTAATTGGCGAACCGTTGTCGCTTGGAACCGACCAAACCAATTACACTGCACCATCCCCTGCATCTGCTTGGGTAATAGATGGTACACCAGGGCCAGCAGCCGGTTCAGTAACAGTTATGCTTCGAAAGGTCGTTGTTACTCCCGCGGAATAATTCTGCAACCACACCGGAGCGTTGGTAAAAGTTCCCCATGCTTGAGTACCTGCCGGAGTCTGTGAATCATTAAAATAAACTTCGGCTCCACCCTCTTGCAAAACCACTAGCTTCAGAGTTAAATCCGTATCGGCAGTACAACTAATTCCAGTCAAACTTGTTACTCCAGCCGAAGAGCCGTTGTTCCATGAATATAATTGCCACGCACCAGCATTCTTCGTGACAATATAGCTTGTTCCCGCGTTAATGATATCCATGTCACCATAACCAAACTCAAAACTATTGCCAGAAGTACAATGAGAGGCTCGCATCACCACTGTAATTTCAATATCACCGTCGGTCCGGTCAAAAGTATCGTCAGATTCAACGCCATTAGTACCCCAATTATCGTTGCCGGTTACTGTCAGCCCGTTGTTCTGTTGGACATTTCCTGCAGAACCACCTATCCCATTGACGGCAGAATCAGTTTCATTCCACTTATCAGTGTCAATTATTGTGCCACTAAAGTCATCGGACAATGCGTAACTGTTGGGGGTTGCTGTAATCGAGGAAGAAAAAACACCTGTACCGACCGAGTTAACGGCCGCGACTTTAAAATTATAGCTTTGCCCGTCGACCAAGCCAGATACAAACGCTGACGTAGAGGTAGACGTACCGTCGTTAAAAGTCATCCAAGTGGTTGGTTCGCTTGAGAGCTTATACTGCACAATATAGTCAGAAATTGCAGCACCACCATTGGACAGTGGGGTATCCCAATCCAAGCCAACTTGCCCACTAGAACCAGTGTCGGCTGTGAGAGCCTGGGGAGCCGAAGGGGCAGACAAGGCCGGAGTTGCCGATTCCGCGCCAGAGGCAGTCCCAGTCCCGATGGAATTAACAGCTGAAACCCTAAAATCATAGCTTAGATCATTTGTTAAACCTGTTACGGTTGCAGAGGTAGTAGTGGACGTACCATCGTTAAAAGTCGTCCAAGTGGTTGGTTCACTAGTCAGCTTATACTCGACCAGGTAGTCTGTAATTGCCGCGCCTCCATTACTTCCAGGGGCAGTCCATGATAATACTACTTGACCTGAACTTGGGCTGGCGGTTAATCCTGTTGGCGCATCAGGCGCAGCTGGATCGGATACATCCACAATAACACTATATACAGAAGTGGTCGTAGTGGAACTATACGAAGTGGTCAAAAAATGGCCAGTCGAAAAGGTTCCCAAGCTTATAGAGTTTACGCCGCCAGCCAAGAGATCGGTATCTTCTCCTGCATCTTCAAAATCATTATCCTCGTTGGAATCTTGATACAGCTGAAAAGTGACGCCTTGCGTTGGATTCACGGTCATAACAGAACGATAGCGCCGGTTAGCTACTATGGATACTCCAGTGCTAAGCAATGATTCCCAATTACCGCCATCCAAACCGTAAGCTAAGAAGAAGTAACCACTTGAATGACTCAAAATAAAATAATTATTAGATGTCACGGCATCTAAAGTGGTGTTGGAACCATAAACCATAGGGGCAGCAAAAGTGCCGATATTACTAAAGGAAAACTCTGTGGTTATTACTGGCGAATCCTCCCTGCTGTACTGTTCTTGACTTACCAGCCTAGCTCCCCCCCAGGTGTTATTCCCAGTAGTGGTTAATTTATTATTCTGCTGTACCAAGCCGGACGTCCCCCCTGCTCCGGCTGTATCTACTTCAATCCACTTATCGGTATTAATGGTGGTGCCTAGAAAATTATCTGATAGGGCGTAATTGGTGGGAGTGGCTGTCACGCTAGAAGAATTTGCTCCCGTTCCAACCTCGTTGACTGCAGCAACGCGAAAATTATAACTCACACCATTAGTTAAACCTGTTACTGTGGCAGCTAATGTTGTTGAAGTGCCATCATTAAGAGTGATCCATGTGCTAGGCTCGCTATTTAATTTATACTGCACTATATAATCGGTAATCGCGCTGCCGCCGTTGGTTAAGGGTGAAGACCAAGTCAGGCTTGCCTGACCATCTACTCCTGTACTTGCTGCCAGACTCAAAGGGGCAGAAGGCACGGAAAGCGCTGGGGTCGCAGAGTCGGGCTCCGATGAATCCCCAGTCCCCACCAGATTGGTAGCCGAGATTCTGAAGTCGTAACTCAAACCATTGGTTAAGCCTGTAACAATGGTGGCGGTTGTAGTAGAGGTCCCGTCGTTAAAAGTGGTCCATGTAGTGGGCTCGCTAGACAACTTATACTCCACTAAATAATCTGTGATCGCCGATCCTCCATTATCAGCTGGTGCGGACCATGTCAAAGCCACCTCTCCGGCTCCCGGAGTCGCAGACAAATTTGTTGGAGCATCTGGCTCCACGGCATCTACTCCCTGAGTAACGGACAAGTTATCTATGGTAATAGTAGAAGTGTCATACTGCATTATTTGAATAGTATGATTGTTGAAACTATTCGGCGCCTGTCCAGCAGTCAGACTCCCGTTTGGCGTTGGGCTGTTATTTAAATATACATCAACCCCTCCTGCTTGCTTAATAACCATGCGCACATGAATCGGTGTTCCATTAGTGCAAGTCACACCTGTCACATCTGCAGAGGTATTAAAAGACCAAAGCTTAAAGGCACCACTTAATCGGTTAAGTAAAATGGTGTTATTTTGCAAGGTGCCGTTAACCCAGCTCCCGTAGGTTAAACCACCGGTGGTAGCCGCGCAGTTGCTTAAAGTCCAATCCGCCTCTATATTAATGTCGCCCTGGCTGCGGTCAAAGGTACTTACTGATTTTATGCCGTTCGAATTCCATGCGTTATTTCCTACCACAGTCAAAGATCCGTTCTGTTGAACATTACCAGCAGAGCCTCCATTACCAGCCCCTTGGTTTTCGTATTCCATCCATTTGTCTGTATCAATAGTAGTGCCAGAAAAATCATCCTCTAACAAAACAGCAGCCTTAGCCTGATTGTTTAAAGATGGTTGCGTGAAGAAACCTGAAAATACAGCTATGCACAGCAACACCGCGACAGATGTTCGTAGTATTTGTGGCAAATTTTCTATTTATTTTTGTTTCTTATGATTCCGAATAATGCTTAGATTCGTGCCAGCATCCTCAGAACAAACAAAGTGTATATCTGGCTTAATTATAACATAATATTTGGATTTTGTAAATACTAATATCTAAGTGGTATTTAAAAACGTAGAATTGAATACTCATACGTTCGTAATGCCTACTACACTCAACCCAGTTGACCTGCCCATGCTTTAGTGATATTTTACTTATTCTAGGAGGAAGTATGAATTCAGGACAAAAACAGTACGCAGACAATATGGTTCGTCATAATTTCGACGAGCTGGTACCGTTCTATACCGTTACGTATGAGGAGATAATCACTGACCCATCGGACTGCAACCACAAACCAAGCGATATTGACATTTCATCCCACCTTACGGGAGCCTTTGGTGCATTCGAAAATGAAACTGCTGCAGCCAAGATCATCGAATTCTGCAGGGAAAGAGATAACACTTGGGACCCTTTCACTTTTGAACAAATCCATAGCTACTTCAAAAGCAAAGCTGGAACAATCAAAGATAACACGTATTATTTTTCTTTTTGGGGTTTGCTCCTTGGCGAGTATATTGCCACCGACGACGTGGGCAATTATTATGTGACCAAGGGTTTCGTTGCCCGCTGCATCGAATCTGTCGAAGGCAGAAAAGCCAATCGAAGAATAACCGGTAATTGCCGTTTCAACTCGGCAACCGTTCTTGCACTATAAAACTTAAGGAGATGAAGTTTTTAAGCCGCTACGAACCCTCGGACGAAGAAGGTGTCTATAACGCAAAAGGATATTGCCGAGCCATCCCCAACCCCTTCAACGAGCCCATCGAAATTATGGCTTCGTGGGGCGCCCCTCAAATGGGAGATGAAAATTGCATGCTCGCCGATACGTGCGATGCAGACGGGAACACTGACGGCGAACCATATATTATAGAGGCGAAGGCTTTTGCAGAGACTTACAAAGTGCTGAGACTTACAAAGCTGCATTGACTGCCCAAAGCTGGAAACCAGCGCCTTTACAAATACCACAAACCGTGGTATTTTTATTTATTAAAATCACAGGAGGAATATATGGGAAAAATATTCTTAGGGCTTTTTGAACTGTCTGTGCTTGCTTGCACGAGCGCAATGAACAAACCTTATGGCGTTCAGATTGTAAAATACATCGAAGAGTCGTTAGGGAAGAAAGTTTCGAAAGGCGCAATGTACACAACCCTGCAGCGTCTCAAAAATAAAGGCTATTTAAGCACCGAAAAGAGCAAAATAACCCACAAAAGAGGCGGCCGCAGGCGCATTATGTATTGCATTACCGACGAGGGCAAAAGAGTCTTGCACGAAAATATGCAAACCATGACCGACCTCTTTTCAGCTCTGATCAGAGATAGCCAAAAAGGTGCGCAACTCAATTTATTCGACGAAAAGGAATCAATACAAGGGGACTCCCAAAGCAACATCTGGACACCATTCCAAGGCGAAGGATACCAACTTGTCGATTTGGGACGAGCCGCTCAATTTTTACTGCCTTCTCATAAGCTGCAAACCGAACTCGGCGAGAGCACTGTCGAAAAAGATCTGGAAAGGTTTATGTTCGACAATTTCGGTGCATTCAGCGCCACCACTCTGCCGACAGCCGGTTTCTGGAGAAACAATCAGCAGAAAATCGTTTACGACGAGTGTCGGAGATACGAAGTATCGTTCGTAGGCAAACAAAAAATTCCAGTGCTTCTAAAAAAGCTTGCCGATATTGCGAAGCATATCAAAGAGGATTGCATCTACTTTCAGGCCGGTCAATACAACTGCCTGATTTTCCCGAAAGAATAATTAAAAACCACTAACTAAATGTTAGTGGTTATTTTATTGATTGACCGAATTGGTCTGATACCTGCCTTTAGGCGTTGTGCTGATACTACATCCTCCCCATAATCCTAGGCTATTCTCACGGGCAATGCGCTCGGCATTTTTCAGCTCAGCCTGCTTAGAAACGTCCGGCGGGTAAGACACTGCAAAGGCGTAGCCAGACTTAACCAGCTCCAGATTCACAAACGTTCCATCAGCTAAGTAAACGTAACCCAGAAGCCGGCCGTAACGGTCCTTCTCGTTAACATCATGGACAAACCAGATGAACTTCCCTTCTACTAATTCCCTATTCTTTTGAGTCGCCTGCTCGGCAAAACATTGCACAGGTTTGCGAGGATCATTTTTTTCCGGGGTGTCGATGCCAATATACCGCAAACGACTATTGTTCTCCAGGACTATTGTATCGCCGTCGACAACCTGCTTTACCTTAACGTAAATTCTGCTGGCCGGCGCTTTGGATTTCTTGGGCTTGTTACGGGCCACATTTTGTTCCTTATCATTCGCTTTATTGGCCGCATTGGAAACAAGCGAAGCAGTATTTTGGTAATAGATGGTAAAGCCTATGAGCAAAGCCCCAAAACAGCACACTACCAACACCAAAAATAGTGATTTCATACAGCCCTCCTTAGCTGGTCTTCAAACATCTAATAGTGCCAGAAAATGGCTTATCTGTCAATGCTTTTTTCAGCAAGAAGTTCGCTATACTGAATATATGAACAAACTATCGAATAAACTATTATTGCCAATTGCATTCTTATCATTTGTAGCCGCTGGCTGCTCTCCGCAAACTCAAGATTCCAACCAAAATCAGGGCACCGACAACACCACCGCGAAAGAAACTCAGCAGGAAGCGGATCCCGTCTCCCTGCCGGCATTAATGCAAAAACAGTTCGACGGCCGCGACTTAACTTTAGGGCAAGTGCAAGCCCAAACAGCAACGTACACCCGCTACTATATAACCTACAAAAGCGGCAGCTTAACCATTTCTGGAATAATGAATATTCCAAAAGGGACCGGTCCGTTCCCTGTGGTAATAATGAACCATGGCTACATTGATCCGGCTATCTATACCAACGGCCGCGGCCTGCGCCGGGAACAAGACTATTTTGCCAGCCGAGGCTATATCGTCATTCATCCAGACTACCGCAACCATGCGCAATCCGGCAAAGACGACAATGTCGAAGGCAACATCCGACTGGGATACATAGAAGACGTTATCAACTCCATTTACGCGCTTAAGGCAGCTGATCTTGCCTCTGCAAATACTAACCGCATTTATATGATCGGCCACTCCATGGGCGGCGGCATAGCCCAAGCCATTATGGTTACCCAACCAGACCTGGTAGAAGGCTTTATGCTCTATGCTCCAGTATCCAGCGATGCAAGAGAAAGCTATTATCGCTGGACGGAGAGCCGGCCCGAAGCAGTAGCTCAAATAAAACAGCAGCATGGCGATCCGCAAACTAATCCTAAGTTCTGGGACAACATGTCGCCGGTCAATTTCTTCGACAAAGTTTCTGCGCCGGTAATGATCAACCATGGAGTAAATGATGCCGACGTTCCGCTGGAGTGGAGCCAACGCACTTATGATGCACTGAAGGCAAAAAACAAAGAAGTTGTATTCCACCAATACCCAGGCGAAGGACACGAATTCGGGCCGGCGTGGCCGACTGTAATGCAGCGCACCATTGACTTCTTCAACTCAGTAAAGTAAATGGCAAAATAAAAAAGGTGTCCTACACGGACACCTATTCGAATATCGAAATACTACCTGATGGGAAAAAAATCCGGTAAGGATTGTTTTGTGCTGTGCCACCATACAACACCTCGATTATCATTTTTTCCTGGTATGCTAAAGTCCTTACCCCGTTCTCAAACTCTCCTGTAACTGACTCAGCTTTAAATTTCTTACCAGTTTCGTCAGTCAAATAGGTTGCCAGAAGATCTTCGGAATTAAGCGAGACAGGCAGGCGATAATACCCACCATCATTATCACAACTAAACCGCGCTATATAACCCACATTGGTGGCAGATAGCCTCTCCATATAGAAGTCCAGGTATTTGTAATCTACCGTCCCCCCTCTCCAGGAACGGCCAGAGTCGACCAACGTATTAGAGGCCAAACTCTTAAGCACACCACCAGATTTTGATTCACCTGGTTTATTAAGTCTATTAAACTCAAACTTAAAGCCCGGGTTCTGAGCCACGAACTCGCCCATTACATCGGTTGTCACAGCTGGTAAAGCTACTCCTAAGATTGGGTGATGCTTTACATCTGCAGGAAATAACTCCACGACTCCCTCTGTGGTTTTGTAGTAATTATAGTTAGCCTGCCCGGTGATCGGATTGAATATCAAATCACCGCTGTTGTAAGTAAATAGGTAAAGTAACAGAAACCAACTGGCATACAGCGCAACTATTCCCGCCACTGCCCTTGTCCTCTGAAACTTGATAAAACTAAAGATCAAAAGGGGTACAGCGATGTACCATATTGCCGACACCACCACTGCAATTGTCTTGGCAAGGTAAACATTCTTTACACCACCGGAATTAAGAATCCCCTTAAAAGTGGATTGATAAAGAAAGAACCCTGACGCAATGTCAACTGCAATAATAAAAATACCGGCCAGGATAGCGACACAAATCACAATCCCTACACCCAGAGAGATCTTCGCAAACGTCTTCATATTTCCTCCTCTAAGCTGCGGTGTCTAAATTATGACGTCCGCCGACTTGCGGTCATTATATAGTTTATTTCAATTTTGTCAACTCGAACTGACAAAACCTACAAGCCCCATGCATTGACAAATACCACCGCATGTGGTATTTTTCTAAGTCTTTATGCAAGACCTTAAGGAGGATAGTAAATGAAAAGATTGTTGTTTTTGGTAGTAGCGCCCATCGCTTTGCACAGGAGCATCATGGATAAAATTACAACTGGCTTTAAAAACCACTGTCAGTCGCTTTCGGTGATAACTGCTGAAGCTCTGGAAGAGATTGAGCCGTACCTGAATGGTACAATCAACATCGATCGGGACTCTACGGCGCTGATCTGCACCGACCAGGTTCTGGAACCCAGGCAATATGTCTATAAAGACGTTCTCTGTGCTCCTATCCATGCAAAAGCCAACTTCGAATCGGAAGTCTGTGAAGAGCATTCAACCTGCTGGGACTGGATCATCCAATTCATCAGCAGGGATCTTAAGCTCATCAAGCACCGTGATCCCCAGCCGCACGTTACCAAGCGCCGGCCAGGCAGAGTACTCATCGGTGATGATCCCGACAAGATGGGATCAGCCGGAATTAACAACGCCCCAGGCGTGACAGCAACACCGCGCACGCCGAACCCGCAGAGACTGGACACCCCGCAAACAGTTACGGCCGAGGAGCGCGATGCGCGCAATAACGCATCCAACTGCGCCTAAAATGGCAATACAATTGTAGCCTTATATGGCAATCCGCTATCGTTATAGCGGATTTTTATTTAGACAGAACCAAAACTATTTTTCTATCCGGTTTCATTTCCTGAGCATGGTTGTCCCAATCTGCAGCTGCGTTGTGCAAATCCTGAAAAGTGAATTCATTGCCATTCCCCCGTTCTGTGCCAGGATCATTAATAATAAATTTACCATTCCGATAGCCGCGGATTACCACCATATGGTATGTGGGGCCCTCATTGCGGTACTGCTGACCCTTTATTAGCTTGGCATTGATAGGCAGCAATATAGGATAACCCGAAGCTAATTCTCTCTTGAGGTCCTGCTCAGTAAAACCAGCTATTTGAGTCACTTTCAAAGAGAAAGCCCCTTCAGCCATTCTGGTTGTAGCGTCCGCACCAGTATCCACATTGAAACCCAAATTAGCATCCTCCCAAATTTTTAAATTATCAATAGATTTTTGGGCTTCACTTGACTCAAGCGTATTGGAAGTATTGCCGCTCAAAAACGCATTCGCCATAGTGATGCTTGTCTCTTCACAGTCTTCATTGCGGCTCCAGTTATCATTGGGAGCTTGCGGGCTAAAGGGTATGGGGAGAATTACCTGATCGGGCAAATTCTCGGACCGATCGGAAGAAGCAGGGAATGATTTTGTAAAAGTAAATAAGCCTGCCACGGCAAGGGCGACTATGCCAATTGCCAAAGGTAAATTAAAAAGTTTTTCTTGTGCGCTCATATTAAGTATTTTAAGGTTGTACCGTATGAATCGGATATTTAGCAACAATTGTTTCAGAAAATATTTGAAACTTTTCTTAACTAACAGCGATTTTACTAACATGGAACAACAAATCGAACAATCTCAAACCCCAACGAGCAAGCCGCATTACCACGGTCCCGTGGTGCGCTACCTGTTTCTCACTACAGCCGTCATGCTGCTAGTGAGTCTCCCCTATGCCACTAAAGAAGCCGGTGGATTTTCGCAATCGGTATTAGTTATGGTCATTGCCATATTAGTTATAGCTGCCGGATTCACCAGCCGTATCCAAAAAGCCGGAGTGGTGGTAGATTTTGTCATCGCCATGATCGGCTTCTTTATTGCCGAAAGCTCAGCGCTAAGTCTGTACCAAGCAGAGAATTTAGATACTAAAATCTTCACTACATATCTGGCCGTTTCGATTATGATGCTTTTTGCTATGTACTTTAGTATCCGAAGTATAGTAAGATTGTTTTACACAGACAACGATTCGCGGACGGGGTAATTTTTAGGGGGGTGTATGAGCAGCAACGAAGCTGATAAGATGATCTTGAAGGAATTAAAAGCTCGCGCCGAGAAAGAAAAGCAACTGTAGGTTAAACAGATGCTGCGCCAGGAACAAACAAGCAGCCGCGCCGAAAAGGTTTCCGAAGAGACCATTCGCGCAGGGGTTTTATCATCTCTTCTTAAGCAGCCTCAGCACATTTATATCAATGTAAAGCAACAAAGGCTTTTTCTGTCTCCGGAAGGCAAGGTGGATCTTAAGTCCGTACCTTTAAGAGAAAGGGTTTTAGCAACAGGCGAAAAGGTGATTATCCTCACAGATACCAGTGAGTACAGTGCGGCTGTCATTAGCGCCGTAAGATGTAAAAATGCTACCCAGCTCGGCCAAACCGATATCGTCGTTCAACGCTGCTAAAAATAAAATGAATCCGCACACAGCTACTTAGCTTAATGAGCGGATTTTTTTATTTACCCTTATTTGAAACATTTTTACTTCCGGGACGATTTACCTAACAGAGGGAAATAAATAATAGAAAGGATATATATGAACGCATACAACTCAAACGCTACCCGCCCCCTATACCGCGGCACGCAAATTGTCTGGTATATTCTCGGCATCATCGAAGCCCTGCTGGCATTCCGTTTTGTCCTAAAGCTGCTAGGAGCAAATCCCAATGCAGGGTTTACCGACTTCATTTATTCTGTCACCTACCCTTTTGCGGCTCCCTTCCTGGCTGTATTCAATATCACCCAGGTAGAAGGCAGCGTCTTTGAATGGACAACTTTGCTAGCGATGCTAGTCTACTACCTCATTGCCCTAGCCCTTATCCAGCTATTTGTTATGAGCAAACCAGTTTCCACGCCCGAGGCTGCGGTAAAGTTAGACAACCAAGAATAGGCAGCAGTGAACTGCTGGTCAGTAACCTTATATAGAATCAACAAGAATAAAAAAACGCAATTATAAAAAGCTGCGAATTACTTCGCAGCTTTTGTATTATCTACTCTCCGGTTCGGGCATCGCCTCCAGCGGTTCCACCTGAGGTATAATCTCAGTCTCAACCACGGGCCCAGCCGGATCCAGCCGGACGAAATCTTCGCCTTCGGTTGCAACATACTGGGCAGCGGCGTTTTCGTTTACGACAACAGGATCCCCGTTGTCATCCAAGCCAAGTCTTATGGCCGCGTCGTTATTCCGCCTAATCATACGCATGGAAGCGAGCGCGAAAAGGACAAAAATCAGAACTATAAACACAAGCCCCAGACTGTCCCCAGTGGTTGAAAAAAAGAGAAAAAGTGAAAACATAATTGTGCCTCCTAAAGGTTATTCGAACCCAGTAGTATATAAAAAAATTGGCCGGCTGTCAATCAGCCGACCATGGCAATTATTGCTCCTACAGCAGCCACCGTCATAAGGACCAAAGATATATACCCCACGGCCTTAGACCACAGACCGTTGACCCATTTCCCCATTACGTTGCGGTTGCTGCTAATTTTAACAATAAAATAAATAATGAACGGCGCTACGATACCGTTTAGCACCGCCGACCAAATCAGAGCCTTAATAGGGTTAATACCTATCAGGTTGAGAGCAAAACCAAACATCATGGCAAAAATTATTACCCCATAGAAAGCCTGCGCGTGCTTGAGTCCACGATTAAGGCCGAAACTCCAGTGGAAGCTTTCAGCCAGGGCATAAGCAGCGCTACCCGCCAGTACCGGAACTGCCAAAAGGCCGGTTCCAATAATTCCTAATGCAAACAAAGTATAAGCCTGTTGTCCTGCTAATGGTAGCAAGGCTCTGGCCGCATCTTCGGCCGTGTTAACCATGATCCCCTGAGGAAAAAGCACGGCGGCACAAGTAACTATCACGAAAAACATCACTACATTAGAAAACAACATTCCAACAGTAACATCTAAGCGCATGCGGCGCACTTCCTTTTTTCTCAAAGACTGGTGGCGAAGCTTGATGTTAATCTTCCCGTTTGCCCTACGCTCCTCTACTTCCTGTGAAGTCTGCCAAAAAAACAGATACGGCGAAATTGTAGTTCCAAGTATTGCGGTCACGATAACAAAACCTTCTTTGGTAAGAGGCATGTGGGGCACTAGTGTATGGTACCAGATTTCCTTCCAGGGAAGATTATCCAGAGTTAGAGCTGTAGCAATATATAGAAGTAATACAAAAGAGAGATACTTTAGAAATCTTGCATAGCTGGAATAAGAAACGAAGACCTGCAGCCCCATACTAACAATCGTAAAAATTAAAAGCAGGGTGAGAAAGTGAAAGCCGGGAAGCATTAATTGGGCAGCTTTAGACATCGCCCCTAAATTTGCTCCCAGATTAAAAGTATTAGTGAAAAAAAGCACAGCAGCCAAAACTGCTACCACATTCTTAGAATAGCTAGTGCGAATATTAGACGCCAAGCCCCGACCAGTCGCCATACCAATGCGCGCGCACATCTCTTGAATCGTAGCCATCAATGGAAAAGTCAGTGGCGCGAGCCATAAAAACATATACCCAAACTGGGCTCCGGTCTGTGAGTAAGTCGCTATGCCAGAAGGGTCATCATCGGAGGCGCCGGTTGTTAATCCTGGGCCAACAGCATGCCAGTAGTCTTGAGCCTCATGCAAAGGCTTGTTTAAAGAACTAAGCGCGTGCTCGCTGCCAGCAATGGCATCTTCTAAAGCTTTTGCAGGAGCCTCTGCAACTTTAGTTATTATTTCTTCGGTTTTCATTTAGGGCTTGTTTTGATTTCTATTAGTTAAATGGCAGAAAATGCCGCTGTCTCAACAGCACTCCTCGCTTCGCCATCCGGCTCGCTCGTGCGTTTGCGGACTGTCTCGCCATCGGCATTTTCTGCCAATATGTCCTAATAATAACCAAATAAACAGCCTTTGACAAATTCAGGCAGAAAAGTTATAATATACAACAGTTATACTAATATTTAAGCCCTCAATTGCAAAAGACCAGAGTTAACAAGCAAATTACCGCACCGGAAATCCGTCTTCTAAACGATGCCGGCGAACAGCTGGGAATCTTCCCTATAGCTAAAGCGCAGGAATTGGCAGCTGAATACGGCTTAGATTTAGTAGAAGTGTCTCCAGGCGCACAGCCTCCTGTGGTCAAACTTATCAGTTTTGATAAGTTTAAATACCAGCAGAAGAAAATGGAGCAGCAACAAAAAAAGAAGGTTAAGAAAGTGGAAGTCAAAACCATCCGGTTGAGCGCCAAAATCGCTTCTCACGACATTGCCACTAAAGCCAAGCGCGCCGATGAATTCTTGCAGGATGGCGACTGGGTAAAACTTGACCTCCGCATGCGAGGCCGTGAACAAGCTTTTGTGAATCTGGCCGAGCAACAGATGGAACTGTTTAAAACTTCGCTTACTACCCCCTTTAGAATCGAAGTGCCCCCAAAGCGTGCTGGTAATTCACTTAGCATGACCTTGGCTCCATCAAAATAATTATTTCATTTAACATTATGCCTAAAGCAAAAACTCATCAAGGAACCGCCAAACGTTTCCGTAAGACCAAATCCGGCAAAATTATGCATCGCGTAAGCGGCCAGGATCACTTTAACAGCCGCGAAACTGGCAAGACCACCAAGAATAAGCGCCGTGACGTAACCATGAGCGCTGCTAACAACCGCCTTAAGCAGTTGATTGTTCACAAGTAATTCTGTAACCATATAAACCCATGACAAGAATCAAACGAGGCGTTGCTGCTAGCAAGCGCCGTAAAAATTTAATTAAGCGAGCCAAAGGTTTTGACAACCGACGCTCTACCAACTTCCGCCAGGCACGCGAGGCTTTGCTTAAAGCAGACAGCTATGCATACCGCGACCGCCGCAACAAAAAGCGCGACCAGCGCGCATTATGGCTTGTACGCTTAGGCGCAGCCCTCCGCGACAATGGCACTACCTGGAGCAAGTTCGCAGCAATACTTAAAAAAGAAGGCATTACCGTTAACCGTAAAATGCTTTCCGAAATGTCCATCAAGGCTCCAGCCGGATTCGACAAATTAGTAGCAGACTTAACGAAATAATAAAAACCGGCTCCGGCCGGTTTTAAATTTTTAAAGACCGGCCAATGCCGGTCTTTTAATTTGTACGAATTGCGGATTAGCGATTAGTGCCAGTTGCCGGTGTTTGAGTCTGCTGTTGATTTTGGTTCTGCTGTTGCTGTTGCTGCTGTTGGTTGTTAGTGCCATTAGCGGTATTAGCTTTGTCTTCGCGGATCTTGGTCATAACTGTACCATCTTCTTTGATGTCTTCGTAGAACAAGATCTGGTCGCGGTTGATCTTCATTTCATCTACAGGACCATGCAGCTCTTTGCCTAACTTAACCAGCAATAGTTGCTGTTGTTGCTGTTGCTGTTGCTGACCGTTCTGACCAGAACCTTGCAAGCCTGGTTGAGGAGCTACCTGAAGATAATAAATGTCTGTCAAAGTGGCGTAAGTTGCGCTAACATCGCTAAGCTTGCCAAAGTAAACCTGGCCGTTTGTTAAGAATACAGCCTGATACCCAGACGGCTTGGATTCTTGAGCAGTTGTAGATGCATTATTGGCTGCATCGGACGGGAACAAACGATCGCGGAACAATGCTACGCCCAAGATAATTAATAAAATTACTACTGCCAAGATCACCCAAGGCAAATTGCTGCGGCCAGCAGATTGGTTCATTCCAAATGACTGACCATTACGGTTATTTTCTTCTGACATATTTGTTTAGTTAATTTAATTTATTAAAGGATAAGGAAACGGGAACTGCTCAACAGCGCATAACCACAAGGTGGTTATTGCCGGGAGAAACCCATCGGACAGGCTCATCAGCAATGGAGTCGGTTTGCTTTAGGGTCCATTCCCTTGTTAATTCATTTAGGATTTTAACCCCCATAACAGGTACTATCCCCGCATCCGCCCTTTTATCGCTGGGAGCGAGCACAGGTTCCGGGATAAAGGAATCTTGGGTTGTCTTTATGGCTATTTCGGGCAAATTATTAGGCACCGAAAGTAACGCCACTGCATAGTCTGTTCTTGCTTCAGAGATGGCGATAGAATTACACCCTTGCCATAACATTAAGCTCACTGTGTCTGAGGAACTGCCGCATAAAACAGCGTCTGCTTTTGGCAATGAATTAGTTATCGTCACCGTTGAGCTTGCCGAATTAGCTAACTCCAATACAGCTTTGTTTTCGGTTGCAGGGGATATTGGTTCGAATTTATTTGCCTGACCAGAAGCAACTTGTGGTCCTAAGCCGCTTAATAACACGCTGGTTATAGCAATGATTTTGTATAATATCTGTCTCATTATTCTGTAGGTGCTGCTACTTGATCCCCGGCGACTTGAGGAATAATTGTTTCTATCGGCTGGCCTTTATCCTTATAGATAACCGTGGTCATCTCTACTGCATCATTATTCTTCAAATTACTTAAAATGAACATGCTCGAAGCAGCAATTGCCAAAACCATCGCTAGGGCCGGCCATAACCAGACTATCTTTGTATCATTCGGGCGATATGTTTCTATGGGATCGGCAAACTCGAGCATGTCGACGCCTGATTGATGGGAATTTGTGATGCCCAGGCTCGGCACATATTGACTGCGCAGATCTGTACGCCCTTGCAAAATCTGCTCATGGCGCATCAGCATTTCTTTTTGCTGTTCCTGTTCTGCGGCAACCCTCTTTACCAAACCGGACATCTGCAACACATCGGTGCGCAGCTCTTCCAGGCGCATCTTGGTTACTAAAGTTTGCAGGCTATGATGAGAACGAGCCGCTTGCGGACGCTGCTCTAAACGAATAGGAACGCTGTTCACTTCGCTAATCAAGTAATTAGAAGTCACAACCGGGGACTCCTGGACTCCGCTTTGCGTCTCCCCTTCTTGCGTGTCAGCTGCCATAGGTTCGATTGCTACAGACTCGGGCTGAATAAATTCTGCGACATCAGATGCTGCAGGATTGCTTAACAAGGATTGAATCTCGGACTGCGTCGTATACCAGTTGCGGCCTATTTTTGCAGCTCGCAACTTACCAAGCCGACAAAGCTGTCCTAAATAATCCTGGTGGTAGCCAGAGATTTGGGCAGCTTGGGATAAAGATATCCTGTGAGGGAATTGGGTTTTGATGAGGATTGAATCCACTTTTACTTTTGTTTCAGCCAGTTTTGGCATATTGCAAAACTCTGTCATTAAATATTTAGCAACAAGGTTTTACTATGAGGTTTACCGAATTATTATAGCACATTTGGGTGCTTTGTGTCAGGTTTTGTGAACTTATCTAACTTTTTATACTTGACGGATATAGATATTAAAATGTATGATGATTTTGCGTTAAATTTTTAAACATTCAGACAAACATGCCACGCCCCCTCTCTCCATTCTCACAACAAATTCTTCTGCATTTGCAAGACACCGGTCCACAGATGCTGCACAAGCTGTATGAAAAGTTCGGAGACAAAGCCAGCAAGAAAAAAATTTATGACACCATGTTTCGCTTAGTATCTCAAGGTGTTGTAAATTTGCAATCCGACCGTTACAGCGTTAGCGAAGATGCCAGTATTCTAATGCACACCATCAGCAAAGAGCGCGACGGCATCTGGAAAATGGTTATCTTCGATATCCCAGAAACCCAGCGCCAGGTTCGCAATGTACTGCGCGCCAAGCTTATCTCTTTAGGGTTCAAAAAATGGCAGAACAGCATTTGGATGTCGCCTTACACCTTGGCTCCAGAGATTGAAGAAGAATTAAACCAACTTGCAAAAAAATTCTTTATCCGCTTAATCAAAACTTCCGACATCAACGACACCACCGACCTCGAAAAACTGTTTAGAGAATAGTTGTATTGTTGAAAAATAGAAAAGCATTACTTTAAGCGTACTTCATCGCCCAGCTGCCATTTGCGAAAGCAAATGAACAGCGTAGCGATTCGGGAGCGCAAGTAATGCTTTTTTATCTTATATCTACCAATCCAAAGTTCCGCCGGTCTTATATTCAATCACGCGAGTTTCGAAAAAGTTCTTTTCTTTGTTTAAGTCTACCGCTTCACTCATCCAAGGAAACGGATTCTCTACATTAAATTGTGGAGGTAAACCAATACTGCTCAGACGACGGTCAGCAATATGCTCGATATACTGCCTAAAGCCATCGGCGTTCATGCCAAAAATTCCTTTCGGAAATACTGTCTGGGCGAAAGTGTATTCCAACACTGCTGCTTCTTTAACCAAACTAATGATCTTCTCTTGGAATTCCGGAGTCCAAATTTCCGGCTGTTCCTGACGAATAGTATTAATCAAGTAGATGCCGAAGTTTAAGTGCATAGATTCGTCGCGCATAATGTACTGAATCTGCTCGGCACTGCCAACCATCTTCTTTTGGCGTTGGAACCCGAACATTACGGCGAAGGCGCTATAGAAGAAGATTCCTTCCATGATGAGAGAGAAAACGACAATATTCTCCACAAACTTCTGATCTGCTTCCAAAGTGCCTGTTTTAAAATCTGGATTAAAGATGCCTTCGTTAAAAGTGAGTACAAAAGAAGCTTTGTTATAAATAGAATCGATCTCGCGGTACATGTTGAAGATCTTGCCTTCATCCATTCCCAAGCTCTCTACGATATATTGGTAAGCGTGAGTGTGAATGGCTTCTTCGTAAGCCTGGCGAAGCAGGTACATGCGAATTTCCGGGGAGGTCACGTGCTTGTATGCGGCCATGACGATATTGTTAGCAGCAATGGAATCTGCGGTCGTAAAGAATCCTAGTACGGTCTCGAAGGCCTGGCGTTCGTCATCGGTGATTACTCCAGGGTTCTTCCATTGTTCGATGTCGAGCTGCATGCCGATTTCGGTAGGCAGCCAATGGTTTGCATTAGCGGCCAAGTAGGAATCCCAAGCATAAGTATGCTTCATCGGGTAAAGCTGAATTACGTCGGCATCCTTACCATTAATAACTCGGCGGTCATTGATGTTTACTCGTTTGTCTGTTTTTGTGATGGGCATTGTGATTCAGAAATTAATGGTAACAATTATTGGCAGGATTCACAGCTTGGATCATCCAAGCGGCAAAGCTTGAAATCGGCTTGAGATAGAGACGGGCCGCTGGCGGTAGCTGGTTCGTTCTGAGTGAGGCCCAGCATCGCTCCCAAAGTTGCACTGCTTGCCTGTTCTGGCTCGACTTTGATAGTAACAGATTCTTCTACAATTTGAGTTTCTTGCGGGGTGCTGATGCTAGATACGACTGTTTCGGTGATTACAGCGCTAGGGGCTGGTGCTGAAGCAGGCGCACTTGCGGCGAATGGGCTAGCTGCTGCCATGGCGATTTCCGGAACAGGCTGCTGCGCCGGAATAGTCTGCGGCTGTTCGCTCACTGCATCGGCTGGCGCAGAACCGCCGCGGACATGAGTATTGCCAAACTCCGAAGTATTGACTGTAGACTTCTCTACCTGAGAGGCAGCCATAGAACGCAAGTAGTAGGTCGTCTTTACACCCATATCCCAAGCGTACAAATAGATATCGTTAATATCTTTACCGGATTTGCCGGCGTAGAAAATATTTAAGGACTGGCTTTGATCGATCCATTTGCCACGATAAGCTGCGGCCTTAATGAGCCAGCGAGGATCGATTTCGAATACTTCCTTATACCTGTCTTTAAGATCCTGAGGTACATCCGGAATCTCAGTCACGCGGCCATCGTAAAACTTAAGCTTAGATAACATTTCTTCGTTCCAAATGCCGCGGGCTTTAAAGTCTTTTACTAAGTATGGATTGACGACAACGAAATCTCCAGAAATATTAGCCTTTACGTAGATGTTCTTGTAGATCGGTTCGATAGCAGGAATAGCCCCGGAGATGTTAGAAATGGTCGCTGTAGGCGCGATAGCCATACAGTTGGAGTTGCGCATCCCATGCTCGCGGATAGCGGCTCTTACGACGCTCCAGTCCATTTGGCCGGTGCGAGATACAGGAATTTCTGTGCCGCGTTCGGCTTCTAGCAGACCAATGGTATCTACAGGAAGAATACCCCGGTCCCACTTAGAACCACGGAAGGAAGCATAAGCGCCGCGTTCCTTGGCAAGTTCGGTGGAAGCCAGAATTGCATAATAAGCGATCACCTCTTGACTGCGGTCAGCCAGTTCTACCATGTCTTCGCTGTCGAAGTTGATGCCCATCTGGTAAAGCGCATCGTGGAAGCCCATCACGCCCAAACCGACTGGGCGGTGCTTTAAGTTAGAATTGCGGCCTTCGATAGTCGGATAGAAGTTTAAGTCGATCACATTGTCGAGCATGCGCATAGCCACGGTGACAGTGTATTTGATCTTTTCCACATCGAGCTGGCCATTGGCTAATACATGGCGAGCCAAGTTAACAGAGCCCAGGTTGCAAACAGCAGTTTCTTCTGCGGTGGTATTTAAAGTAATTTCGGTGCAAAGGTTGGAGCTGTGAACCACGCCAGCATGATCCTGCGGACTGCGAATATTAGAAGGATCTTTAAAGGTAATCCAAGGATGGCCGGTTTCGAACAACATGATTAGCATCTTCTTCCACAAATCTTTTGCTGGCATTTGACGGAATAGATGCAATTCGCCGTTCAAACCTTTTTGTTCGTACTGTTCGTAGCGACGCTTAAATTCTGCACCGTAAATCTCATGAAGGTCCGGTACTTCGTCCGGAGAAAACAGCGACCACATTCCCCCGTTCTTTACGCGTTCCATGAACAAGTCTGGTACCCAGTTGGCTGTGTTCATGTCGTGAGTGCGGCGGCGCTCGTCGCCGGTATTTTTGCGAAGCTCTAAGAAATCTTCAATGTCCCAGTGCCAGGTTTCGAGATAAGCACAGGTTGCGCCGCGGCGGCGGCCGCTGCGGTTGATGGCAATGGTAGTATCATTAGCGATCTTTAAGAAAGGAATTACACCCTGGCTTTCTACACCAGTCTTCTTAATGTAAGCGCCGGTGCCGCGGAGCTTGCTCCAGTCGTTGGCTACGCCGCCTGCCCACTTAGACATCTGGGCGTTATCGCCGATAGACTTAAAGATGTTATCTAAATCGTCTTCGATTGTAGTTAGATAGCAAGAAGAAAGCTGGGGATGAACAGTACCGGCATGGAATAAAGTCGGCGAAGACGGCACAAAGTGCAAAGTCGAATTAATTCGGTAGAATTCTACGGCGCGGGCTTCTTTGTCTTTTTCGTTCAAAGCTACGCCCATAGCTACGCGCATCCAGAACATCTGGGGAGTTTCCAAAATCTGCTTGGTTTCTGGGTGCTTGGTAAAATAGCGGTCGGTTAGAGTTTGAATACCCAAATAGTTAAGAAACCCGTCGCGTTCGTTAACTAATTCGGAAGCCAGATACTCCAAATTAAAAGTAAGCATTTTTGGATCCAAGCGGCCTAAAGAAACGCCATCCTGGATTCGCTGGATAAAAATCTGGCGCAGCTGGGCTTCTAAAGCTTTCGGCTCAAAATCAATCTGATCGGCACCGATAACTTCCTTATAAAGCTTATTAGTCAGTGCGCGCGCGGCAACATAAGAATAAGCGGGGTCCTTTTCAATGTAAGAGCGGAGCACCATGATCAGAGCGCGCTCGATCTCGGCAGTGGTAATGTCTTCGTACAGCTCTAAACGCAACTGGTTCATGACCATATTAACGTCGATGTCGCCTGCGTATTCGCCCAAAATCTTTTCCAGGCTAGCCTGGACCTTTTGCAAAGAAAAAGGCTCCTTCACGCCATTGCGCTTAATAACCATCAAACCGGCTTTGTCGATTTTCTCCAAAACTGCCTGCTTGGCAACTTCGCGTTCTTTGGTGTGCTCGTAGCGGTAAATGATGTAAGCCTTGGCTACTTCGAACAAACCCTGTTCCATTAGTTTGCGCTCTACAGAATTCTGAACGTCTTCTACGCCAGGAGTGCGATCGGTAAAATTCTGCTCTAGATCTTCAATTACTTTCTCGGTGACATCTCGGGCCAAAACCTGGTCGGCTTTAAAATTAACTTCAACGTAAGCCTTGTTAATGGCGATTTCAATTTTCGCGACATCAAAAGGGACGATTTCGCCGCTGCGCTTTTTAATTTGAATGAGTTTGTTTGATGGGTTCATGATTATTGGTTTGTTTTTAAATAAATAATAGTTTTTTGCCAAGCTTCTGCTGTGGCGCTCTGTAATTGCTTAAAGCTTCAATATGGCTTCTTTGAATTCTTGAATGTCTTCGAATTGCCTGTAGACGCTGGCGAAGCGGATATAAGCAACTTTATCGACTTTGCGGATAACCTTCATGATAATCTCTCCGATCTGCTCGCTGGAAATTTCTCCGCCCGAAGCTTTCTTTTGAATCTCCTGTTCGATTTCGGAAATTACTTTGCGAAAAGTGTAATCCGTTAGGCTGCGCTTTTCGAAGGCTCGCCTGAGACCTCTCTGCAGCTTGTCGCGCACATAAGGCTGGCAAGAACCGTCGCGCTTTTTGACTGATAAATCGAGAATTTCGATCTGCTCGTAAGTGGAGAAACGGAAATTGCATTTCTCACACTCGCGGCGGCGGCGAATGGATCCCGCGTCTTCTACAGGTCGCGAATCTACCACCTTAGTGTCCTGATTTAAGCATTTTGGGCAATGCATTGAGTTTCTTTAGAAAATAAGAGGCACAAAATGTTGTGTACCTACATAAATTATACCCCTAGATGTTGTGTTAACCCAAATTCTGAGAATTTGGCACACTTGAGGTACTTTTTATTTTTGGTCGATCGTTTGCGGGTAGTTATCCACATTAAAAAGAAAATTCCCATTCGGGAATTTATCTAAACCTTACTTTAGTTAACAAATCTTGGGGCCGACCCCGGGAACCGTTTTTAGTTCACACAGGAAATTTTTTGACCCTTTCTAAACTGCCCAATTATCTCGAAAGTTCTAGCCAAAATCCTCTCCGTAGCCTCCTTAGTCGCGTGAGCGGTATGGGGAGTTAAAAGTACATTTGGCATTTTTACTAGCTTTTTCTGAAGAGCCCAAATTTGCCTAGAGTCGGCCATAGAACCAGAGTTAGATCCCGAAAGAGCATGAAGCACCGAAGGTTTGGCCTCGAGCTCTAATACGTCGCTTACAAAGCCCCCTAAACGCCCGGATTCCAAAGCCTTTACAACTGCCGACGTGTCCACTACTGCTCCCCGGGAAGTATTGACCAGCAGCAGGCCAGCCTTGGCCTTGGCCAAGAATTTGCCATTTACCATCTTAATAGTAGATTTTAAAGCTGGTACATGAAGGCTAATGATATCACTTGAGCTAACCAGCTTATCTAGGCTTACATAGCGCAACACGCCACGTTTGACTAAGTCCTGATTCTTTCTTTCGTCATAACCCAACACCTTCATCCCAAAACCGCTAGCTATAGCAGCAACATGAGCCCCAATGCTGCCTGTGCCAATAATGCCTATAGTTTTGCCATACAGCTCTCGGCCATTATAAGTTTCGAACCCAAATTTCAAATCTCTGCCCTTTTTGAAAGCGGCGGGGAAATTGCGGAAGTTATTCATAATCAGGCCAAACACATACTCGGCAACGGAGATAGCATTTTGACCGGCGCAATTCGCCACCATAACACCTGCGCTAGTAGCTGCTTTTAGATCAATATGATCAAACCCCGCCGTGCGGGTGATAATTAGCTTTAAGTTAGGCAGGCGCTTTATAGTATCGGCTGTTACCTTAGAATCCACATGAACCGACAGCACTTCGGTATGAGCGCTGGGAAAATTGTTACGGCTCAGACTACTGCTATGAATCTCTACCTCCAATTTTTTTACGTATTTAGAAATCAGCGCGCGTTCATCTTTGGAAACATCGTAAAACACAATCTTATGCATAGGAGTGAATTAATATTTTAGGCAAACTACTAAATCAGAGACGTTAGAACCGGTAATACCGGTGAGGATTGATGCGTTGATATCCGAAAGCACCGTGTACTCGTCATGGCGGTTCAAATGATCCTGCAAATCTATGCGAAGCCGCTTAGCCATTTCCAGATTATTCCTATCAACCAAGCCGCCGGCCACATCGCTGTTATCACGGCCGTCGGAAGCTAAAGATGCAAACACCGTATCCTCTTTCATGGCCAGAAGAGCAGCCAGCGCCATTTCTTGATTTCGGCCGCCGCTGCCGGTCACAGAAGGTTTGCCGGAGCTATGCTTTTGCAGAGTTACCACGCTTTCGCCGCCGGCGATAAGGCATTCCCCCCGCTTTACAGAATTGACTATCTGAGAAGCCAGCTCGCTCGCTTCGCCAGTAAATTCCGTGCTCCATATCTTCGGCCTCAGGCCCAAATCTGCAGCCTTGTCTGCCATCGCTTGCAACGCTACTTTATTGCTACAAAAAAGAATATTGTTAACCTTCTCAAAATATTTCTTATCCTTAGGAGTTTCTACCAAACCGCAAGAATCCATTTTACACCTATCGAGTATCTGATACTTGTTAAGGATATCCATTGCATCAGAGACTGTCGTTTGGTCATACACCGTAGGACCGCTAGCAACAAGGGATTTATCGTCTCCAGGAACATCGCTGAATATAAGACTGATGACCGTAGCAGGATAAGCTATCTCAGCTAGGCCCCCACCCTTTACCCGACTCATGTGCTTGCGTACGATGTTCGTCTCCTTAATGCTGGCTCCAGCTTCGGTGAGTGCTGTAAAAATCTTGCGTTCTTCGTCTAAAGTCACGCTTTCCGGGCTGCACAGCAAACTGCTCCCGCCGCCGCCTATTATAGCAATCACTAAATCCCGCTCCGTCACATTATTGAGCATAGTAATAATTTCTTCGGTAGCAGAAACATTGGCGCTACTAGGGAGCGGATGAGTGCCGATCCGGCTGACAATTTTGCTAAGATTAGCCTCTACTATATCGATTATTACTCCGCCGTTGATCCGGCTCAACATCTGCTGCTCTATTTGCTCCGCAACCGGACCTGCTAGTTTGCCCGCCCCGACAACGACAACTCTGTTGAAAGGCTTTAAGCTGATTGGCCGCCTGTTGATATACAGGGCATCTTCCTTGGGGTGGTATGCAAAATTAGCCTTCATCAAATTTACAGGATGGATTGCGTTCAATCCTGCTTCTAAAATGCGCAAAACCTGCTTGCGCTCGGTAGAAGTAGCCAATTGGGTAAAATTATCGAAGACCATACAATACCTTATTTTTTAGGAGTATTTTTGAATTTATCTGTCTGGCTCTTATGGTACAAAGATGAAGCTGCAACGAAAGCTATTACTAAAAGCACAGCGGCCCCCAACCAATACCATGTGGTAGTTGGTATGCTCTTTGACTCTTCGAATTGAGGAACACTCTGGATTTGCTCATCTAAAATAACTCGATTGCCGCGAGCGCTTTCCGGGCGGTCATCCGAAGCCGCCGGTTGCAATACCGACTGAGACTGGTCCGAAGACTGGTCTGTACTGCCTGGATCGCCAGGGGTGATAGTTTGTATTTGGGCGATTTTCATATATTTAAATTATTTAAGATTAAAATTATTTATTATTCCACGATAATATAAGTACCGGCAACTTTAGCCCAGCTCCCCCCAGGACCGCTGTTAAAGCTTTCGCTAATCAAGCCGCTATCGTAAGTAAGGCTCGCACCGCCATCCATAGTAATCTGCTTGCCAGTGACTGCCTTAAGCGAACTTCCCCCATTAATGCGCACATTACCGTTTTGCGCCACGATCGCTACAGCACCCGCACCTCCAGACAGATAGATGGCATCATTACTCCCGCAACCAGGAGCTACAGGGCACGCACTAGTTGTAATAAGAAAGGGGTAGCTTCCTGCCGTACCTGACCCGGCAAAGTTAGACCCTCCAGCGACGTTGATCCACCCGTCAGAAACAATTGCGCCACTATTACTGCCATACGATGAATCTAAGCGGACCGTACCGCCGCCGCCGGTTGTAATATTTCCTGTTACCCACAGAGTACCTGTTACAGTTAATGTACCGCCGCCGCCGACCGTCAAGTTGCCGTTAATCTTTTTTGGCCCGATCGTGGCGCCTTGCCACCCTACGTTATAGTCTCCATTATGAACGCCGCCGGATTCCGCGTCTTCCTTCCAGTTCTCTATGTTGCCATCGGACAACGGCATTGGCTGAGGGGTTGGGTCCGGCCTGCTAGTATTACAGGCTTTATTAGTATAGCTGGAAGTTTGACAGTACAGAGGACCAGAAACAGTAGCCCCCATCACATTATTAGCCCAAGCCAAGTCGGTACCAGTCGTTCCAACATACACTCCAGTATTATAAGTATTACCGCCGATCATGGAGGTGCCGCCACCTAGATAAATTTGGAAGTAGCCGTCTAATCCGGAGGGGGATGTGTTAGCCCAGGTACCCGCAGATTGTCGGCCAATTTTAGCAGTACCATTAGCATAGCTAGTATTGGCGCCAATGATGTAGTAATTAGAGGCATTGGAAGAACCATCGAGAACTATCCAATATGTCTGAGAAGGCTCTAAAATTGGGGTGGGCGGCATAGTTACATTTACCCATCCAAAGTTAGTGGTAACACTGGCAGCGGATAAAGTAGCGGACATCAAAGTAGTACTGCTCGGACTTCCTGAGTTGTCTGTGACAATGCGAAGAGTTGAATTTGAAGGCGAACCATTTTTTCGTATATATAGAGAAATATAATTCATTCTTTCCGAGTCAGAAACCCTAAAGCTCTGCGCAAAATCTTCCGTCGCGGTTGCATTTCCATATGTTATGCAAGTAGAGCTCGAACAGCTGGAAATCGGCGTCGGACTGTTATTAGACTGATCAGCAAAAGTTGCCGGGGGGTTGGCGGCCGATGCGCTGCCCGTAATGCGAACGCCGGTTGTGGCATTAATAGTACCGTTCGAATAAACATTACCGTTGATTGTCGCGCCGCCGGTCATCACAAAACCACCAGAGCCAGCCTGAACACCATAATTAAAGGAGATAACTGTAGAGTCGATCCCAACGCGAACTTTTACTGTGATCTGTGAAGTCGGATTAGTGCTATTTGGAATATATGCAGTGGAGGTAACTTGCTTATTAGTCGCATCAATATTTGTCACAGTAGTCGTGTAAGTCCCTTCGCCTATAGCCACGTTGCTTTCCCCCACGAAAGAAGTATTTTGATTCAGCTCATACACCGCCTTATCCAAACCAGCCTCTGCCATATGCAGCAGCTGGGTATTGGATACTGCCTGCTTGCTGGATTTAATCTGCACAGTAGTATAACCCCAAACTACTCCCGACATGGTCATAAGCACGGCCATAATGACCAGGCCGACAAGCATTACATATCCTTGTTGTTGTGTTTTTTCCATATTAACGGTTTCTTAAGAATATAGTATCTGTAGCGCGAGCAGTAGCTGCACTAGTATTACGGGTAGTTACTCTGGTCTGCAGATCTATAGTCACTGCGGTGGCTGCAGTTACATCGCCATTATTATAAGTTAGGGCAAAAGTTTGAACGTTCTCCGCAAGACGTTTTGATCCCGGAATGCGAACGCTGCCGCTACCGGCCTCCGTGACCTGATTAACAGAACCACTGGTTAAACAAAAAGCCATATAATCAAAAATTCCGCTTAGCAAGTTTCCGCTGCCATCCAGGCCTGGAATCTTTACCACAACACAATCGTTGTCAGTGCTATAAGATGTGCCGGCAATCGTGCGTGGAAGTTTTCTATATTACTGGCCTGGGCCACATACTTACTCATATTATTCATCGTGCTGCGTACAGAACTTGTAGCGCGCACATCTGCTTGCTCTAGTATGAATATCTTCTGATGCCAGTCAAACAAGCTTAACAGAGCTACCAGAATAATAGCGAACAGCGCTATCACTATCACCACTTCCATTATAGTAAAACCTTGTTGCTGGCTCGTACCTTTATGATTCATTGCCCCAGCCCTCCCTCGGTAATGTAGGTTTGCAACTCTACCGAATTATTGCCGTTACTGCGGGAATTGCTCCATGTAACTCTCACTGTAACATCCTTTAAGGTGTCGTTTACGTCTACGACAGTAATGTTGCCTGCGCCGCTTGGGATAGATGACATTAGCGAATCATTGAATGTTCCGGTACTGGGAATAGAATCAAAGTCGGTAGTACGGATTGACTGCATTTTTTGGTCGGCAATGCGAGTCGCGATCTCTTTGTAGCGCGCTTGTTTGTTCAATACTACAGAATTGGCGCTCATCTGAAGCAGTACTAAAGTAAGCCCGATGATGAACAGGGTCACCACGACTTCGATAATAGAAAATCCTGATTGTGTTTTTGTGGAATTTTGAAGACGCACTTTTGTTTCGTACAATTAGTTTCTCTCTATTATATTAGCAGTTTTTAGCCGAAAAATCATGACCGAATAGCGTTTCTATTGATTATTTAGACGACTTTTGCTAATATAGCTAAGTACTTGGCGAAGTTGTGGGCCATATTTAATGGCTCTAAGCCCGCCTGGTAAGGAAAATTAAATATTCGGGAGTAGCTCAGCGGTAGAGCTATCGGCTGTTAACCGATCGGTCCTGGGTTCGAATCCCAGCTCCCGAGCCAATCAAAATGCATCTCTTCAAAAGAGGTGCTTTTTGATTTATTTATAGTACCTTTCGCAGGTCTAAAAACTTTTGTCGACAATTTGCTTTAACGGAGCTATTATTTAATTAATTAGCGCTTATAAATGCTGTATTTAGACCAAAGGGATACCTACATTAATAGTGTTTTAGACAAATACAAGACAAACGGTCTTACTGTTTTTCTAAGTCCCACTGTCGCTTATATAATTAACCCTATCAAGGCCATAGTAAGTACGTGGGCTGGAGGCCAATTAAAGGCGATCGAGTTATCAGGCTCTTTTGCCAAGGGAACGGCAACAGCCCTGTCTACAGATGCTGACCTGTTTATTTCTTTAAAATCGGACACCACTCAAAGTCTTAAAGATATTTATAAGATGCTCTATAACAGAATGAAAGCCAACGGTTACTCTGTAAGGGAGCAAAATGTATCGATAGGTGTGACTGTTAATAATTTTAAAGTTGACCTTGTTCCAGCCGTTCATAGAGGAGGTCTGACCAGAGACCATTCTTTATATCGTAGAAAGGCTGACACTTGGACGCAAACCAATATTTATAAGCATATTGACTTGGTAAAAAATTCAAAGCGACTAGATGAGATCAGGGCTTTAAAAATATGGAGAACACTTAATGGACTAGATTTTCCTTCATTCTATCTTGAACTTACAGTGATTGAAGCACTAAAAGGACACGGATTTAACAAACCAGGGCAAAACTTACTTACAGTGCTGGATTATATTGCAAACAAATTTACTTATGCTCGCGTTGTTGATCCTTCGAACACAAATAATATTATTTCAGATGAACTTACGGCAGGAGAAAAACAGACTATAGCGAACTTGGCGAAAAACACACGCCAGAAACAATATATGAAAGATATTATCTGGTAAATATGGCAAAGAAGAAAATAAGTATAAAAGAAATATTTGCAGGGCTCCAAGATCAAATGGAGGCGCGGTTAACATTGAACAAAAAAGTTCTAAACCATCCCGTAACAAAAGGCGATGCGTCTGAATTGGAGTGGTTAGATATGCTTAGGCATTATTTACCGCGAAGATATTGCGTTGATAAAGCCTTTGTCATAGACAACAAAGGCAACATAAGCGAACAAATAGATATTGTTATTTTTGACCGTCATTATTCGCCATTTATCCTGCATCAAAACGGGGCTATTTATATCCCAGCAGAATGTGTCTATGCAGTCATAGAAGTAAAGCCCACTATTAGCACTGCAACAATTGAGTACGCCGCAAAAAAAGCTGCATCTGTAAGGAGATTGCAGCGTAGCAGTGCTAAAATCGTACAGGCTGATGGAAGAGAGTTTGAACCTAAAAAGGCACCTAGGATTATTGCTGGGTTATTAGCAATAGATGGCAATTGTAGTAACGCGGCCTTAAACAAGCTAAAAAAGATGAATGAGACGCAGCTGATAAATATGGGATGCGCTCTCAGCGGCACATTCTTTAATGTTTTAGATTATAAACCTTGGGGAAAGCTAAACAAGGCTAGAGATTACCAAGTAAAAAATAACGATAGGAATAGTTTGATATTATTCTTCTTAACATTAGTTAAAGAACTGCAAAAAATGGGTACGGTGCCAGCCATAGAAATTGGTACGTATTTAGATAACCTATAAAGATATGCCCGTAGTTGAACTAAAAGGCACTGAACCAACTCCAGAAAAATAGCTGAAGAAATCAAAAGGATTTTTTCCGATACAAATGGTTGCTTTGGAAGAATAAACTCCTGGGGACAGAGACCTACCAAGTATGTTTACATTGGATGTGTTTCTGATACTGATTTTATTGATTTTATAGCTAGCCTTAATGACGACCAACGGAAAGGCTTAATGAGAATGCTTTCCTATTTTGAGATACATATGGAGCCGCTTAAAAGCATATTAGAAAGTCATACGGAAATGTCTTTAGATAGGTTTTACGCGGAAACAGCCTGGTCACACTTTGCCATAGTAATTATGTTCGGTCTTTTAGAAGTAGCTGTAAAGGTGGGTAAAGGTATAGCCATCGAAGACTTCTTGGGTGATAAAGGCAGAGAAATTAAAGCTTTTTTTGTTAAGTATTTAGATGTTGAGAGGCAAACAAAAATTGCTGAAGACTATAAACCGATTGATGATACAAGAAAATTAACGACTTTCGAAGATGTGGTACAAGATATGTGGGATGAATACCGATCAGGTTTCGTACATTCAGTGGGCGTTCATTCTGTACCTCACGAACCAGTTTCTTTCGGTGATGGTGGAGAAAAGGACGGTATTCCAGTAATAGCAATAAGCAAAGAGGTTCCTGTATTTACTTGGCTAATTATTACTTGGCAGGCTATTTTTAAGTCCTTAGGTTTCAAAGGTAACTTAAATTCAAATTAACAAAAAATAATATGGAAACTAAAGCTCAAGATTTTGTCAGGAATGAAATGTTAAAAAACGAAAATAGGATTTTTGTTGGCAAAATTATAACTATCTCGGTTTTTTATTTGGTCATTACGCTCCTACTAAATCACATACGTACCACTGCATCGTTATGGATAGTATGGCCGTTGATAATAATTCAATTTGTATTGTATTTCTCCATTTTTGTCGCGACTATTTCACGTGCTAAAGTCTTCGGACTAAAAAATTGGTCAGCATTTATAATCTTTCTAGTATTGGCTGTACTAGGTAGAATAAATGACTGGGAAATGATAATTATCCCAATAACCGTTTTGGTTATGACCATACTTTCCGTAATGAACAAGAAGCTATCGGCACAAGGTCAATTTATATTGATGCCAAAAAACGAACAGTAAGATATAAACCATTAACTTTTAAATATGAAGGCTATAAAACAATTTTTCTTGGCTTTATTTAGCGCCTTGGCCGCCTTAGGACTTTTTGCTGCATTCGTAGGTTTCATAAATGGGTATTTTGGATATAATGCAGGGATGTTTTCTGTGTGGATTTTTCTAGGCTTATTCTTCGTCTCAGTAATTTACTTCAATTATCGAGACAAAAGCTTACCCGCAACAACTAATATTAAGAACCTTTCTACGGAGGCTGTTAAAGGCGGGTTTAAATTCGTAAAAATAGTTTCTTTAACTTTTGCCATATTAATCGGAATAATAATTAGTATAGGTGCATTCATTTATATCGCTGCTCAAATTGGTAAATTAGGGGCTTTGGGAATAATTATAGTCCTTTTGATAATAATTATATTTCAAATCTCTAGCCTACTACAGAGACTGGATCAATAAAGTACGTTCTAACATCGCTCACAACTCGGAGCCATCAGAAAACCACTAACTCGTTTAGCGGTTTTTTGTTATGCTTAGGTTATGATTAGAAAAATTCCGTCTAATGCTCGCTACAGGGCTGAGCACGACTGGCTTACAACCTACCACCTGTTCTCCTTTGCCATGTACTTTGACCGAGGCAATATGAATTTTGGCGCACTCCGGGTTTTTAATGACGATTACATAGACGGCGAAAACGGTTTCGGCGCGCATCAACACGACAACATGGAGATTGTTACCATTATCCATGAGGGCCGGCTTACTCACCAAGACAGCCTTGGCAACACAGGCATAATTAGCAAAGGCGAAGTTCAGTATATGTCAGCGGGAACAGGGGTAACGCACGCCGAAGTGAATCAGGAGAAAGCTCCAATACACTTATATCAAATTTGGATAATGCCGGATGAGCAAAATTTGCCGCCTCAATATGCACAGAAGGATTTTAGCAACATAGAATCAAATGCCCTCGTACCGGTTGCCTCCGGGCAAAACCTGCCAGGCGCAATTCCAATTCGCACCAACTCCACCATATACCTTTCTAAGCTCGATGCAGGGCATGCTATAACACACCGGCTCGAACCTGATCGCGGACTGTTTGTTTATATCAAAGAAGGATCTTTGGAGATCAATGGTACCCAGTTTGCAAAGGAAGACCAGGCTAGAATAATGGATGAAGACCTGGTCCTAATAAAAACAAATGGGAATACTGAATTCGTTGCTATTGATGTGCCAATGAGGCTGCCTATTTAGCAATTACGGCGTTTAGAATATATAATATAACTGTCGATACTATATTATAGTAAACAAGCATATGCGCATTACATCTGGTTTCCAAAAACTGATGCCTTCCATTTTAAGCGGTGCAGCAGGAATTGCTATGCTTATTTATGGAGTGAATAGTAGCAAGTCCCAAATCCAAATCTTCGGGCTAGTTATCTTCATAGTCTCAATGGTGATTATGATGAGAACCAGACGAAGGATTGCATGTGATATAAAAAATAATTAATCTACCAATATGACAAACAAAGAATTTTTCTTGGAGACATTAAAAGAAGAGGTGCAAAAGTTTCGGGTAGCTATTGATGCTTTGCCGGACGACCAGCACGGATACAAGGTTCATGACCGCGCCCGTACGGCAGTAAACTTAACTGCCCAGCTGGCTGTCCAATGGAAAGCCATGTCCGGAATTATAAACAACGGTACGCCTGACTTTAACCCTCACGATATGGACGACCAATCTAAGGCGGATATGCTGGCTAAATTTGACGGGAAGCATCGCGCAGCTGCAAAAGGACGTTGGAGCTATTTCCGACGCAGAGTGGGAATCTGGAGATGCGGCTATGGGCGAAGAATGGAAGGATAAGAAATTTAAGATGGTATGGGGATTCTTTTTCGATGCGATCCATCACCGCGGACAGCTTGCTACCTACCTCCGCGCAATGGGCGCAAAGGTTCCTCCTATCTACGGACCATCCGCCGATTCGCAAAATTAAAAAGTTTTGTCCCGCAATTTATTAGCCTGATCTAAAACCGCTAACCAGTTTAGCGGTTTTTTGTTATCATTACTGTATGAAAAACAAATACGTTCGATTCATTGTTTCTATAATTATCCCCCAGCTCGCTGGCGGCATCGGTTCCATCTTTACCTCATCTAAGATCCCGACCTGGTACGCATCAATTCAGAAGCCGGCGCTTAACCCGCCTAATTGGGTTTTCGGCCCGGTATGGACTACCCTCTTCCTATTGATGGGTATTGCGTTTTATATCGTTTGGACAAAAGGCCGACAGGGAACAAACATCAAAGCCGCGACTGCGATTTTCATTGTTCAACTAATAGTAAACACTTTTTGGTCTATCGCATTTTTCAACTTCCAAAGCCCGTTCCTGGCCCTGGGAGTAATTGCCGTGCTGTGGATACTGATCTTAATAAACATCGTTCTTTTCTACCGGGTTTCCAAGACGGCAGGGTTATTGCTGATCCCTTATCTATTATGGGTGTCTTTCGCAACCTACCTCAATTATTCAATTTGGAGATTAAACTAGTTTGATGAAAGCTCGCATTTCCAGCGGCACAGCCCACACTGTTCCGCCTGATTTAAAAAGGCCTTAACTTAAGCTCCAAGGCCTTAGCTGCCTGGAACGACCTCACTCCCCTGGCCCGCAACGAATGGATCTGCTGGGTTACTTTTGTTAAAAAACAAGAAACCAGAATAGACCATGTTAAGCGCACCGTCATTCATTTAAACGAAGGTAAGCGCCGCCCCTGCTGCTGGATCGGCTGTCCGCACCGCAAAGACAAACCGGTGAGCCCATCGGTAAAATCTATTCTGGCACTATCTAAGAAAATATAATTAAACCACTAACCAGTTTAGTGGTTTTTGTTATTATTTATCTATAACATTAACTCGAAATAAAATGAAACAAGGATCATATGTGGATGGGTTCGTTATCTCCATCCCAAAAAAGGCAGTGCCAAATATAAAGAAAATTGCTACTGGAAGCATGCGCGGTATGGAAGAAGTTCGGCGCGTTGGACTACAAAGAATGCAAAATTGATGATGCTGCTCCGAAATATGTAACCTTTACCTTTGCTAAGATGGCAAAAACCAAGCCGACCGAAGACGTGTGGTTCTCTTTTATTACCTTCAAGTCCAAAGCACATCGCAACGAAGTAAATAAAAAGTCATGGCTTTCTTCGATAAAAAGTACGGTGACAAAATGGATATGCCGTTCGACATGGAAGCAGCTTCTCCTATGCCAGGCTTCCAAAGTTGAAGTGGGAATGTAAACAACGCTCACAAAACACGGCGAAAGCAGCATTGCTATCATTAACCAAAACTTGTATGCAAAAATTATTCCCCACCTATGGTTTGATACTCAAGCCAAGGAGGCAGCAGAATTTTATACTGCTTTGTTTCGGACTCTCGGGTAAAAATACCACCACCTTACATAACACGCCCTCTGGCGACTGTGACATTGTCACTTTCAGTGATGGGATACACCATTATGTGCATGAGTGCAGGGCCAGCATTCAAAGTTAATCCATCGGTATCGTTCATGGTGAATTTCGACCCTTCCCGCATAGAGAATGCCAAAGAAAAACTGGATCAAGTATGGAAAAGGCTTGCTGATGACGGAAAGATCATGATGCCGCTGCAAGAATACCCTTTTAGCAAACATTACGGCTGGGTAGAAGATAAGTTCGGTGTTTCCTGGCAACTAATGCTAACGGATCCGTCTGGTGATGAACGGCCAAATATTATTCCTTCTATGATGTTTATAGGGGAAAATTATGGCAAAGCCCGCAGAGCTACAGATTTTTATCTTTCTGTATTCAAAGACACGGAACGGGGCACTATCGCCACCTATCCGGCAGGCATGAAACCAGACACAGAGGGTAACATTATGTTTACCGATTTTAAATTAGAAAAACAGTGGTTTGCAGCCATGGATAGCGCGCGAATGCATGACTTCAACTTCACCGGAAGCAATTTCCTTTATCATTAATTGTAAAGACCAGGAAGAAATGGACTATTACTGGAACAAGCTCACCGCGATACCAGAGTCCGAACAATGCGGCTGGCTTAAAGATAAGTACGGATTCTCGTGGCAAATCAACCCAATAGAAATGAGTGAGATGATGGAAAAAGGAACACCAGAACAAATTGACCGAGTTACCCAGGCTTTTTTGCCAATGAAGCGCTTAGATCTGGCAACGCTCCGCCAAGCTTACGAAAGAAAGTAGCTTAATGTTATACTTAATCTAGTAATTAACATAAATTTATGGATTGGCATATAGTAGCCTTAGCAGGGCATTTAATTGGCTTCGCACTTGGAGCTGGAGGGGCAACCATCAGCGACATCACCTTTCTTAACGCAATTCGCGAGCGAAAATTATCAGCAGAGCAGCACCGCTTTCTGATGATGATCTCTAAAGTAGTATGGCTGGGATTCATTTTACTGGTAATCTCTGGGGCGGCAATGTTTGCTCTTATATACATAGAGAACCATTCTCTGCCGATGCTCGCTGCTGCCCGATGGCAGGCAAAACTGACATTAGTCGGAATTGTATTGATTAACGGTATATACTTTAAAGTCAAAGTCTTTCCAGCGCTAAAAAACATGGTTGGCCAGGAGCTAAATCACAAGAGTATTGGCGTGAGCTTATGGAGGCTCGCCGTGCCTGGCACTATTTCTATCTTATCCTGGTATAGCATCCTAGTATTGAGCATTTTACCGCGAGGATTAAATATTCCCCTTGGGTATTTTATCTTCATTTATGCAGTGCTGCTGATTTGCGGAATTATCATCAGCAAAACTTTGCTAAAAAAACTGCTGGGCAATTACAGTTTGTCTCTCCATAACTAAACTGCCAAACAAAATTCTACTCTGATCAAGAAATAATTTAAAAATGACCTTCTTTTATATCGCAGTTGTGTTGATAAATCTGCTCGCCTTTGCGGTAATCGGCTCAGATAAAAAGCGCAGCATCAATAACGGCGAACGCGTTAGCGAAGTAAACTTATTTTTTGTGGGCCATATTTTTTTGGCTCTGCAGGGGTGTTGCTGGGCATGCTCGCTTTTAGACATAAGACTCAAAAACTCAAATTTATTTTTGGCATCACTATTCTGCTGCTGCAGCAAGTGATTACTTTTTACCTGCTTTGGACAAAATAAAAAACCGGCCCAAAAGGCGGTTTTTATTTTAAGTGGTTTTGCTTTAGAAAGTAGAGTCTCCTTAAGGTCAACCGTAATGGCCATGTTTAAAGCTTCTGTGAAAGTAGAACCCATAGCCCGTTTCCGAATATCCTTTAATTCGGAGTTGTAACCGATTAAATCCACCACGATGCCTTTGTTGGTTTTAAAAGCTTTCATAGAGTTCCCCCGGCATATCCATGACGATAAGAACCCTAGGTTGTCCCCAAACTTCAGAAGCTCGGAAAAGTTTTTCCACATCTTTGAAAAATTTGGAACAAGCTCTATTGGTTTTCTCCAACATGGTGCTCGCTAAGGTGGACCACTCTGCGAAAATTTCTTTTCCATCGTGGGTATCGATGCGCATAACCACATCACGCGCTGAAGATGACCAAGCTTTCAATATTGCTCCCTGGCTAATCGCCAAGTCAATCCCTTCTAATTTCATACTTCCTCCTAAGTTAAGCTAGCTGGTTATGATACCTAAAAAGAGGCCGTATGTCAACTTCCTGATTTTGACCCATCTATCAAAATCCAGTACTATTAAATTAGCAATTAAACATTTTTATTATGGACTCTCAACAAAACCATGGTCAAAACCACGGGCACCATGACCAAACCAAACATCACGAACCAAAGAGCACCTTAACCGGCTTGGAAGGTTTCTTCGACACTTACTTGCGCGAAAAGGCTCCTTTTCAATTCCCGCCAAATGCCCGCGAATGGATCGTAAAGTATGGTCCCTGGATTATGCTGATTTTCGTGATCCTCGGCGCCCTAATCCTCATCCCTGCAACGCTAATCGCCCTTGGCCTGACTGCAGTGAGCGTCCCATTCGCTGCCGCAACAGGCAATCTTGGCCTTACCGGTCTAGGCGTAATCAGCTTGCTGCTAAGCGTAGTTGTACTGATTATGGGAAAGCAGTGGCCATCCCTGCTTTAATAGAGCGCAAAATGTCTGGCTGGCAATTAGCTTATTATGCCTCCCTGCTGTCCGCCGTGAGTTCGTTATTAATGATGAGCATCCTCGGCGCAGTTATCGGTTTAGCTATCAGTATGTATATTTTGTTCCAAATCCGCTCCTACTATAAATAATTTATTAAAATAATATGAAAGTGAAAGTTGAACAACACTTCTTTTCCGGAGGCCTCTGGATCGCAGCCTGGCTGTTTACCATCGGCTCCTTAGGACTATCTTTCGGACAAGGCGTCCTGGCTATCCTGCTATGGCAGTTCTACCTAGGCCGACACTTTGGTCCATAAGACAAACACCTCGCCCAGATGGCGAGGTGTTCTAATTTAGCTGGGCTTTACAGAAACATTTGAAAATGATAACATTCAAAATCAAATGGAGGACATATGAACTTAATCTTACCCGTCGATTATGTGAATCTCTCTTCTCTTAAGAGAATTAACCCGCGCGTATACTTCCTGGCCGGGCCGATAATGGGAGGAGATGACTGGCAAGCCAAGGCCTGCAAAATGCTGGGTGAAAAAGATCCCGGCTGTGTAATTATCAACCCGTGCAGATATGGAGTCGATCACGAACTGTACCCCTACGCACTACAAACCACCGACAATCTTAAAAGCGAAGAAATCTTCCCTAACCAAACTAAGTGGGAGCGTTATTACATGCTTCAGGCGGCATCAAAAGGCTGCCTAATCTTTTGGCTGCCGGAAGAAAGCAAGACTGATCCCCGACCACCAGAAAAAGGGCCCTATGCCCGGGACACTTATGGTGAAATCGGTGAGTGGCGATATCGCCTGAGCCAAAAACGCGAAGCAGAAAGACCATGGGTTCCGGAACACGAAGTCAAGGTAGTGTTCGGAGCTGAACCGAACTTTCCAGGACTAAGCATTATCAACAAAAACTTGCAGTACTGTCATGGCATAGAACCTAATAGCGAAAGAGAACAGGTCCCCATCTATACTACCCTCGAGGAGACTGTAGAAATGGCAGTAATGATGGCAAAAGGCGGACACCGTTTCGCTGGAGCACAAATTTAAAACGAGCAGTAAGCTCGTTTTTTTTATTTGCCTGCTTATTCACCTTGGTCGTAGTTTTCCAGATAAGTAGTTAACTGGCGATTAACTCTGATAAAAGTAGCTCGCTTTGGAAATTCCTTGAGCTGGCGAGCGCCGATGTAAGTACCAGTACTGCGCAAGCTGCCGAACAGTCTTATACGTGCCGTTGTCTAGGACCAGCTTCAGCCGGCCGGCTTTCGACCTTTTACCAGGATCCGTCACTGGATCCTTGTAAACGTCGCTCCAGATACCGCCGTTGCGAACTGCCGAGGCTTTGAAAGCAAACTTCATGGTATCGCGATCAACCTTCTGCAGCAAGCCGCCGCCCGATCCAAATGCTACGTTATCTGCAGACCACTTGCTAGCCTTCATGGCTTCCAGAATGGTTCCAAGCATGGGATGGGTAATGCCATCGCCCTGGATAACCCGAACTTTCGGATTAAGCAGCTTGTAGCCTTTGTCGTTGTAAGTGAAGCCGAAGCGCTCTCCCAAAATGTCGAGAACTTTAACCACGACTTCCGGAGGATAACCGCTGTCGGGCCGGACGACTAGAACGCCGTCTCGGTCGAGAACCATTTCTTTCAGCTTATTACCCCACAACTCACGGCAAGCATAAAACACATCATAGCTGTCGCTAACCACAGCAACCAAACCTGTCGGAAAAGAAGCCAGCATATTCGCATAAGCTCCCTCTTCTCGATTGCACCCCCACGAGGTAATCGTGCTGTGTTCCGCAGCTGGAATCGAAAATCCGGCCATAGCTTCGTGATAATACTTAGCTGCCAGAGTGACTGCGGCCATGGTATCGGTTCCCTTAAAATTAATTAAGTGAGCCGCACCGCCAATCGCAGCCGATTCGTCCGAAGTGCTGCCGCGATAGCCAAAGTCATGAAGCTTGAAGTCGATCAAGGCAGGGTCGCCAGTTTCGCGAAGCGCCCGCATGATCAATTCGCGCATAGCACGGCTCTGGGTAGCGACAGTGATTGGATACCAGATCTGGCACAGGATCGTTTCTAGATAGTTAGTCAGCCAAGGCACCTTGGGATCGGTGTTCTCGACTGTCATAAGCACATTAGAAACAGGCATAACTGATCCTTCGGGAACAGCTTTGATCCTTATCGGTAAGCGGCCATTGTGCTTGTCGACAATGTGCTGCCAACCCTCTTCGTTGAACAGGGTAGCATCGCCAAAGTGCTGAGCAAAAATTTCCCGCGCTTCAACAATATCTTCCTGAGTCACAACTACACCCTCTAAGTGGCGCTTGATCAAATACTGCAGGCCGAAGAAAACAGCTTGCGGAAATATTCCGCCGCGGCTTTCCAAAAAAGAGAACACAGTCGATGTATTCGGAGGATACTGCCTCCAGTGACTAACCTTATAGCTGTCGCTCATTAGAATTATGTTTTCGTGTTTTCTGTTTAACATGATATTCACCTCGCACTTTTAGCCAAAGTTTGGCCTAAATATTCCTTGAGCATCTCTACCAGGGGCAAGTGCTCGTCAATAACTTTGCCTTCCAGTTCACTCAACGGGACCCAAGCCAAGGCATTCAAATCATCGCTGGCCTGCGGCCGGCCATAAATATACTTAGCAACAAAGAAAGCAGACATTACTCCATCCAATCCGCCGCGATACCGCCAGTCGGCGATTCTCGCAGAACCGAGATATTTATAACAATCAGTTTCGATGGAACCCACTTCTTCGAGGGTTTCCCGCTTAGCAGCCCGCTCGAGGCTGGGATCCGTAGGATCTACAAATCCGCCCACGAACCGAAATTTCTCGCCGTCGCCGATCTTATGACCGAGCAGCACTGACTGATCGCTGTCTCTAATGATAGCCGTATCCACCACCTGGTAAGAGGTAGGGAAAGGCAATTTAGAAGCATAGATCATGCCAACCCGGAAGTCGGGACTGCCCAGAGCTCCGACCGCTTCCCGCATTTCCGTGGCATTGTATTCCTGACCATTACGATCACTCTGAGCCTCAACCAATTCGGTACGATGCTTGCCCTTATAATGCTCAAAGAAACAGTCTCTCGAGCCATAAAGCACAGCATTCGTAGATGGAAAGTATCCTTCGATAATTTCGTCCAGTCGAGCGGACCAGATTTCATCGCTGCGATTGTCCTCGATTCTGGCAATTACAACATCTGGGAAATAGCGGCTGATCATCATCGATCTGGTTTCGAAGTCCAACGGGTTACGCCTCGATAAAGGCAACGGAGAACACCCTATCACAACCAAAACTCGGTCATGATGAGCCAAAGCATAATTCAATATGAATTTATGGCCTGGATGAAGGTACGGAACCTGAAAACGCCCAACGACAACAGCAACATCTCTACGCATATAATTTCCTCCCTAAATATGAAAAGGTTCTGTCTTAGCTGTTGAGCTAAGGTCTCTGTGGTGTACGGCCACAAGGATCTTGTCTTAACAATGATTTGTTATTAGTGTATTATTTACACTAACTAAAGATAAAAAATATTAAAGAACCTCGATCACTTCTACATTGAGTGAACGGAATGCATATAACTTTGCCGGTCGAAACTTGCCTCCCCTACGCTCTTTGCCGGTATCTTTGAGTATCCCTAAGCTGAGTATCTTCTTTCGGAAATTACGCTTATCAATATCTTTATCCAGTATCAATTCGTAAGCCTGCTCTAGTTCGGTTAAAGTGAATTCCTTAGGCATGAACTGCGCTACTATAGTCGTGTAAGCCGCTTTCGTCTTCAGCCTGTCTAAGGCAGTAGCAATTATCTCTTTGTGGTCGTAAGCCATGCTTGGTAATTTTTTTACATTTTGCCACCATGAGTCGGCAGAATTTTCCCGTTCGCGCGTACTAAGCCGATCCCATGGAACAATCCCCGTATAAGCCAAGGCCACTACACGGCCGCGCGGATCGCGGTTGATATCCGAAAAAGTATACAATTGCTCTAAATAGACTTTGGAATCTATCACACCCGCTTTATCGCGAAGCAGTCTCTTCACGGATTGCTCCGCATTAACTTCCGTAGGAAGAATCAGCCCGCCCGGCAAACCAGCTTTATTATTGAAATAAGGAGGGACATTAACCGAGACCAAGCGAATCAAAAGCTGGCCGTCGGCAACTGTCCAAAGTGCTGCGTCGGCGGCAATAATAGCAAATTTAAGATCCTTAGGATCCAGCGCCGGTTTAAACAATTTGTTCTTAGCTGTGTTCTTCATACATACCCAGTATATACTAGTTATTAGTTAGTGTCAAGTTTACACTATATATTTTAATTGGCTTATTTATAGGGTTATTTCTTAGGAAACTGGAGTTTTACACTTTTACCTTTTGCTTGCCACTCGATAATTTTGCCTGCTTCTATTTCTATTGGGTCAGCTTTGCGCAATCCCCTCGCCTGGTTGGGCCTAAGTATATTATAGTGAAAGGAATCTTCGAGAGCATTATTGATCTCCCATAAGTTTTCAGTGCTTGTCATCCAGCTCTTATCTTTTATCTTAGATAGGTCAAAGGGTCTGGAAAATTTGCGCAGAGTCTTATGGCCGCTGTCTTTAAAGTACTCATGAAAATACGACATGGCCAATTCGCGTACAGTTTTATAAACCGGCTCACGATAACGCAGCACGGCGTGATTGGTCTTGCTGATAGCTCCCCACAATCTATTTTGACGGAATAAAGCGACTACATGATCGTCATCATTTTTCGTTGTCACTAAATCGAGCAATAATGGCTTTTGCCCATGATACCAGAGCGCCACGGCCGCCAGTAAAGCCCCTTCCATGCAATGGGCTGTCTTTAGTCTGAGTACTTCCCGCGGCGAGCGGGATGTATCGCCTTGCTCTTCAAAATTGATCGGCAGCCTATTAAGATAATCCTGAATCTTCTGAGGCGTATTAAGTTTTTGTAATAGTCTGAGTTCAGCATTGTTAAAACCGAAAAACTTCTTCATATATATAATCATGACACAACACAGCAAGGTGTCAATAAATTTTGGGGCGAATCGGGCCTTTGCCCAATCCTAAAAAAGTGCTACGATAATAAACTATTGTGAGGAGGAATCATGAATAAATACAGAGTAGCTTTTGGCAGTAAGAAAACCCTGCTGGCCGTGGTTCACTGCGAAGATGTCGAGCATTCGATCCGCAATACCAGACTCGCTAAGGAAAACGGAGCCCATGGGGTATTCCTTATTAACCATAATTTCGGACCCAAAGAGTTAATGGAAAACTATCGGGCAGTTCGCACTGAATTTCCAGATTACTGGATAGGTATTAACCTACTTGGTGTAAGCCTGAAAAACATTTTCGATTACGCCACCCGCCATGTCAATGGTATCTGGACAGACAACGCCGGCGTGCCAGACGAGGAATGGAAGCGAACCCGCGGGAAATGCCAAGCCGACGATTTCCTTAAAGAAACAAGCAATTGGCCAGGGATTTACTTTGGCGGAACAGCCTTCAAGTACACGCATCAGGTAAACGACGACCCGGCGACCGCTGCAGAGAATGCCATGGCTTATATGGATGTAATCACAACCAGTGGATCGGGTACTGGCAGTGCTCCAATGGTGGACAAGCTAAAAGCCATGCGCAAAGCAGTCGGTAATTTCCCCATTGCCAATGCAAGCGGCAACAGTCTTGAGAACGCAATAGATTTTTGCGAGCATGTTGATTGCCTTATCACAGCTTCATCTTTACTCAAGACCAAAGTGCGCACCTACGGACCCGATGAGTTCGATCCGGACAAAATCTACCAGATGGTTCGACTACTGGAACAGCTAAGCGATTAGATCTGTAAAAATTATAAAACCGCTGCCATTTTGAGCAACGGTTTTTATTAATTTTTTCAAAAAATTTTCGTCTATATATAAAAACTGCCTTTAATGGCAGTTTTTTGCTTAGGACAGTGAGCTTTAAGCCTTTGCCACCGGCTGGGTACAATGCTTGCAGCGTGAGGCCTGATAAGGAATCTCCCCCAAGCATTCCTCGCACGCTTTACTGGTCGGACTCCCAGGCTTAGAAACCTTGGCTAAAATCTTCCCCATGGGTACCACCACAAAAAAGTAAATTGCCGCCGCCACCAGTACGAATGCAATCAGAGCATTCAGTAGCTTGCCATAACCGATTGCGCTGCCATTAATGACAAATGCCAGCTTCGAAAAATCGGGCACCTTGGCTAAAGCAGAGATAAGTGGTGTAATTACATCTGCTACTAATGAATTAACTACGCTTCCGAAGGAGGCACCAATAACCACACCAACCGCTAGGTCTACGACATTGCCCCGCATTAAGAAAGCCTTAAAGCCTTGTAACATAATTTTTGGATTAATTGTTTGCTCTTAAAAATACTATCATACTCTGCACCATAAAAACAGAGAAAAAAACACCCTGTTGGCAACAGGGGTTTTTAATAATGCTATTTAATTTTTGTTTTTATATTTAGTTGTTATGGCAAGTAGCCCATAGTTCCTTCGAACTTGTAACCGCCTTTGACAGCCGCATCTCGTTCGGCAGCCTGCGTGGTATAGAAGTGATCGCCCAGCTTAGAATTATTTAAGCGGTAGAGCTGTGCGCGATTACTGCTAGGGCTATTGTAGATGTATCCGATGATGCCCTCGCGAGCATATCCAGAAGCCTTGGCTTCGGCATCGCTGGTAGTATAGAAGTGATCGCCGAATTTGGCGCTCCATAGTCGGTATACTGCGATACGGTCGCTGCCCGGAACGCTAAGCATATTGCCCGCAATTCCTTCGGATACATATCCGCGCTTTAATGCATCGTCGCGTTCATCCATACGGGTAGTATAGAAGTGATCGGTGGTTTTAGAATTCCATAATCGGTAGACTGGGATGATTTCGCTGCCCGGGCGAGGAGTACCGCAAGTGTATCCTACGAATCCCTGCTGTACGAAACCTAAGCCTAAGATGGCATCACGCTCTACGGTAGAGGAAGTCGCCAAATAATGCTTGGATGAATCGTTGTACATGCGATACAAAGGGCTAGATCCGGTTACCTGAGTCGGATAAACATAGCCGATTGTTCCGTCTAGCTTATAACCGTAAGTCTGCGCGCCGGCCAAATCAGTCGTATAGTAGTGATCTCGTCGTTCTGCATTATAAGATTGGTAAAGAGGCACGGTGCCAGCAGCCTGGTTTGGGTAAATATATGTTGTAATGCCTTCGGAAGCATAGCCGCTTGGGGCAGTAGCGCTGGTGCTGTAATAATGGTCGGTGTCGCGAGCGCTATAGTAGCGGTAGAGGGCAGTTAAAGTATTAACCGGGCCGTCTACACAATTGGCGGCAATAGGAGGCTGGGTAGTCTGATTGATAGTTACCGAATAAGTTTTCTCTGCGTAAGAGGTCTTGATTTTAGCTTCTGGGAATGGTTCCCCAACACCAGCTCCATGAGGAGCATCGAGACGCTGGCCGCTGTCAGTAACTCCTACTTTGATCTTGTAGGTGCCAGCTGCAACAAAAGTTGCGCTGATCTGGCCGCTGTTATCGATGCTAACTTTAGCCGGTGGGGTAACTCCCACAATACTGAAATTATATGGCTGTATGCCGCCAGTCGCAGAAACCTTTGCGTTGTAGGGAACATTAACTGTGCCGGATGGCAAAGTACCATCGCCTGTCAAAGTTAAGTCTCCACCAGCAATTATGATACATGTCGCATTCGCGCCGATGCGCAAGGAAGCTTCTTGTCGTGTCGCAATTCTAACGCGCGCGCGGTCGTACCCTAAACAAGAAAGAACTTGATCGTTAGGAATGAGGCGCAGCTGGCCATCCTTCACCAGATAAATCGAATTGAAAGGAGTATTAGGTACGCCGCTTACAATTTGATTATCCCGTATTTGTGCAGGGAACTGAGGATTACAGTAAATTGGTTCTGCTTCAGGGATGCGTTCATGAGCTGGAATGCCGTTGCGAATCAATGCGGGGTTTAATCCCAAACATGCCATCACCTCTTCGGCTGGGTAAGGTAACGGATGCTTTACACCGTCGCCCATTTTGAATACATAATTCGGATTGCTCAATAAGCGGATGTAAGTTCCTGGTGGATAATCATCTCCTGGATCGGAATTAGTTTTTACGATCTGCACAGATGTCTGCGCACGATATATGCCATCAATGGTAAGAATCAAGTTGCTCGCGCCATCGAAAAACTCTTTAGGCAAATTAGTTGGCACAGTCCATTTGGTGGAGCCGGAATTTTCCTCTTCTTTCACGATCACCACTTGAGGAGTACAAGAAGGAGGAATAGCATTGGTACAGGCCGCCGGACTGCTTGGCTCCAAGACTAATGAGTAGACAGACCTTCGTGCGCTATCTAAGCGTGGAGGACTATTCCACGAAATGCTATAAGTCTGACCCTGCACCCACTTTGCATTGGGCTCTGGGTTAACAATCGAAATGTTAGGATCAATACACGGATATCGGATACAATTAAACACAGGAGTGCATTGCTTGTCTATTGCAGGATCGCAAGAGGGTGGAGGATCACAATGGGTTGTTACCCCGTCGATCTCACACATAGGTTGCGGGATCGGAGCCGGTCGTTCTACGTCGGCACTGGAAAACAGACTGCTTAGGTTTACACCTAATAAACGTTCGGACATTGGCGTAGCCATAAATGCCAACGTACCTCCCAAGACAACCAACAGAGCCAAAAGCAACCGAACTTTTCGGTCGTGATGCTGGGGCTGGTTTCCCTGAGGAGGGTTTGATCCATTATTAAGATGGTTCATTTTTCTTTATTTAATTGTGTTTTTATTTTTGTTTCTTAAACAAACTCTGCGTTTGTTTGTACTTGTTACTTATATCATACCATAGATTAGAAAAAATTTCAAGTTTATCCTCTGGAAATTTTCATATTCCTTTGCCACAATGTACATATGGATTTATCAAATGTCGGGTTAAAGCATTACACCACACAATATCCGAAACTCCAAGAGTTAGCCACCCAAGAAAACTTGGGTCGCATTTTTAGCGAACACAAGACCGATTGGGATATGGTCACAGCATCCGGACCCATAAAAGGCATTATACTCACTACAATGAGACAGAAAACTTTACCAGCAGATTTGCCGAAGGTCGGCGACTGGGTGGTATACGAAATAATTCCTGGAGAACGCAAAGCAAAAATTTTACGCACCCTCCCCCGCTATTCTGTATTATCCAGATTCAAAATCAAAGATGAAGCCGAGCAGATTATCGCAGCCAATATTGACCTGATGTTTTTAGTGCTGAGCGTTGATCAAATTTACAACGCAATGCAATTGAACCGCTATCTGACAATCGCACAAAACGGCGGCATCACTCCCGTCATAGTGATTAACAAAACAGATAAAGCGCGAGGAGCAAACTCTCTTGCAGGGGGAATAAAAAAACTTCATCCGACTCTAAAAATTATCTCTACCAGTGCAAAAACAAAAATCGGCCTGCAAGAATTAGAAAGAAATATTTCTGCTGGGCAAACTGCTGTGTTGGTCGGAAATTCCGGTGCGGGCAAATCAAGTATTGTAAACGCACTCTTAGCTGACAGTAGACAGGCAACTAAAAATGTAGGCAACGAAGGACGCGGCCGGCACACTACCACCCGCAGAGAAATGTTTGTTCTGCCGAATGGCGGAGTTGTGATCGACACCCCAGGCATGAGAACCTTAGAAACCAGCAAATCAAGTGGCAGTATATTTAGCGAACTAGAAGTGCTAAGTCGTAATTGCAAATTTCGTAATTGTGACCATATCAAGAGCAGCGGGTGCGCTCTGCAAAAAGCCCTCGTGGAAAAAACTATCACCGAAAAACAACTTCAACAATTTATTGCTCTGACCAATAGCCCTACCCCGAGACCAAGCTATCACAAATCAAGTAGATAGATAAAATAAAAAAGTAGTCCATATTGCTGTAGCGTAACTCATTACACAGCCGCCAGTCACAGGCATATGACATGGTCGGCGTGGTAATTCTGGAGCGTAACAATATGTACTACTTTTTTATTTGTTATTTCTTGAACTTTTTTTAGCTTTAGAGTGCTTTGGACAGCGGCAATGCTTACCGATAAATTCATCGAAATATTCCTTGCCGTAATCATAAAATAGTTCTTCACCTGCTTTGATATTCCGCTTTGCCTTAATCTTAATGCGTTGTGCATACTGAATAGGTTCGCAGTTTGGCAGACAAGAATGGTTAATGTAACGAGCTATATTTTTTCGATTGGTGCCATCGATAGTCCATTTCTTGCCCAAAGCAAACAGGTATTTCCCGCCCTTTTTTTGAACCTGTTCATCATTAAGCAGCGGTCCCACATACTCGATAATAAAGCTGCCTTTTTTTATTGGCTGTTTTGTAAATAGGCCTAGGCCTGCAATAGAGCGCTTAACCTGCAGCTGCTCCCTTAGATCTTTTTGTTCCTTTTTCATTTCTCAAAAAAAGACTGCCTTTGGGTATTCCAAAGACAGTCTTTGGTAAATAGTTTATTTGGCCAATTCGGCTTCGATCAACTCCTTAAGTTCGGTACGATTTAGCACCTTGTTCTGCTTTTGGCCGTTGATGAAGAAAGTTGGCGTCGAATTGACACCGATCGCTTCACCGTCTTTATAGTCGGTGTTGATGATATCTGCATACAGGCGCTGCTGAACAGCTTGCTTAAACTGGTCGACATTCAACCCGAGCTCTGCTGCGTACCCTGCAAAAATATCTATTGGGGTAAGGCTAGTAGACCACTCGCTTTGCTTTTCGTAGAGCATATCATTCATTTCCCAATACTTACCCTGTGCACCGGCAGCTTCTGCAGCCTCAGCAGACACATGGGCATTCGGGTGAATTGTATCTAAAGGAAAATTTCTAAACACGAAATTAAAGTTTGGATTATCTTTATACTCGTCTAAAATCGCCTTGACTTCTGGCTGAGCAGCCTTGCACGCAGGGCACTGGAAATCACCAAATTCGACAATAGTAACTTTAGCATCACGACTGCCAGTCATGTGACTGTTTTCTCTTACCAGAGAATCTTTATCTACGGGAGCACCAGGCTCTTTAGGCTGAGGGTTTGCAAAAATTGCCAACAACACCCCTCCGATAATTACCGCACCTGCAATTCCTAATAAAATTTTTACTTCTTTAGACATTGTTAACTTCCTTTTGGGGCTTAGTAGCCTTCCAATGAATTACTAATAAAATTAATACGCCTGTAAAACCAGCGAAAGCGAGCAGCGGAATAGTCACAAAGCCAAACCATTCGATAAACTTTGTTGTGCACGAAACGCCGGCAATGCAAGGCGCTGCTGCCTCTGGCAAAATTTCGTAGTAAAGCAAGTTGTGATACAAGCCAATAATCCAGCCTATCGCTGCTAATACGAACGCCGGCAGGAGCATATCGCGACTTTTCTTGTAAATCGCAAAGCCGATTATCACCACCAAAGGGTACATGGCAATGCGCTGGTACCAGCACAGCACGCAAGGAGGATAATTAGCGATCTCGCTAAAGTACAGACTTCCCAGCATTCCCACAAGGCTGCCCGTCCATGCTAAATACAATGCATTCTTTTTTATTAAATCAATCATAAAATCATTATATCACAACAAAAAATGGTACAATTCTTATATATGAAAAGGTTAGCTATATATTCATTCTTCCTGACCAACTTTGCTATAACCCTAGGTTTTTGGTGGTATTTTAACGGCGAGTCGTTCGTTGCTGGAGGTATTCCCGTTAAACTCCTGATGATCGGAAAGCTATCCGGCCTGATCGCGACTATCTTTGCATTAAACCAGCTGCTGTTAATCGGCCGCATCAAATGGATTGAATCCGTGTTCGGATTGGACAAGCTTTCTCGTGTCCACAAGTGGACAGGCTACATTACTCTCTTGCTCATAGTAAGCCATGTCAGCCTGGTGACCAGGGCCTACTCCCTGATTAATGACATAGGTTATTTCTCGCAGTACTTTTCCTTTCTAACCGAATACGATGACGTAATTTACGCATTCATTGCACTGGTGATTTTGTTCACCACGGTCGGGCTGTCTATTACCATAATCCGGCGGAACTTAAAATACGAATGGTGGTACTACGTTCATATTTTTAACTACGCGGCTTTCTTTCTGTTTGCGCTGCACCAGTTTGAATACGGATTAGCAAGTTCCAGCGAGTGGTTCCGAGCTTACTGGCTGGCGCTGTACAGTTTTGTAGCTTTGCATATTTTGTATTTTCGGTTTTTTAAGCCGTTATATAATTTTCAACGCTTTGGTTTTACTATCGATAAGGTTGAATCAGAAAACGGCGTAGCCACCAGCGTATACATTACCGGCAATAACATCGAGAAATTTACACGCCGCAGCGGACAATTTATGATCTTCCGTTTTTTGCAAAAAGGTTTTTATTGGCAGAAGCATCCGTTCTCTTTATCCTGGGGAGCGCACAACAAGGAAATCAGGCTAACCGCTAAAAAGCTGGGTGACTTTACCGAACTAATGCCAAACTTGAAGCCAGGAACTAAAGTTTTAGTCGACGGCCCTCACGGAGTATTCACTTCGGATAAGATCAGGCAAAATAAAGTCTTATTAATCGCCGGCGGGATAGGAATCACCCCGCTGCGATCCCTGAGCGAGGAGTTGGCGGGAAATATAGATCTTACTCTTATATATAGTGCTAAAACGAGAAACGAAGCCGTACTCCTCGAAGAACTAAAAAACATTCAAAATTTTAGCAGCTCACAGCATCCATTCAAACTAATAGAAATCTATTCCGATGAAAAGGTAACCGGCGCAGAACACGGCATGCTTAATAAGGGTAAGCTGGTTCAGTTAGTGCCGGATCTTACGGAACGTGACGTCTTCTTATGCGGCCCCCCTGCCATGATGAAGGCGCTAAAAAGCGCCATGGCCGAATTAGGCCTGCCTAAAAAACAACTCCATTGGGAACGTTTCGCGTTGTAAACCGGCTAAAAGCCGGTTTTGTCTTGCTAACATTACTTTTGACATTTTGTTGAAAAAATGTTATAATGCGAGTGATAATGGAGGATATATTAATGAACAATACTGTTGCGGCGATCGTAACCGGATTTCTATTCGCATGGTGGCCGCTTATGATGCAGCGGACCAACCTCAGTAGCTTTTGGCAAGGCGCTGTCTTCTCGGCATTTGTGACTGTGAGCATGGTAATACCTGCTGTCCTCAATGGAACCGCCTCATGGCAAAACGCAGACTGGAAATTCGCGATCATAGCAGGAGTAAGCGGTGCGCTCGGCATGGTAGTATTTACCAGCATGCTTTCCAGCTCTACCCCCATAGAGATCGGGCCATTACTAACGACTATGCTCATCACTCAAGTGGCTGTAGCTGCAATTTACCATGCGGTGGTAAATGGCGAAGTAAGCAGTAAAAAGATTGTCGGATTCGTTCTGACAGGTGTCGTGGTTTATCTGCTCAAGTAGTACAGTCCTACCAGGCCTAATCAGGCCGGCTAATATTTTAGTTAGCCGGTCTTTATTTTTTGTTCAGAAGATCTTGATGAGTTATTCACAACTAAAACTCTTGACGCTAAGATCGAAAGAAATTAAAATATCTTCTTAACCAAAATAAAAACTAAAGGCTGCAGGGTTAGGGTGCAGCTAAATAAGGAATATATGAGGCTCCTCATAATAAGCGATGACGAGCTCTTCGCAAAAAAACTCGACCTCAGCCTTAGGCAAGTTCATTTTAATGTCGACGTAGCCGGGACTGTGGAACAAGGAGAATTCTGGGCACGCAGCACAGATTATGATTTGGCGGTTGTCGAGCATTCACAGCAGTGCAACGCCACCAACATTTGTAGGGAAATCAGGGCCAGGGGGCGCAATACCATTATCATGGTCGTCACCGAACTGCTATCCAGCGATGAAGCTATCGAATTATTTAACGCCGGTGTAGATGACTACATAAGCAAGTTCAGCCACTTCTCAGAAATCATTGCCAGGATTAAAGCCTTGTTGCGACGACCTAGACAAATGATATCTGATGAGCATACTTTAGGGGATTTAGTATTAGACGCTCGCCGCTACGTAGTGCGGCGCGGCAAAAAGCAAGTTCATCTTACAAAAAAAGAGTTTGGCATTTTAGAATACATGCTGCGCAACAAAGATATTGTCTTAACGCGCACCGACCTTATCGAACATGTCTGGGATATCAATACTGACCTCTTTTCCAATTCGCTAGAAACTCATATCTTAAATTTAAGAAAGAAAATAGAAAAGACAGGACATCCCAAGCTGATCCACACCGTTTCCGGACGGGGTTACAAGATAGCCCTGCAGCCATAATTTAGACTCTTTTGCCTTATTTAAGCCATTAAACGCCTCGTCAGCGCCTTGACTGAGCCCATTTTTGCTTCTATAATTAAGAACTACCAATTAATAGTAAAAAATATGTTAAGCAGACTGAAGTTAATATTTGCCTCCATTTGGGCAAAGATCAAAGGAGCGGGAAAATGGCTAGTTGGCGGATTAATCGCATTGGTTTTAATCGTCGGGGCAATCATTGGGATAAATCAAAATGATGACAAAAAATCCGATACCAGCGATCAGCCGGAAATCGCCCAGGTTTACGAACCTTCTATTAGCACTCCTCTGCCGCCAGATAACAACAGCGAAAGCGCCTCTTCCGGGCAGGTCGCGGGTGACAGCACCACTAGCGTAAGCGCTACTGTCAACGACCAAAGCACCTCTGCCAGTGAACCAGCAACTACCTTCATCGCTCCGGCTGCAGGCGTTGATCCTAGCCAGCCTATTAAATACGAAAACTCAGCGTTCGGCCTAAAAGCAGTGCTTCCGGCAGGTGCAAAAGTAGACGAGCAGGCAGGAACAGTCACTTTTTACTCAGCTTCCGGAAAATTACTTTACAACGTAAATGTAGTCGACTCTAAGGATAGCTACGAAACCATAACAGCACAGCTAAAATCCAGCAGCGAAGTGGGTAAGATCTCTAAGGCGACTTTCGCCGGCTCAGAAGCTATACAGTTCTCTACAAACAACTTGACCGGTTATGTTGTATTAAAAAACAGTAAAGCGTATTACTTCATCGGTAACAGCTCCAGCTTAAACAACATCACTATATAATTAAAAAGCACGAGAATCTCTCGTGCTTTTATAATTTAGAATTAAGCAACTGCTTCTACGTGGACCGCTCCTGATTGCGGAATATTAACGCTAAAGATCGGCAGGCCTTTGGCAATTCTACCTAGAGTCGCTCCAAGCTGGTCGTGAAAAACTTCATCAATCGCTTTTCGCAAACTCCCCTCTTCGACCACCTGACCGGATGCCTTAAGCTTATAAGCCAACGGCTTGGTAAGTTTGCCCAATTGCTGCTCGTGCAACCGCTTTTGGTAAACGAACACCTGAGTGTCGCCGTTGTTTGGCTTGACCCCATAAAAGTCTGACTCAATCACCAAAACAGCTTTTTCGGCATGATCGCCGTTTAAAACAATCTGCTTTGCGCCTTCATCCAACAGCTTTGGAAGCTGTTCTAGAATAAATTCAGTCTGATCCTCCGACAAATGATAGTCTTCGGGATGCTGGGTTGCAAAGTTGATGTGCCCGCAGCCAAGACCGGGCCCAGCACCCTTTTCCAGTGCATGAGCATCGGTATGAAACTTTAGATTAAAAGGGCCACCGTAGGTTTCGGTAATGGTATCCAGCACCATTTTAGGATCAGCTTTGATTTCCAATTTGTTCAAAGCGCCTAAAGTGATAATTAAATCGCCGATGTCAGCACCAGGCTTAGAAATAGCCGGGATACGGGCCTCATCCTCTTTTTGTGGAGAACGTCCGTCTACACAGCGACTCTGCAAGTTGGTAAATTGGACAGGAAATTTATTGCTGTCTACGAACTGTTTTGCTTCTTCTTGATTCATGGTTCCTCTTACGTATATTTTACTTATCAAAAAACTTAGTATAGCTTAAAAATCGCTAAAAGTCAATAAGCTGTATAATAAAAACCGCACCTAAGAATGCGGTTATTGTGGTATTTGAGTTGCCCCGGCCGAAACCGATTTTTCCAACTCTAATATTTGATGAAAAACTTTTAGCTCGCCCTTCATAACGATAATATAACCTTCAACGGTCAAATTACCGAACTGTCCTTTAAACTGGTTAAGGATAGCTCGGATGGCTCCCTGGGCTGCAGAGACCTTCCGGTTAAACTTACCTTCCTGCGCGGTTTTATCTTTGCAATCCGAGTAGTCGACATGAGTAACAAGCAAAATTTTCCTTACTCCGCAATCAAGATTGCGCTTGATCATGCTGATCGAGTACGGACGGTCCTTGTTGTAATTAAAAGCGAGGGAATCAATTACGTCCTTATTGCGGTAAAAGAAATAGTCGCGTACGGCAAGTTTCTCTTCTATTAAATTCCGATAAGCCATTCCCAAACTTGCATTGTCGGAAGCTATCACCATCGTCTCTGCGCGCACGAAAGGATATCTGACACTGCCTACCTTTTTGATGCCAGCGTTCATTAAAGGTTCCTCCTAACATATTAGTGCAAACAAAAACCTATTGTACATAATTTTTCAGTCTGTGTCAACCTCTCATCGCTTTAACCTACAACGCACTGCTCAGCATTACTCTTTATTTCAGAAATTGCTAAAATACTTGCATGCAATCCTTTCAAAAATTATTGGAATCTTATGATTATAAGTTTCCTCCAGAACTTATAGCACAGGCTCCGGTTTCGCCCCGCGACGCGGCCAAGCTGTTAGTTTACGATCGTACCACTGGCCAAACATCACATGACATTTACAGAAACATCCTAAAACATCTGCCTAAAAACTCAGTGCTGGTTTTAAACCAAACCAAGGTTGTGCCAGCCAGGCTGGAAGTCATCAAGCCCAGCGGAGGCAAAGCCCGTATTCTATATATATCGAGCGAAAAAGAGTATCTTATATTTTTAAGCGACCGGAAACTCGAGCCGGGCAGCTTGGTTAAAATGAGTTCAGTTACACCAAAAGGCAAAGCTATAGCATTTACCGTTTTTAAAAAATCGGACCAGTTCTACTATTTAAAACCATCATTTCCTGTTAAGAAAGTTTATGAAGTACTAAACGAATATGGTCAAACTCCGCTGCCTCCTTATATCAAAAGTCCACGCCTGAAAGGGAAAAAATTACTAAAAGAATACAACACAGTTTTTGCCAAAACTTTAGGCTCAGTTGCGGCACCAACAGCCAGCCTGCACTTTACACCAGCCTTGCTTAATAAAATTCAAAAAGCGGGAATTCAAATTGTTTATACAACACTGCATGTTAATCTTGGCACTTTTGCACCACTTCACGAAGACCAGTGGAAAAAGCAAAGGCTGCATGAAGAATGGTATGAGATTAGCAACGCCGCTGCAAAAACCTTAAACTCGGCAAAAAAGTCCGGGTCCACGATCATTGCGGTAGGCACAACGGTTGTGCGAACACTGGAATCAGCCAGTAACCCAGCAGGAAAACTAACTAAACTCTCGGGAAACACACACCTATTTATTACAGAAAGGACCAAGCTAAGGTTTGTAGATTCCTTACTAACGAATTTTCACGTCCCTCGATCAAGCTTGCTTATGCTTGTGTCTAGTCTTATTGGAAGAAAGAGACTCTTAGAGTTGTACAAGATGGCGATTAGAAAAAAATACCGCTTATTCTCGTTCGGTGATGGTATGTATATAAAATAATGGGATACAACAACTTTTAACATTAAATGACTGCTAGTTTTACGGCAGTTATTTTGTTAAAATAAAGCCATGCATACATACCGAACAAGGTTTGCCAGAGAAATTGTGGCGGAATTTTTACCACCAGCCCGTGCTACAAAAAAGCAGCGAGTAATTTTACTGTGCGACGGCGCACCAAGCATGCCTAACAAAAAGCAGATGTTGGAATTTTTCAGCAAGAAGGGTTTTTGGGCAATTCACGTCCACTACCGCGGCAGCTGGGAAAGCGATGGTAAATTTTTAGCGAAATCCCCCCATCAGGATGTTTTGGATGTTATTGAACAACTTCCAGAAGGCTTTACGGAACTATGGGGAAATAAAAAATTCAAAGTTAAACCAGACAAAATTTATGTAATCGGCGGCAGCTTCGGTGGCGCTGCAGCCATACTAGCGAGTATGGACAAACGGATAGATAAAGTGGCAGCAATTTCTGCTATGCTCGACTGGACAAAGCCAGGGCCCGACGAGCCATATCCTAAGATGGTTCGGTTCTTTAAAGAAGCTTTCGGCAACGGATACAGGCTGCACCCGAAAGGCTGGGACAAGCTAAAAAGCGGTAAATTTTATAATCCAGTAAACCATGTTGAGGATATAGACGGGCAAAAAATCCTGATGATTCACGCTAGAGATGACCGTACCTGCCCTTATAGCATAACCAAGAAATTTGCCGAACAGACAAAAAGCAAGCTTATCTCCCTCCCGCGTGGCGACCACATGAGCTCCAGTCTGATCATGAAGCCCCGTTTCTATAAATCATTTCTTAAATTCATCAAATCCTAACCATGAAACTGAAAATTGCTGTAATCATAATCCTTGTTCTAGTAGTTGGCTTTACCGGCTGGCGCATTTGGAAGGCTACGCGCAACGATTCCAGCAATACTACCTCACAAGAAGAAGTAAAAAAATTACCAAGTATAAATGGCGAATTAGTGGATGAAGACAAAGCCACCCGAAGGCCCATTGCGGTAGTAATAGAAAACCATTCCGACAGCCGGCCCCAGTCCGGCTTAAACGAAGCTGATATAGTTTATGAAACTTTGGCAGAAGGCGGAATCACCCGCTTCCTGGCTATTTTTCAGACAAAGGATCCAAAGGAAGCTGGCCCGGTTCGTTCCGCGCGCCCGTATTTTAACTTTTTATCCAACATGTGGGGAGCTTCATACGTACACGCCGGTGGCAGTAAGCAGGCGTTGTCGGAATTAGCCTCCAGAGTTCATAAAAACCTGTTTGACGTTAATGAATTCAGCTACGGCGATTACTTCTACCGGGATACCGAACGTTACGCGCCCCACAACCTTTACACCGATATTAAAGATGACCAGCGCAAGCTGCTGCAAAAGAAAGACGAAAACCTATGGCAAAGCCGGATCATCTTCCAAACACAAACCACTGCGCCAGAACAGATTATTCCCGAAATAACCAAAGTTACCCTGCCTTTCTCGACGGATAGCTACGAGGCTACTTACACGTACGACCAGCAAAGCAATTCGTACAAACGCTTCATAAAGAGTATTGCCACCATAGACAAAAATGGTAGTGTCCAAGTTTCGCCAAAGAATGTACTGATTATGCTTACAGATATTTCCACTAACCCCAATGACGATTTAGGTACGCAAAACATCAAGCTCACTGGCAATGGACCCTGCTTCCTATTTAACAACGGTAAATTCAAGCGATGCAATTGGGAATACCTGGAAAACAGACACGTTTATACCGATGCCGAAGGTCTACCGCTGGTATTGGAGGCTGGCCAAACCTGGATTGAAGTTTTCCCAAGAAACAGGCAAAATGACATTAAATGGCAGTAGTTAAAGCCTTATTATCCTTTATTATATGACTCTTAAAATAAACCAAAAAGCCCCTGACTTCACACTTCCGGACCAGGATGGCGCAAAACATAAGCTCTCCGATTACCAGGGCCAATGGGTGCTTGTCTACTTCTATCCAAAAGACGACACACCAGGATGCACCACTGAAGCCTGCACCTTGCGCGACAATTTTCCGGCCTTTAAAAAATTAAAGGTTAAAGTCTTCGGCATAAGCGTGGACAGCGAAAAGAGCCATAAAAAGTTCGCAGATAAATACCAGTTACCCTTCACAATATTGGCAGACGAAGACAAGAAAGTGGTCGAGAAATATGGAGTGTGGCAAGAAAAAAGTATGTACGGCAAAAAATATATGGGCACCGTACGAAACTCTTATTTGATCAACCCAGAAGGCAAGATTGCCAAAATTTACGAAAAGGTTAAGCCTGCTATGCATGCAGAAGAAGTTCTGGCAGATATTAAAGAATTATCGAAATAATAAATATAGAGATTGGAAAATATGAAGAAACACGTATCAATTACAGTCCATGGCAAAGTTCAAAAAGTTGGATTCCGCTTTAGCGCAATCGAAAAGGCTTTGGAATGGAATTTGGTTGGAGTGGTAAAAAACTATGACAACGATAAGGTCCAAATTGAAGTTGAAGGAGAGCTTGATGATCTGCAAAAGTTTCTAAAATGGTGCCATGTTGGACCGCAAGGATCCAAAATCGACAAAGTTGATTACGTTTCCACCGAGGAGCTACAGAATTACGAGACCTTTCAGGGAGAATGGTAAATTCTAATACAAAATAAAACCGGCGAATGCCGGTTTTTAATATACAAATTAATGACTAGTGTTGAGTAAAATTAAAACTCCTGCATGCAGGTAACCTATTTTCTGTTAGGTTGCTCTGCCGTAGGAGTCTTAGCGTAGGTCTTGAGCCATGTGCGATATTTAATTGTCTTATAGATGACTGCCAGGCGTTCGCGCCTGTGGGCTTATCGCTTTTGGCTAAAGCACCTTTCCCATTACTGGATTAATCATCAAAGGCTTTCCCCTTTCTACCTTTAGGCTACACCCGTCCTTCACTAGGGTCAAGGGTAGTTTTCCACTGTTTTTCCATACTTCCCATACCTAAAAAGAAAAAAATAATCATTGACTTTGCCAAGAGGATTATTTATACTTTAAGGTATTTTTAGCCTATTTAAGGAGGATTTAAGATGGGAAAAATGGATAAAACGGATCGTTTGTTCTTGCTCGTATTTATGGCAGCCGTGGGAATAATTTTCTCTGCCTTTGATATCAAGGAATATGCCAAAAGCATGAATGACAGCTGGTTGGCATTTCTCAATATGGGAATTTCGCTTGGGGCCTTTGTAGGTGCTGCAATATTGGCCAAAAGGCCCTGGCAAAAAATCATTTTGCTTTCACTAATGACCATCAGCGGATTTGCCCATTGCGGACTGTCCTTGCTCAAAGCAGTTTCTGTACTCAGAGACAGCGCCTCGGTGCTGTTTTACCTGTCCGGAATTCTGATAATGGGCATAATCATGCTTCTGGGCTGGCTAATGGCTTATACGGAAATCAGCGAACCGGCAGTCGAAAACAACAACCTACTCGGCAACGAGTAGGTTTTAATTTAAAAGCTGCCAGTGAAGGCAGCTTTTTATTTGGCAATCTTTTATTAAATTAGTAATCGCGGAGCTTGTGAATATCTGGATGTTCTTTAATCCGATCTAAGGCTTTAGCCTCAATCTGGCGAATACGTTCGCGGGTCACGCCAAATTCTTCGCCGACTTCTTCCAAAGTATGGGTTACACCGTCTTCCAAACCAAAACGCATCTTAAGAATTTTTTGCTCGCGCGGGTCCAGATCTTTCAAGATTGATTCAACATACTCGCGCAGCAATTGACGGCCTGCCATTTCTGTTGGCTTGGGCTTATCTTCGTCCTCGATGAAATCCTGCAAATAGGAACTTTCTTCGTCACTACTGTCTTCTCCAACTGGCGCATCGATTGATACGGTTTCCTGGGAAATCTTTTTTAAATGATAGACTTTTTCTACTTCGATTCCCATTTCGGCGGCAATTTCTTCCGGCAACGGCTCGCGTCCCAAATCTTGCACTAACTGGCGCTCTGCCTGGGCATACTTGTTCAGAGTTTCCACCATATGAACAGGGATACGAATGGTTCGGGATTGATCCGCTAAAGCGCGAGTAATGGCCTGGCGGATCCACCAAGTGGCATAAGTGGAAAACTTATAGCCTTTGGTCCAGTCGAACTTTTCTACAGCGCGGAATAAACCAAGATTACCTTCTTGGATAAGATCCAATAATCCTAGGTTTCGGCCCATGTATTTCTTGGCGATAGATACAACCAAACGCAGGTTGGCTTCGGTTAAGCGCTTGCGGGCCCCTTCGTCGCCTTTGCCGATACGCTGCGCTAAGTCGATTTCTTCCTCGCCTTTCAGCAAAGGCACTTTGCCGATTTCACGAAGGTACATCTGAATAGAGTCGTCGTAAATATCTCCCAAATCGAAGCCTTCCAGCAATTCATCTTTCTTCTTCTTGGTAGAGCCTTCTTCTTCTAGCAGTCCCTTGCCTTGTTCCCAAACGCTGGCAACTTCCTGATCGACAATTTCTACGCCGTTGTCTTCCAAGGTATCCATTACCCGTTCCAGCAAGTTGATGTCGTCTTCTAACTGCGGGAAGATATGCAAAATTTCAGCTTCAGTAACGAAGCCCCGACCCTGCCCTTTAGCCATTAAGCTGTCTAAAGCTTCCTGGAACTTTTGGGTTTCTTCCTCAGTTAAAACTAGCTTTGCGAGCTTGCGTCCAATGCGCTTGCCTTTTTTCTTTTTTACTTCCGGAGCTGCGGGTTTTGGAGCCGGCTTAGCGGTGGCTTTTGGTGCAGGCTTAGAAACTGGTTTTACCGCCGGTTTCTTAGCGGGCTTAACAGGTTTGGCCGCTTGTTTTTTGGCAGGTTTCTTAACAACTGCTTTTTTTGTTTTAGCAGGCTTCACAGCCTTCTTCACAACTTTCTTCTTAACCATGTATTAAATTATTTAAAAATTAAACTTAAGCATGAACTATTGTATGAATTTATTTTTGTTAAGCTGACAGTCCGCTAGCGCCGGCCACACCGGGCCGAAAGCGCTGTCGGCGTACAAAAATAAATTCATGAACATAATAATTCATGTTTATCATTACAGTTTTAAATTGTTTTTTTATTTCTTATGCCTCGCGCAGTTTAGTTTCGATTTCAAAGCGCACCTTGGTTAGTTGGGCAAACCGGGCGCCTAACTGCTTGGCAAAATCTAAGTTGTTTTCTAATTCAGCTTTCTTGATGGCAATAGTCAGCTCTTGCAAGTAATTTTTTAACTTGGCTAACTTAAACAAGAAAAAGCTTTTCTTTAACTCGCGCATATACGCCAGTTGGTTGTTGGACAAATTTTCTAAGTTAGATTCTACCATAAAGATAGCTTCTTTGACAAGCGAATCTTCGCAATTAGACAGATCTTCGCCTAAAATGGCTTTCTGAAAATATTCTAAAAGTTCTTCCGATAAGAGCTGATCCGGTAGGCTTTCTACCTGAACAAACTCTAAAAACTCAGGAAAAACAATCATTCCGCCCAAAATCTCTTTCTCCCAAAGGTTAACCTCTGGCACGTGAGTCTTGGTTATTTCGGGCTGTTTTGGCTCTACAAACTGGCCGGTTGGACCATAGCCAGAAATAACCGCCTGAGACAATTCCTGCTTAAGGGCCGATTCCGTAATCACAAACTCAGAACTGATTTTGCGCAAATAATGATCGGCCTCAACCGCTCCGGTAATTTGCTTAATTAGGGGTAAAATTGTCTCGATAATAAACTGCTTCTGCTCGAGCGAACCATAGCTATAATCATTCCTTGCCTGCTCTAGGTAATATTCCACCACCGGATAACTGCCGCTAATCAGCTTCTCCCACATCGCAGGACTCTTATTAATCAGCTCATCGGGATCTTTGGCAGAACGCAAATCTACCACGCGAACTTCCATTTCTAACCCCAAAGCCAAAGCTGCGGTGCGCAGCGTAGCCTTGTGCCCAGCCGAATCATTGTCGAAGGCTAAAACCAAAACTGGGTTAAGTCGTTTTAATACTCGCAGCTGATCTTCCGTAAAAGCCGTACCGCTGCTGCCAACTGTATTTTTAAATCCAGCCTGATGCGCTGAGATTACATCCATCTGACCCTCCATTACTACTACCTGTCCGCTTTGCCTAATAGCATCCTTGGCAAAATTTAAACCAAAAATTATTTTGCTTTTGTTATAAACCGGCGTTTCCGGACTGTTGATGTACTTGGCCTGGTCTTCTTTTGCTCCAGGAAGCACGCGTGCAGAAAAACCCACCACTTCGCCATTGAAAGTAAAAATAGGAAATGTCACCCGGTCGCGGAAGCGGTCAAAGACTTTGCCATTACTGCTCTCTGCTAATACTCCGGCCTGCAATGCCAAAGGCTGGTTAACATCTTTCTTTTTCAGTGCAGTTAACAGCTGGTCAAAACTGTTCGGAGCCAAGCCGATACGCCAGCGTATAATTGTCTCTTCGGCAATGCCGCGCTCCTTTAAATACTCGCGGGCATACGCGCCATTCAAACTCTGTAAATATTTTTCATAATAGCTGCAGGCAAATTCATTGATGCGGGTAAGCTCTTCTAAGACAGATTTTTCTGGACCGTTCTGAGCCTTAAACTTCGGCAATTCGATGCCCGCCATATCCGCGGCCATTTCTAGCGCCTCGCGGAATTCTACATTCTCATAGCGTTTAATGAAACCGAATACGTCTCCGCCCTCACCGCAACCAAAACAATGCCAAATCTGCTTGGATGGCGAAACCATAAAGCTGGAAGATTTTTCATTATGAAAAGGGCACAAACCTTTAAGGTTAGCACCGCTTTTCTTAAGCTGAACATAGCGGCCAATAACCGTGGCTATATCGAGCCTGTCTTTTACATCCTGGATGGTGTTATCTGTCACTTTCGTGGGCTGTTAAAAGGGTTTTCTCCTATTACTGTACCAATAAAAGGGCCTTTTGAACACTCGACAAAATCGGGCCAAAATGCTAGAATAAACACTGAATTTACTATAGTAAGTGAGCGATGGCTCTGCCAGCGCGAACGAGGAGCAGGGCGGTTTACCGCATCTGCGGCCAAATCATGGAGACGTCGCATAGTGGTCTAGTGCGCTCGCTTGGAAAGCGAGTAAGGGTCAAACCTTCGAGAGTTCGAATCTCTCCGTCTCCGCCAGGAAGATTTTCATTAACTTATAGAAATAGTATGGCAAAGTCCCAACTCAACAACTTAAGCAAGCGCCAAATTTTGGAAAGCTTGATGTACGAACAAAACCAAAGCAACGCTACCCTCTCCCGCTTGGTCACCGCAGTAGCCCGCACTGCGGGCATTGATCCGGAAAAGTTGGCAGAAAATTTTATCGATGACAAAGCCAATCAAGAATTTATCGATAAATTCAATACCAGCGTAAAGAGCAAGCACGCTACAGCTCATGGCCACAACGATGCTGCAAATATCGCAGGGGTAGAAAATACCCCAGCAGAAGGATCGGAAGAAAAAACTGAATAACTATGATAAAATAAAATGGTCTCGCGAGAGACCATTTTATTTTTACAAGATGAAGCAGCAGTATTCAAGGTTAAAAAATTATTTTCCGATTATGGTCTGGCCGATGCTAGTCCTGGCTTTCCATTTAATATCCCAGGAGCTGGGTCTATATGCGACTTTGCGCTGGCTCGATACCCCTATGCATTTCCTGGGTGGACTAGCAATTAGTTACAGCAGCTACTACTTATTCGCACACCTGGAAACTAAAAATGAGCTGAAGGCCGTGCCGAGCGTGAAGATGTTTTTGGCCATAGCTATTACAGCCTTGGCCGCTGTCCTCTGGGAATTTTCCGAATATGCCAGCGATTCGCTGTTAGGGACTTTAATGCAGCCGAGCATTATTGATACTCTCAAAGATTTAATGATGGGGTTGCTCGGAGCCGCGGTCGTGGCTTTCTACAAAAAATTCAAGAATAAGTAAACAAAAAACGCTGTCCTGCGACAGCGTTTTTAAATTTATCGGAATTGGCCGGCGCCGCGGGCTTCTATGACGGCTGACTTTTCCTTTGCTATATCATGCTTGTTGGCTGGCACAGCATCTGAAGCATCATAGCCCCAGGAGCTCAAGACGCTCATAGTTGGAATGCCCTTGAGCCCGTCCTCGCCCACCAAGTAAATGGTTTTGCCGATTTTAACCAAGGTTCCGGTGCGATGTGCTTGATCTTCATTGTCGATCAGACTCGTCGGCTCCATAAAGGAAACGTCGCCATTCTGTGATTTGCTAAAGGAATAACCGAGGCCTTTAAAGACTCTTTCGGATGTAAAGCCAGCTTTCTTGCCGGCAATTATCAAATAGCAAGTACCCCTATCTGATCCTCTGTCAGAACAGATTATACTGCCGTCACGCGGAGCAATAAACCCTTCAATCGGCAGCTGCAGATCGCCGGTGGTAGCTGGTACGACAGACTTAAAATTATTAAAGGTATAAGAAAGGAAGGCTCCTGCCGAAGTATAAGGCCTTAACGTGTTATTGCTGGTGACTGTGTATATAGTCCCGTCGGCAGTTTTGATGTTAGCGCCTGCCTTGCTAGCCGGACCCTGTTTGGTGGTTTGCCCGGATTTGGAGTATTCGATAGTAGCAGTAATAACTTCACTGGATTGCCCGTAGGAAGTATACAATTTAGCGTACACGGTCTTGAGCCCATAGTTGCATACTGCCAAATGTTTACACAGATCCCACTGCTTACCAGAGGAGTACTTTTCCTGCCCTACAAAACTGAAGTCGGAGGTATTGGAAATTGCCATGTTGGCTATATCCGAACCTCCATTGAAGGACAAGACAACATTAGAGCTTGATGTAGTTTTTGCACCGCCGTTAATTTGAAGCTTAAATCCACCGGAAGGAGCGACAGGAGATAAGTATGCAATTGACGGCAAACCGCCTCCGACTGAAGGGCTGCCAAAAATAGAGAACACAGAGAACTGCGTGGTGGTGCAAGTAATTGTATTTGCAGAGGTATTTACAACGCAATCGCTTAACGGACTCCAACTAACGCCGTTATACCTGTAAACTACTAAAGCTGATTCGTTGATCCCTGCCACATCGCTCTCCTGATAGCTAAACGTCAAAGTAATGGCAGAGTTAAAGCTTGTTACAGGGGTATCCAGATTGGTCAAAGATTTAAGGTCGAAAACCAGGCCCACAGGGTTAACCCCGGACGGCTTGCCAATATTCGCCAAGACAGTCGTCTTATCGAGTTCTTTGATTTGGAATGTTGCGTTAGCACCTACGGCCCCCATAGGTATGGTCAATTCCAGGCCGTTGGAACCGGAAGTCAATTGGGCGGTTCCGCCAGTGCCATTATTTACGCTCGTAGCAGACTGGGTCACGACTGTAGCAGAGCCAGCACAGCCAGTAGTAGTGAAGCTATTGGCGCCGCCGGTTGCCAAGTTGCTGGCTGCGTCATTTGATTTAACTCGGAAATAATAGGTAGAACAAGAAGTTAAATTGGTAAGGTTAACGGTGTGGCTTGTTACGCGGGGAGAAGTATCAGCTTCGCTAGTGGAAGTCCCGTAGCTAGAAGTAAGGCCATATTCCACCATAGATGAGCTGTTCTCGTCCGTGGTCCAAGTGATAGACGCAGAATTACTGCCCGGGGTTGCAGAAACTGATGAAATCGACGGTGCGGTGCCATCGGCAGTGGTGGAATTCACAGATGTTGTATTTCCAGCTCCATTAGAATTGGCAGCTTTGACCCTAAAGTTGTAAGCTGTTCCACTGGACAAACCTGTTACCGTAGCAGAGGCTGTCGTAGAGGTGCCATCATTAAAAGTGCTCCAGGTGCTCGCCGCTGATTCTTTATACTCAATAATATAGTCGGTGATGCTAGATCCTCCATTACTTACCGGAGCGGTCCATGAAAGCGCAACCGAAGTACTGCTCGGATTAGCAGACAAGCTGGTTGGCAACCCAGGATAATTCAATCCTAAAACATTTTTAGTAACCGTAACCATGCTGCTTGTAACGGTTTTCAAACCGGCATAGCTCCAGTGGTTTGCGTCACGCAAAGCTGCACCTGTGGAATCGATAGCGTACACATTAGGCTCCGAAGCGGCTAACTCATTGATTGCCGTGTTATAGGTTCCGTAACCCATAGACTGGAACCCTGTGAGAATAATAATCGCTCCGGGCAAATCGGCTTTAATCCTGTCCATCCATTCAATCATATTAGTCTTCCAGGTTGAAACGTTATTTCCAGCAATAGCATCATTAATACCTAAGCTTAAAAATACTACCCATTTGCGGTTTTCCGGCAGCTGGGTTTTGGCAGCCGCTGTACGCTGCAAAAATTTGGTCCAATATGTCTGGCCGACAGCCCAGTTGGTAACTTGAGAACCGCCATGGCCAGTCTTAACCAAATAAACTTGAGGATTATCTGGGAAAGCATGCTCTTCTGTAGAGTTTGCCAATTGAAGTTCAAAGCCATGACAACAGTCATAATAACCTTCTAAGCCAGAGTGGTCGCGCAGGTTATTTGTCCCTATATCCAAATTCTCATACAAGAAATTGCCAGAAGTTAGATTCATTATCTGTACCGCCGAGCGAGATGCCAATTCCCCTACGGTAGCTTGACTATTTAATCCGATACCACCAGAATTGCTTTCGCCGGTAATAACAAAACTCAAAGTACTGATTGCATCGGGCGTTGCAGAAGCAATGGCTGAAGACGTACCGGGATTGCCATCATTAGAGCCTTTTACTCTAAAATCGTAAGCAGAACCATTTGTTAAGCCAGTAACAATGGCCTTTAGGCTAGTAGAAGTACCGTCATTAAAAGTCGACCAAGTGGAAGGTTCGGAAGAAAGCTTGTACTCAATAACATAATCGGTTGGCGTGCCTCCCGAAGTCGGAGCATCCCACCCGAGCAGCACTTGGCGGTTAAAACCGGTTGCAACCAGACCTGTAACTTGACCGGGGGCTTGCGGCAACTGAGGAGTTGCCGAATTTGACGCGCTTGAAGCTGCGGAATCGCCCTGAACGTTAGTGGCTTTGACGGTGAAAGTATAGGCTACGTCATTAGTAAGCCCGGTCACAGTGATAGGAGAGCTGCTGCCGCTGGCTGTAACCCCGCCCGGCGAGGACGTAACTGTGTAGCCAGTAATGGCGCTGCCGCCATTAAAACTCGGTGGTGTAAATGTAACGACTGCCGAACCATTGCCAGCCGTAGCGGTACCGATTGTCGGGGCATCAGGAACAGTATCCACCGGAGTTTCACCGTAGACAACAACTTCATCAAAGGTACTGGCAGTGCCGGAGTTCTGCAGGAACACGGGTTTGTTATTAACCACAACAGCCGTGTTGTGAGTACATACCAAGACATTGTCCTTATAAACTTCAAAACCACCAGAAATGATTTTCATCTTGTAAATTGCTGCTCCAACGCTAGCCGTACCACAACTCGTTTGGGTCATAGCAGTATTGTCCCAAGACAGCGCTAAGATAACCGACGAACCCGCTCCAGATATATATACGAGGTAAGCCTTTTTGTTCGCACTTGCAAACTGATAATCACCGTATCCCAAGACGGGACCGGAGCCAGAAATCATGCTTGCAGAAATTTCTAGAGAGGTGGAACTGAATACATCCTGGGAGATTAAAGCATTTTGAGCCCAGTTCCCACCTACATAACTATCTGCAATAGTTAATGAACCATTTTGTTGAATCTTTCCCGTCGTCCCGCCGGAACCAGTAGGGTCATATTCATACCATTTATCAGTATTAATGGTTGTCCCAGTAAAACTATCCGTGAGTTGATTCGCCAAAGTACTCGGAGTTACCGAGTTTGAAGCTGAGGATGCCGAGGAAGTTCCAGCTGAGTTGGTAGCGGTAACCGTAAACGTGTAAGAGACGCCATTGGTAAGGCCTGTCACAGTTAGCGGCGATGATGCGCCAGAAGCAGTAAAACCGCCTGGAGACGATGTCACTGTATAGCTAGTTATAGAAGCGCCGCCATTATCCACCGGAGGACTAAATGACACAGTGGCTTGAGTATTACCACCTTCTGCTGATACACCAGTTGGGGCATCTGGTGCCGTTGGAGGGCCAGGGGTTTTTGTAGCAGTTCCGCTAGCGGTGCCAGTGCCTATAATATTCACTGCTTTAACCCGGAAATCATAACTTAGACCGTTGGTTAAACCAGTTATAGTAGCAGTGGTAGAGGTAGAAGTACCATCGTTAAATGTGGACCAAGTTGTTGGCTCTGAACTCAGCTTATACTCCACTATATAATCTGTAATGGCTGTGCCGCCGTTACTAGCCGGTGCAGACCAAGACAGCCCAATCTGGGTGTCTCCTCTGCTTGCACCGAGAGAGGTGGGAGCGCCGGGAACAGTCGGGCCAGACACAGCAATGTTCCATTTAGTAGAGAGATAGTTTTCTAAAATATTTCTTTGATCAGAAGTGATTGTCGAACTATAAGCGATGACTTCAGCAATATCGCCGTTCCAATAACGGCCGCCGCCGTTAATCATACCTATTGAAGAAGTTGTATTGGTCATACTGGAAGGCAGCTGAAAAACACCAATCCAATATTCATTTAGAGGCGAGAAGTCGTGGCCGCTAGAAGCAGCAATAGATGTGCCATTGCGGTGAGCCAAAGAGAAACTGCTAGTCGCTGACCCTAATTTAGTAGTACCATCTATCCCATTCAAAACATGACCGTTACCTGGCGAGGTTCCTGTAAAATCACCGATCAAACCTGGGTAATTGCTGAAAGCCGCGGAAGTACTCTTTTTGGCAACGATGGCTACGGTGCGGTATGTAATTGAGCTGCCAATATTAAAATAATCATCACTGCCGTCAAAATTCATTACCGAACGGCCATTAAGGGCATTGGACACTAACGTCGGACGGGCTGTGCTCGCAGATGTAGCGTTTTTGCCATTTCCGCTTTTGTCATTGACCTGACTGATCCTGTCCCCAGACACGCTCATATTATCCGCATCTGCCCCGTCTAACCATAGAGCCAAATTAGGAATACTTGGAGGAATTTCTTCGTTTGGAGTAACCGCATTAGATGCGCTGGAGGCTGACGACGTGCCTATGGCGTTTGTAGCAGTAACTGTGAAAGTATAAGAAACACCATTAGTAAGGCCGCTCACAGTAATCGGGGAAGAGGACCCCGTACCTGTAAAACCGCCTGGGGAAGATGTCACAGTATAACCAGTAATGGTACTGCCGCCATTAGAGCCGGGCGTGAAGGAAACCGAAGCAGACTCATCACCAGCTACCGCAGTGCCAATTGTAGGTGCAGCCGGCGCCGTGGGCGCAGAAGGGGTTGCATTGGCAGTACTACTGGCTGTTCCAGTACCGACAGCGTTAATGGCGCTCACTCTAAAATTATACAGAGACCCGTTGCTTAAGCTTGTAACCGTTGCCGAGGTGGAAGTAGATGTACCGTCATTAAATGTGGACCACGTAGTTGGCTCCGAATTCAATTTATACTCTACTAAGTAATCCGTGATGGCAGAACCGCCATTCGAACCAGGAGCAGACCAGGTTAGTGCCACCTGGGCATCGCCTGCTTCCGCACTTAAACCGGTAACTTGACCAGGAGCCGTTGGCGCTCCGCCATTGCCTGTTACTAAGACATCATCGAATGTAGATGCTGCGGCGGAAGATTGCAAAAATATTTTCTTATTGTCCAGTGCTACCCCAGTACTCTGGGTACACATCAGCACGCCATCTTTATATACTTCAAACCCGCCAGAAATAATTTTCATTTTATATACAGCACCGGCGGTATAAGTGCCGCAGGTTTGATTGGCCACCAATGTTCCATTATTCCACACTAAACTCAAAGGATTCCCAGATCCTAAAATATCCAGAATGTAAGCCTGAGTTCCCCCAGATTAGAAATTATAATCACCATATCCCAGTAGCGCGTCTGAGCCTCTGGTAATTCTGGCGGAGACTTCTAAAGTGTCCGAGTCAAATGTATCAACCGACGTTAAAGCATTTGTGCCCCATACACTTCCAGCAAAACCCTGGGAAGCAGTTAAGGTGCCGTTCTGTTGAATGTTGCCGGTTGTCCCACCAGAACCGCCTGTATCAATTTCTTGCCATTTATTCGTGTCGATCGTCGTACCAGTAAAGTCATCCGACAGCAAAGTTGCCGAAAAAACAAAAGGGACAGATGCAAATTGTCCGATTATCACAGAAGATACCAAAAGAATTACTGCAAAATAATTGCGGAGATTGGAAGTCATTAGATTGTTATTTATATTTTTATTTCAAGTCTTAAATCTGGCTCTATTATAGCATAATCTGACAAAAAATAAAAGGCCTGCTTTACAGAGCAAGCCTTCGATTGAATTTATTTTACATTCACGGCCTGAACTAAGTTCATGCGCTGTCCTAACGGATTCCCCGCGACCAATACAACTTTCTGCCCTTTATGAATTAGCTTCAACCTTTTCGCCTCCGCTACAAAATATTCCAACAATCCTTCCACATTCTTTAAGGCCGTTAAGCTTTTTACGTATAAAGGCCTAATCCCCCAGAATAATGCCATCTGCCGATATACTTTAGGCCTGTCTGTAAGAATTAAGATCGGGGCCACGGGCCGTTCGCGAGAAACAAAGCGGGCGGTGTAGCCGCTCTCGGTAGTACCGATAATTGCTTCTGCCCCGACACCAATCGCCAAACGCAGAACAGCGCCAGCAATTAAGGAAGCCTTGTAATCTTCTATCTCGGCCTCCATGCTAAACGGCTGGGCCGGCATATCATCGTAAGGGGAATTTTCTGTGTCTTCTATGATGCGGCGCATTTCGGCCACAGCTTCGATTGGATAACTGCCGGTGGCGCTTTCGCCAGAAAGCATTACTGCGTCGGCGTGGTCTATAACTGCATTCGCAACGTCGGAAACTTCGGCGCGCGTAGGACGTGGGTTGCGGATCATGGAATCGAGCATTTGGGTCGCCACGATAACCGGTTTAGCTACGCTGTTGCATCGCGAAATTAAATCCTTTTGGATCATCGGCACTTGCGAGTCCGCAATCTCTACGCCCAAGTCGCCACGTGCTACCATAATACCGTCGGCCTCCCGCAGGATACGATCGAAATTTTCCACGGCCTCCTTGCGTTCGATCTTCGCAATAATCTTTGGAGCGGAGCCGCCTTTGCGCAAATGCTTGTTTATCAGTTTTCGCAAATTGCGAATATCAGCGCCATTGCGAACGAACGATAGCGCGACGTAATCCACGTCATTTTCTAACCCAAACTTTAGGTCAGCCAAATCCTTGTTAGTGATAATCGGGAATGTAATAGTACTGTCTGGTAAGTTAACGCCCTTGTGAGATTTCACCACTCCTCCGTTAACAACCTTGCAAGTGATCTTCCCATGAGTCTTAGAGCCAACCCTGCTCGGCGCCACACTTACCACCTTAAGTTCCATTAATCCATCTTCTATTAAAATGCGCTCGCCCCGCTTAACAGAACGGCTAATATCGAAGTCCATATCAAAATCCCTGCCCAGCATAACTGTCTGACCCTTTTTTATAGCGACAGGCTTCTCTAATTCTCCAATTCGGATTTTAGGACCCTGAAGATCCTGCAAGATAGCTACCGGCTTGTCCAGTTTCTTAGAAGCGTCCCGGATGGTCTGCATCAACTGTTGATGGTTTGCATAACTGCCATGAGAAAAATTAAGGCGGGCCACATTCATCCCGTTCGCTACCATTTTTGTTAAAATTTTTGGATCTTCACTGCTCGGTCCGATCGTTGCTATGATTTTTGTTCGCTTCATAAAGTTTTTTAATTACCTTTTAATTATAGCAAAAAGAAAAACTTGGCAATTTACGCCTTAGATAAGCGCAATAATGCCGAGCAAGAAGATTTTAAAGCAGTTTACGAGCGAAATCTAAATCTTCTGGATTGTTAATTCCGTAAGCTTCCTTAGGATCGATAGATAAAGAATTCACTTTTTTTCCGTCTTTAATGGCCAGCTCAATGATATCGGTTAAATAAAATTCATGCTGATTATTATCATCGGTGATCTGAGCAAGCTTATCCCAAATCCATACTGAGTTGAACATATAAGTTCCGGTGTTAACTTCTGTAATGAGCCTTTCTTGATCGGTGCTGTCTTTAAATTCACGTATCTTGTTTACTTCGCCAGCCGCGTTGCGAATAATTCTTCCCCAACTAGAGAAATATTTGTTGCCACCTTCGAAATTTTCGAGTTTAACAGTGACCATAGAGACAACAGAGCGGTTTTGATGGTGAGAATCAATTAATTTCTGTAACGACTCTTTGGTGGTAAAAGGCATGTCACCATTTAGCACTATAAAATTCTCCGCCACTATTTGATCTTTGGCAGAAAGTACCGCGTGGCCGGTTCCTTTTTGATCAAACTGAGTGACATAAATATATTCATCACCAAGAGCATCCATTACCATCTCTTTTTTAAAGCCAACCACTATTACCGGCTTGGTGTCCTGAGGCAGGCCTTTGATCTCATTCAATAGATGTAAAATAATAGGCTCTCCGATATTCAAGGGCAATAAAACTTTAGGAATTTCTCCGCCCATACGGGTGCCTTTGCCTGCGGCAAGAATTACAATTTGCTGTGACATATAGTTATAAAAAATGCTTAAGTAAGGCTTAAGCTAAGGCAATTATATCAATTTCGAGACAATAAAAAAAGCCTAGGAACTAGGCTGTTGAATTAAGCTTTAGAAAGGCAAAAAGCTAAAAGACTTTGTCGGATTTCAGCTTATGCAATCTCTCGTTGCTCACACTGCTTGCGAAAAGGCCATAAGCTGCCATCCAGAATCCACGGCTTCATGCCCATGATCTCCTGTTTGTAGGTGAGTTGCGGTGCCACCTCGCGGAGAATGAATATGCCTTTCTTAAGATAGAAGGCTAACCCGATCTCTATAAGAGTATTGCCGCCTACATAGCCTTCAAGGCCGTGCTTCTCCTCGTTAACAACCAGAATATTGTCACACCATTCGATCTTCTCAAAGTGGTCCCTAACCGCACCTTCTTTAAGATTCCAAATTTCGTGACCTGCTGGGAAAGCGTCTATGCTGCCATTGTTTCGGATGTACTCGCCAAAGTATAGCTTCCTGCCGCCGCCGTAACTTTCCGGCACTTCTAACGCCAGTTCAGGAATCTTAACTTCGTGACCAAAGCCAATTAATTCTTTCTGGATCCTCTCCATTTCGCTGTATGCGGACATGCTGCCGCACAAAGTCATTCTCATAATTCCTCCTACGGTTTCTATTTTGCAGCAATTGCGATAGCTAGAATGACATGAAAGATTCCCCAAACGATGTAAATAGAGTGCCACCCGAAGTCCCTGAAACTCCGATGAAGCCTGTGACCTCTCAACACGCCTGTAAAAATGAAAAACGCGCCGATAATAATCTGAGTGTAAGGGCTCCAATACCATTCCATACCACCATCCTCCTCTGCAACTGTTGTTTTCTTAATATATCAAATTCCCGCACCCTTGCAAACCGTCATAGCTAAACAAAAAACCCGCCTTTAGGGCGAGTTTATTGTTAAAGGGCAGCTACCTACTTTTGCACTGGCATGCACCAGACTATCATCGGCACGAGCGCGTTTTACTGCTGAGTTCGGGATGGGATCAGGTAGGACCGCACTGTAAATGCCACCCGGCTGGCAATTCCTGCTATTACGGCAAGCCGTAAAAGAGAAACTACCAGCTAGAAGGCATTTAACCTTTTAACTTTGAAAACTAAATAGTGGTAACGAGTTTTGCCGGTTTTAAACCAGCACCATACTCTATTGCAAGACACTCAAACATTAACCGCGATTTGCTATTACAAATTGCTTGTCAATGATTCGTATAATCCCTTTCTAAAAAGAAAGAAATAGATTAGAACTTTCGGTTGATTAGTATTGCTCGGCTCAATTTATTACTAAACTTACACCTGCAACCTATAAAATCGCCACTTTTTAATCCAGGCAAGCCCTTCATAAAAAATATTGATTGAAATACGCAGTAGTCTTCTGCGAACCTTTCGTATCCCGAAGGATACAACGAAACCTAGTCTTATGGACAGCTTCGCGCTTATATGCTTTCAGCGCTTATCTAAACTATACCTAGCTACCCCGCCATGCTCCTGAAGGAACAACGGGTACACCAGAGGTATATGCATCTCGGTCCTCTCGTACTAGAGACGCGCCCACTCAAGTTTCGTACACCCACAGCAGATAAGGACCAAACTGTCTCACGACGTTTTGAACCCAGCTCGCGTACCACTTTAATTGGCGAACAGCCAAACCCTTGGGAGCTTCTTCACCCCCAGGACGTGATGAGCCGACATCGTACCTGAATCCATACTTTCATATGGTGCAGACTATATCTTCATCTTATCAACGACGTTAGGCTGGTAGGCCATAGTCTGTTTGTTTATGTTGCTAAGCAACATGATAAGAGTCGGCGTGTTACCTTGCGCTACTCATTATGTAGCCGACAAAGTCTCCTCTTTCGAGTCAGTCGTTACGGGGTCAACGCTAATACTAGCGCGACTTCCCACGGTATCGCCGTGTAATACTTTTCTAACATACCACAGTATTACTTACGGGTTCACCGTTATAAGCCGATTTTATTTTCTTTCTATTATATCTAGAATAGTTTTACCTATTCTAAGACGGACGAAAGACCACAGTATGAGATCGCTCTCATAGCACCCCGATTAAGTTAAGGTGCCAAACCTTCTCGTCTATGTGGACTATTGGAGAAGATCAGCCTGTTATCCCTAGAGTAACTTTTATCCGTTGGGCTTTGCGTCTTCCACTCGAACGCATCGGATCACTAACTTCTGGTTTCCCACCTGCGCGAGTCGCCACTCTTGCAGTCAAGCAGGCTTATGCGTTTGCACTACCAGCGCGATTTCCATCCGCGCCTAGCCTACCTTAATAAACGCCTCCGTTACCATTTAGGAGGCAACCGCCCCAGTTAAACTACCCACGAGCCACTGTCCTTGATCAGGTTAGAATCAAGTTAGAATCAACATTCACACAGGGTGGTATTTCACTATTGCCTCCATTGTCGCTAGCGCGACAACTTCAAAGGCTCCCACCTATACTAAACAGTGTAAACACTGATTCAATAACACGCTATAGTTAAGCTTCATAGGGTCTTTCCGTCTTGCTGCGGGTAGACGGCATCTTTACCGCCATTGTAAGTTCATCGGAGTGTTCGTTAAGACAGTCCTCTACTCGTTATGCCATTCGTGCGGGTCGTAACTTACACGACAAGGAATTTCGCTACCATAGGACGGTTATAGTTACCGCCGGCGTTCATCAGGGCTTGGGCTCCGAGGTTGCCCCAGGAGCTTTGACCTTCTGACACTGGCCAGGCATCAGCCCGTATACATCAGCTTGCGCTTTAGCACGGACCTAAGTTTTTGATAAACAGTCGGGAGAGGTCATTCGCTGCGGCCTGTTTAACATGCTGGGTAAATGGGCGGAGACTAAAGTTTTTCGTAACCTTGACCTAGCTTGGCACCAAGCGTTTAGTTTACGATTATTTTAGACTCCGCAGCTCGTCGGAAGGAGGGTTCCGTACGACGAACAAGAAATGGAATGGGAAGACAACCGCTAGATAGCAGTTATATTCACCTAGAAATTAGGTGAGCAAAGCCTCTTAACAACTGAGCCGGGCGGCGTCATTGTTTTACTGCAGCTTAGAAGCTTTGCTCACCACGGCCTACCGGCACTCGCTTCACCCCCTTGAAAGTATGAGGCGGTGCTATTCTTACCTACCGGAAGAATTCCAGAATTGGCAGTATGGCCGAAACAAAAGTGGGACACACGAGAGGGATTGAACCCCTGACCTCTGCCGTATCAAGGCAGCGCTCTACCCAAGTCGTAATAACTAGGATCTACCCGGGTAGATGCCTAATCTTCGTACACTGAGCTACGTGCGTCATTAACTTTTATATTTTTCTTTTTTCCATTTACCCAGCATGCAAACAGGCAAGGTATATACCGAAGGTACACCTGCTGTATTGCCGAGTTCCTTAACGAACATTGATCCGGACGCCTTAGGATTCTCTCCTCATCCACCTGTGTCGGTTTGCGGTACGGACAGTTACACGCGTAACCACGACGCTTTTCTTGGCACCTTGGTTCACCCAAATTGCTCTTGCGAGCTTTCTCCATATCTTCGAGATTACACCAAGCTAAAGTCCCGGAGGACTTAAGCCCAGTTTGAAATTCCGGATTTGCCTAGAATTTCTCCCTACGGATACAGCGACGTACATAGTCAGAGTACGCTCAGGCTACCATGATGCGTCCCGTCTTGGATAACGCATAACTGGTCAGGGAATATCAACCCTGTTTTCCATCGGATGCACCCCTTGGGGCGCACTCTTAGGATCGACTAACCCTGGGACGACGATCGTTGCCCAGGAAACCTTGGATATTCGGCGAAGGGGATTCTCACCCCTATATATATTACTTATTCCAACATTCTCACTTGTGCACAGTCCACGAGCCCTTACGGGTCTCGCTTCTGCCCAGTACACAACGCTCCTCTACCGCTATACAAAAATAAATTTATGCATAACCCGCGTCTTCGGCACCTAGCTTAGCCCCTATATATTGTCGGCGCAGGATCGCTTGACCAGTGAGCTGTTACGCTTTCTTTAAAGGATGGCTGCTTCTAAGCCAACCTCCTGGTTGTATGAGCAATCCCACATCCTTTGCACTATAGCTAGGATTTGGGGGCCTTAGACGGCGGTGTGGATTCTTCTCCATTCGACCAATGGACCTTAGAGCCCATGGTCTAACTGCCACGTTATTTATTCATCAGAATTCGGAGTTTGGTTCGAATCCGACAGTTTCCCACCGGAGTCCGATTCAGTGCTCTACCTCTGTGAGGAACACGTGACGCTAACCCTAAAGTTATTTCGAGGAGAACCAGCTATCACCCGGTTCGATTAGAATTTCTCTTCGACCCACAGCTCATCCCCTGTTTTTGCAGCAACAGTGGGTTCGGACCTCCCGTTGCTTTTACACAACGTTCATCCTGGCCATGGGTAGCTCACTCGGGTTTCGGGTCTAGCGCGTGCGACATTAAAGAGTATATTCAGCGTCCAGTCGAAACTGAAAACTGAATATATCTTTATACGGACTATTAATCCTCGCTTTCACTACAACTTCGTGTTTGTTAACACTTAGTTAAGCCACACACAACTAACTCGTTGGATCATTCTTCAATAGGCACGCCGTTAACCTGCGCTGCGGGCAAGCCCGAGCGTTAGGTCTTCGACTCCTTGTAAGTATATGGTTTCAGAGACTATTTCATTCCCCTTCCGGGGTGCTTTTCACCTTTCCCTCACGGTACTCGTTCACTATCGGTCACTATGAGTATTTAGCCTTACGTATTAGTCTACGCTAATTCAGTCCAGATTTCTCGTGTCTGGACTTACTCAAGAAAAAGATCAGGAATTGTATGATGTTTCACTATACGGGACTGTCACCCTCTTTGGTCCGCCTTTCCAGGCGTGTTCTGCTACATAGCACACTAATGTTCCTCTGCGGAATTACTGTTCCGCAACGTCAATTCTTATAACGCCTATACTGCAACGCCAGTAAGCTTTAAATTTAATCTCGCTAGTAAACTAGTTTGAAAAAATAACACAGTAAAGGTTTGGGCTAATAGATAATTTATTCACCAGACACCAGCATAGGTGTACGATGAATAAATTTCTATATATCTCCGCGTTCGCTCGCCACTACTAACGGAATCGACAAGTGCTTGCGCACTCTTTCTTTATTTTCCTCATGCTACTGAGATGTTTCACTTCGCATGGTTCCCGCTCATTTATACCCCACGGTATAAAGGCATGCATTCTTCAAATGCATAGGTTTCCCTATTCAGAAATCTCCGGATCAAAGGTTATTGCCACCTCCCCGAAGCGTATCGCCGGCTATCGCGTCTTTCATCGGCTCATAGTACCAAGGCATCCACCATATACCCTTCTCTGTTTTAATCTACAAGATTATACAGAATTATTTTTGGCTTGCGCCAAAAGTTTTGACAAGCAATTCGTAAAAACAAATTACTCGTCGGATACAATGTTTGATAATTGGTTCAGTACAACATCTATTCGCTGTACTTAATTTATTATTCTCACTCTGCGAGCTTTTCAGCCCGCTTATGATTTTACTTACAATATTGTTCTGTTGGTTGAAGACAGAACAAATTACCACTATTTAGTTTTCAAAGTACATGACTGATTTCGGCTTGCTCTATATTATAGAGCGAACTGGTGACTCGAACGACAACTTTCCAGTTGAAGATTGAACGAGGCACAGAAATATTTCCAGTCAGATAACTACTGCTCTGCTAACTAAGTTAGCATCCGGTAACATCTCGCCTGATTCCCTAAGAATTAATGGAAGGGCTACATACCTGAGAGCAGTAAATACCTGATTAGAAAATTGTGTTTGAAAGAACGGGTGGAGAAACAAATTTTGGCGACAAAAAAACCGCAAATCGCGGTGTAAGCTAGGCGTTAAAAAGCGCTAGTTACATAAACCGCGGAGAGTTAAGAGTTAATGTAGTCTTTAACATATTTTGTCGTGTTTCTTTAAGAAATAAATCTTATAGGCATATTAATATATAGAGGATGCCTTGTCAAGGGTTTTTCATGGAAATTTTGAAGAAAAACGGTCATTTATCTGCCCAAGAAAATGTCACCCCAAAACCCAGCCAAAATAAACCGGATCCTAGAAATTCAACATGTGACAAGACTTGGAAAATTTTGGCAAGAGGGTCTTATAATTTCATTGAATCAGTTTCAAAAGCTGGTTCGTCCAAGGTATCTCTGGGACCACAATCCAGCTTTTTGGAGAATGCAGCTTTTTCAAGTAAAATTATTGATCAGGTGTCGGGACTCTCTCGAAAAAGCAGCCACGAAACTCGTATTTTATTTTTACACGCTAAAAAAAACCCCCCAAACTTTTTTTAATAAATATTTGAAAGTCCGGTCCCTTCAAAAAAAAAAAAAACCCCAACCCCCTCATTTTTTTATATTGAACCCCGCCCCCCCCAAAAAAAACTCTCGCGGTCTTACCACCCAAAGACTTGATCTTCGCTTTTGCTTCGTCGCGACTCAGAGTTTCCAAAGTTCCTGTAATGACAAAAGTCTTACCGGTGAATTTACCAGCCTGCTTTTTAGCCGGATTGATTATAGACACGCCGTTGTTGAACAACTTGGCTATAAACTTTTGGTTCTCTTTATGTTTAAAAAATTCTGCCACACTGCGCGACACCACCGGTCCAATATTTTCCACATTATTAATCTGATCTTCTGATGCAGCCATTAACTTTTCTAGAGATCCGAAATGATCTGCTAAGTCCTCGCTAGTTTGTTCGCCCACATTATTAATTCCTAAAGCATAAATAAATCTGGCTAAAGGAATTTTTCTATGCTCATTAATAGAGGCGATAATATTTTCGGCGCTCTTCTCGCCGAAACGTTCGAGCGTATTAATATCGCCGACTTCAAGAGCAAATAAATCGGCGGCGTCAGAGATTAAACCTTCGTCCTTAAACCGAGTAATGATCTTGGGGCCAATAGTATAGATCTCAAATGCATTTACAAAATGCTCCATGGCCCGCTGGTTTTTAGCCGGACAGCTTGGATTGGTACAGTAGTAAGCTGCAGATACCTTACTTGTACTGCCAGATTTTGCAACGCCGCCGATCATCTGCTTTTCTACTTTCCCCCCGCAGACCGGGCACTGCTTTGGCATTGCAAAAGCCTTTTCTTTTCCGGTTCGCAGTTTCGGCAATGCTTCTACTACGGCCGGAATAACGTCGCCGGCCTTTTCTATGACCACTGTATCGCCAATCTTCACTCCCAAGCGTGCCACCTGATCCATGTTATGCAAAGTAGCCTTGCTTATGGTAGAACCCGCTACTATAGTGGGCTTAAATACTGCAAAAGGAGTCAGCACCCCTGTGCGGCCAACATTCACTTTAATGTCCAGAACCTGAGTAGTAGCCTTTTCTGCAGGATACTTGAATGCAACCATATAACGTGGTGCCTTGCCAACCACACCCAAAACCGGATGAAGCCCTAAATCATCAACGGAGATAACCACGCCATCGGTACCATAATTAAACCTCTCTCGCTTTTTGCCTACTTCCTCTATAAATTCTTGAATATCCGAAAACTTATTAGCCACCAATTCATGACTGTCCACTTTAAATCCAAATTCCCTTAACAGGTCATGCTCTTCATTATGCCTGTGCAACTGCTTCTGCCAAGATTCATCAATCTGAGCGATATCCCAGGCAAAAAAATCCAAACGGCGCTCAGCTGCCAGGCGCGAATCCAGTTGGCGCATGCTCCCTGCCGCACTGTTGCGGGTATTAGCCAATAAAGGCCTGCTTGCTTTTGCATACATCTTATTAAGCTCAACAAAAGCCTTGCGGGACATGACAACTTCTCCACGAACTTCCACAGCTTCGGCTGGTAATCTTCCGAATTTAATGATTAATGTTTTTCGGCATGCGGAGCTTTAAGGGAATGGCTCGAATCGTACGTGCATTAAGAGTCACATCCTCGCCTATAAACCCGTCGCCGCGGGTTGCAGCACGGATCAATACACCATCTTCATAAATTAAAGAGATAGCCAAGCCGTCCAGCTTAAGTTCGCAAAAATACTGCAGATCTTTTGCGTCGGCGCTCCGGCCGGCATCTGTTAAAATCTTAACCACTCGCTGCTGCCATTGCTTTAGCTCTTCTAAACTAAACACATCAGTCAAAGATAGCATGCGCACCGCATGCTTAACTTTGACAAACTTATCCAGCGGCCTGCCGGCGACGCGGTTAGTCGGAGAATTTTGATCTCTAAGTTCTGGAAATTGATCTTCTATCTCTCTCAGCTCGCGAGACAAAGAATCATATACATCATCGCTCACTCGAGGGTCGTCCAAAACATGATATCGATAGCGCATGTCTTCGATCTGCTCTTGAAGTTTCTGAATTCTCTTTTTTGCCTCGATTAAAGTCAATTGTTTACTCATATTACTTATATTATACCGGAAAAATGCCCGCGATGGGGATAAGTAGCCCATCAAATTTTGATCAATTTGTGATAAAATAAATTTACTGACATGAACCCAAACCGAAACAAAATCAAACTTTCTCCCAGACTCCGCTGGGGCGTAGGACGCCAGGGATTAAACGTTAATTTCTTCAAAATTGGCGGAGGAATTTTCCTCGCCCTAAGCTCAATTCTCGTAATCCGCGCCGGTTACCTACTCCTATCCGGCGATGACGCCCCTCTAGAACAGCCGCAAGTACTAGGCGCGATAGACAACTCTGGCCAAGAAGCGGCATTTACCGAATATAAAGTAAAATCCGGAGATACATTGTTCACTATCAGTAAGGACCACGGAGTACAATGGACTGCCCTAGCCACTCTAAACAACCTAGAGGCGCCCTTCCCTCTGCGGGTCGGCCAGACTCTAAAAATTCCAAAGCAATAAGTCAAAAACTAAAGACCCGTCATATGCGGGTCTTTTTAAATTCCATTCAAGATTTGAGAATAATGAATTCGGCGGGTAACTAGGGCACAGGAATATATACGGTATAGGTTCTGGTTAATCCCAAATAATTCGCCACGACCTTCAATACTTTTTTTCCTATAAACGGTAGGCCCTTTGCGGTAGCCCCATCGGCAGCATAAGAAGTGATATTCAATTGAACGTTATTCACCGGATCCGTATTCTGAACGATCAGCTCATACTGATAATCGGGGAAAAAAGTGGAAATAGACATCGGCGGTCCTTCTGATAGATTACCATAATCGGTAGTAGTTTCTCCGGCTTCGGGGTCTTTAGGTATGCCGCGCAAGCTAATGCGAAGTTGACCTGTATTGCCTACCGCAACCCGCTGCAACCGGATTAATCCATACTGCAAGCTATAGTCATTTAACGAGTATAAAGGAAATACTTGTGTCTCCCCGGCAAAAATAGTTGTCAGTTTAGGAGTTTCGTCAAAATCCAAAGGCTGAGGATCACCGTCTTTTTCTGTGGGAAGCTCTAGTCTCACGTTGCCTATCAAGCATATCCCGTTTCTGGAGGGGAAGCAGGAAGGCACATCCATTAGCGTAACGTTATCACCGTCACTACGCTCGTTAACATAGCGTTTGTACTGAAACAAGGCCTCTTCGGTTACGCCCAAAGTCGCATACAAGTTAGGTTCGCTGCGAACCAGGTCGCGGGAAGCCCGAAGTTCTATAAAGACGATAGTCGCCAAGCTGAACACGATAGCAGTTATAGCTGCCAACACAAGCACCGCCATCATTAGCGATACCCCTTCTTGCTTATGGTTCTTATAGAGGTGGAATGTCATATGCATCGGTAGAGATTGTGCTCTGATAATTAATAACTGACTCGTCGCGCAAGCCTTCGTATACCCTGAAAGCTGGCTAAAGATCGTTACCATTGGCTGGACGCCTTTATTATTACTTAAAGGATCTGTTGTTGGCCTAACAATAAATCTAAAAGTATCCGGATTAATCGTTAAAGTTCTGAGGATTAATTGACTCTTCCGTTGACGTGGAAGAAGTATCTCTGCGGAGCATCAGCTCTTTCGTGTCAGTTTTAAAGTAGAAGCATAGCCTGTCTCCCGTATAGGTGATAATAGCCAAAGACTGGTTGGCATTATTAGCATAATTACTCGCTGCACAATTGCCGCTTCCATTGTAATCCACACGCCCATTGCGGATTTCCCTAGACAATACCTCTGTAAAGTTGCGGGCCGCTTGCGAAACCTGACGCTTTGCCTGCACCTCACGATTGATGCGCAGAACATAATTGAAGAGCACCAATACGGCGGAGATAACCATGGCAAAAATCCCGGTAGCAACAATAATTTCTACTAAGGTGAATCCAAACTGCTTTTTATGAATTAAACGTTGAGACATGCTAATAATTCTTCCAGTTAGTTAGATAGGTTTCTAAAGTAATCAAACAAGAATTACTCGTAGGAACATCAGCAGATGCCGGACATCGCTTGTCTGTCCACCAAACATCCACCCGCACTCTTACCCTCGGCCCGGTTGATTGGTCAAAAGGAGGAAAATCCTCTGTAGTCAAAGTGATTTTACGGCTGAATCCAGAATCACCGGTACTATCTGCGCTTGGCTTAAAAAAACCGGTCGCGAGATTGCTAGTATCATAGTCCAGGCCATAGCCGCTATTGGTTTGAGTAAGTTCCCAGTAAGAGTGTTCATTGTTGCTGTTAGCATTAAAACCCAGTCTATAAGTTCTAGAAATAGCACCACCCGGGAAAATGCTGTAACCCCCGCCAGCCCCATTTAGCCACCCCTGATAGCAATTGCCGGCATCGGTCTGGGTGTAAAAATCAAAACAATTAGTGCTAAGACTGGTTCTTAGCCAGTTGGTATCTCGCATGTTTTTTACAGCCTCCATGCCTTCACGGGCCAATCCCGTAGCCTGAAGCTGTTTAGAGATGCCGCTAGTGGCATTTAAGCCATATACAGCCAGTCCAACAGCCGCAGAAATTCCCATGGTCAAAACTAAAGCCGCGACCATGGTCTCGATTAAGGTTTGTCCACGCTGATTTGTTTTTAAATTTTCATCGACTAACATTCGTATAGCACTTATAACTTGAAGCTAACAACGTCCGAACAGTCTCCACCAGAATTCTATAAAACCCGCCTTCAGTACATTCCGGAGGAAGTGGTGGATCTACTGTCTCATCGCCGCCGCCGGTAACATCGCCGGTCCCATCTCTACCTCCACCACCGTATTGACCGCCACCACTCCCATCACCGTTTCCATCGCCGTCGCCAGGATTATCGATTGCTGGACCACCTAAAAAGTTTGGTCCTGGTTCTGCTTGCTCAACTTTTCCACTCAAGCCATGCACCTTTAAAACCTTGGAACTGCCGTCCTGAGAATGAGACAATGTTAAATCCATGCTGTAGTTCGCCCAGGGAGCTAGTTCTGGGAAATTTTGAGCAACTGCCGAAATGCTGGAATCGCAAATACTTGAACCGTACAAATATGTTTTTCCAAAAACAACACCAGAAATAACAAAGGCACACTTATAATCTGTCTCAACACCGGACGAATCTCTGAGCGTTATATCGCCCGCAGTAACACCTGACGGTAGGTTTATCGTTTCAACATCATAGTAAGAAAAAGATGTGCTAGCAATCGCGTGGACAGTATAAGAAGACGCACCGCCTTCGAAGCGGGTCAGATAATACTTTGGAGCTTCGCCGGTCGGCAAGTTACGGGAAGAAACGGCGTAAGCTTGCACCTTACGAAGGTTAGTAATAGTTTCATTCTGGGCAATTGCTAAAGTCCGGCGAGGCTTTTGCTGGTTCCAAATTACAATGCCGGCGCTAGTTAACAGCACCATAATCACAAATACCACCATCAATTCGATGACGGTAAAACCTTTTTGTCGGTTTGTCTTTTGATTTCTCATAGTTTTGAGCTTTTCTTAAGTATAACACAATTAAACTAGGCCAATTAAGCCAAAGTACCAGTTAGCCAACTGCAAACCAAACACTATAGTGATCAGGGCAGCTACCGATAAAAAGGTACCAAACGGAATTTTGCTTGTGAGCTCTTTCTTTCCGGCAATAAGCAGCGGCAAAGATACTGCACTGCCTAACAAAAAAGCAATAAAATAACATACCCATATCTGCGGAAACCCAAACATCGCCCCCAAAAACAAGCCCAGCTTGGCATCACCCAAGCCCATCCATTTACCCTTGGAAATTTTATGTAAAATATAGAAAGGAACAAAACCGGCAATCATGCCAAGAAGGCTGTTTAAGAGATACAACCCTTGCCCATCCAGCGACATGCCGGAATACCATCCAAAAAACGCAACCATCACCAGCAGTACCGCCGTCGCTGGATATACTACCTTGTTTAAAATTAAATAATGTTCTAGGTCGATAATAAAAACGATTAACAGCACGGAAAAAATAAACCAATACCTCACAATGAGTACGCTGTCGATTAGCCAGTTATAAGCAATAGGCGACACCAGAATTACCGCCAGAACAAATAAAGCCCCGGTAATAAGCTCGATTAAAGGATATCGCAAAGAAACCTTCTTCTTGCAATAACGGCACTTGCCGCCAGAAACTAGATAGCTAAACACAGGAACCAAATCTTGCCATCCCAGAACATGCTTACAATGTGGGCACTGGGAACGGCCGGTAATTTTCTGATCCCGCGGCAATCGCCATATGAGAACATTTAAGAAGCTGCCGATAAACCAACCAAATAAAAAAACCGCCAGTAAAATAAGAGGATGTGTTTCCATTATTTTACTGGAGCTTTAATGATGTTTACGCCTTCCTTAAAACCGCTGACTCCTTTAGTGAGACAAAGTCGCAATTCATAGTCGTTTCTAAAATTATTGGAGTACTGAAACGTCGCAGGGCATTGCTCAGAAGGATATTGCTTAGGAGGAAAGCCGCTCACGTATTGGCGCATAAGATTATCGTCTTTAAACTCGTCTGTTGCCGGGTAGCGATTTTGGTCCTGATAAAAATATTCCAATGCTTGTTTTATGGCGTTAGCGTCTTTAACTGCCTGCCGGCTTTGGCCAGCGTGCTGACCCGCGCGGTAAGCCCACCATAATAGCAATACTGCCAGCGCTATAAAAATGACCCCTGCGGAATACTTAAGTATTTTCAACTTATTCATGCATATATTATAACATTTATACCCAGGTTTAGGTTATCTCAAAACCAAAAATACGCCCGTAAAGCCTGTGCCTCTTTTTCTTTACCGACCTTGAAGACTGAGAATATGAAAGATTGTCCTAAGGATAATTTCTAGATCAAACCACAGGCTGCGATGCTTGATATAATAAAAATCATATTGCAATTTAAGCCTAGTTCCCTCTACAGAATTGGCATACACATGCAGCTGGCTCCAGCCGGTAAGACCAGGCTTAACAATATGGCGTTCGTTGTAATAAGGGATCTGCTCAACAAGACTTTCTACGATCGCCGTCTGCTCTGGCCGCGGACCCACAAGGCTCATGTTGCCTAAGAAGATGTTCCAAAATTGAGGCAGTTCATCCACGCGAAGCCTGCGCAAAAACTTGCCCACTCGAGTGATGCGCTTATCTTGTTCTTGAGTCCAGATATCTGTTGGACTGCCGGAGGTCATGGTTCGAAGTTTGAAAACGTTAAAAGGCTTTCCGCCTTGTCCGATCCGTTGCTGAACGAAAAATACCGGCCCGGTAGAATCTAATTTGATTATTACGAACAAGAAAGGCAGCAATATAGCCAACAGCAGACTTCCTAGTGCACCAACTACTAAATCTAACACCCGCTTAATGGCATCGCTCAAGCGCCGTGGAGCATAATTGACCGAGCGTAAAAACCATATCTCGCTTACCTTTTCTAAAGGAACCATGCGCTGAGTAAGTTCTATAAATTTGTGGTATTCCAAAAATTCCACACCTTGCCGCTTATGCTCAAATAAGCTGCGCAATTCGGAATCGTTTAAGGAAAAATCAACAGGTAAAATTACTGTTGCTCTATTCAAGTGAATATCTAAAGAATCCAAATCATACCTACCAGCAAACCGCCAGCCCAAAGTCCGGTGCACATCTAAATACTGTTCTATACCAACATGCAAGTTTTGCTCATACACCAACGGATGCAAATACAAATGCTTTTTCCAAATCCTCGGAAGGATATTCTGGATCAAACTATACCATAAAGCCAAGCCCAGGGTGGTGATTAGCAAATGAACCACTAAGAAGCGTCTTGGTGTTAGAATTAATTCCGGCTGAAAGTAAAAATAAGCCACAGCTATTATACCGCAAGTAAGCATCGCGCCCAGCAAGCGTGAAATAACCAGCAAGGTAGAACGGAAGGTAGCAAGGTCAAATAAGGTATATATGAATAACACCACCAGCCATATCGCATAGATCACCGAAAAATGCACTAAGTGGTCTTGCCACCCCTGTTGCGGCAAACCGCCTGGATACCAAATCATAATAGTCAACACCAAGCCCGCATAAAAGAACAGCAATGCTGGCGCTATTAGTAACCAAAATCTATTCATGGTCAATAATTGTTAACTCGATCAATTTCTTGAGGTTTTCCCTGAATCTGCCATAGCTGTACTCTCCGGTCACTCTGGCCAAAGCTGCCTGCCCATACCTGTGACGCAACTCAGGATCATCTGTTAATCTCATTATCGCTTGACGCAAAGCAGATTCATCAGCCGGCCTAACCGTTAGACCTGTGTACTCGTGCAGACTAACTGTAGGAACAGCGGTCGGAAGATTAGTATTAATTACCGGCAGGCCGTGCGACATAGCCTCCAGCTGAACCAACCCAAAGGCTTCGGATTTAGCAATCGACGGCAGTACAAATATATCGCTATCGGCGTAAAGCGCGGACAAATCAGCAACCGGTGGGATAATTCTTACATTAACTAACTCTAAATCTTTGATTAAATCCTTTAGCTGTTTTCTCAATGGCCCTTGGCCAACTATGGCAAGCTCTGCATCCACGCCAGCCATGGCTTTAATCAAATATTCATAGCCTTTATAGTATACCAACCTGCCAACGGACAAAATCTGGACAATCTGATTAGCGGAGTTACCCGAACCTTTCTCATTCACTTTTTTAGCAGGCAACTGTCCACCCAAAAATGGAATAACTATAAGCTTACTCCTACAATTATTTAGTAAATTAGAATTCTCAGCAATTGCTTCATGAGATACAATCACCCGTAAAGCTTTTTGCAGAACCATTTTTAGTAGCGGCCTAATAAACATAGCCATGGCTTTTTGCCTAACAATATCGGAATGATACCAAACCACCATAGGTTTGTTTTGGGCGTAGAGCCAGTAAGCAAAGAAGCCGAATGGAAAGGGGTGGTGCAAAATGATCAGATCATAATTGCCTGCTATCTCCTTAAATTTTTTTAGAAAGCTCCACGACAGCGGCATGCCAAAAGCCACCCCTGCCCTGCTTTGCCTGTAGATTGTATTAGCGCTGCCATTAAAGCCCGAACGCGCTACCTCGACAGAGTCGTGCTTGTCTTCTGCGAAACACAGCACATCGCCTTCAATATTCTCATTGCCAAAAACCTGGTGGATATCTCTGACCACTGTCTCTATCCCACCAATGTGAGGATGAAAATATTTATTTACCTGAAGAATCTTCATTTGGCAAACGTTTGCAATAATATTTGAGCAGCTTGTTCCCAGCTAAAACGGGTTATATTAGATTGCCCTGCCCTGATCAAAGCTGCAGAGGCTTCTGGTTGCAGTACACGGGCAATTGCCTCTTCCAAGTCTTTAATGTCATTTGGATCTACCAAAATAGCGCCCTCGCCTGCTACTTCCGGCATGGAAGTCGTATTGGACGTTATTACCGGAACGGCCAAGCTCTGAGCTTCCAAGATAGGCAGCCCAAAACCTTCATAAAAGGAGGCAAAGTACATCGCCGCAGAGTTGCGAATTAAGCTTACTTTTTCCTGGTTGCTTACAAAACCCAAAAATCTGATTCTTTCTCCCATTTCCAGCTCCGCTAGCAGAGCCTGCAAATTTGCAAAGTCCTGGTTCTGATTACCGGCCAGAGCAAACGCCAGCTCAGATTCGGGATGGGACTTGGCATATTCGGCGTAAGCCTTGGATCATTCCGGCAATGTTCTTGCGCGGATTGAGACTACCCACATAAAACAAATAAGCTTTTGGTTTTAATTTGAATTTTGCCAGCACTGGACTGTCTTCTGACGTGTCCACGTGCGGCAAATGCGGCACAGCCTCTTTGACCACCGCAACTTTATAAGGATCGAACCCATACTGCGAAACCAGTTCCTGCTTGGAGAAATCGGAAACTGTAATAATCCTTTTTACACATTGGGCTGAGCAGGAAACTGAGCTGGATGTAGGCCCGGGAAAGCAAATTTCTAAATTCCTTAAAGCGCTTGTAAGCTGCATCATGAATAGTGTTGACCTTGCTGCATGGTGCCAAAAACTAAAAAACGGCGACGGACTATACAATACATTTACTCTGTGGACCGCCGCATAAAAGGGCATTAAAACTTGCTGGGTAAAAATTACTCCCGCCGAATTTCTAAGCCTATAAAAGTTAACTACCCTCACCCGATCGGACACGGTTTCTGATAGCTTATCCAATTCTAAAAACTGCTGGCTGCCCTTGTATATAATAATTTTATGTCCGCTGCCAATTCTGGCCAAAGCGCCGATAATGTTTTCTGTAAAAACTTCGGTGCCCTGGTAAGTGCGAAAAATGGTTAAGTCTATTCCTATGGTCATAACTGCATGCTAAAAATGCCCGATCAAATTTTCTGTCTTACTTACCCCTTCAAACCATACTTCAAGATCCTCAATCTGGTTCTCATCGCCACTGCTATCCAGTTCGTACAGTTTATAGCCTAACTGTAAAAGCAAAAAAGCTGCTTCCTTGTGGCGGGAGTTGTTCGGACCAGGCCAGACTTCCATGGCCAGTTTAGGCCTAACGGTGCGCAAAATATTCATCCCGCCCCGCAAAGCATCGAGCTCTGCATTTTCTATGTCCAATTTAATAAAAGTCGGCCGCAGGCTGTTTTCGGAGCTAAATTCATCTATAGTTGTGGTTTCCACCGGTACCGATTCCAGCTTGGTTTCTGACTGCGTAATCGACAAGGCCTCTTCTGCGTAGAATGAATTGGAGCCGCGCTTCCCCCCGGCAGTGTAAACATTCAGGTTCCTCTCCCCGGAGCGTTCAACTACGGCCTTAGGCACAACCTGAATATTTGCAAAGGGCTTGGTGTTCTTAAGCAGTATCTTGCGAGTGCTGGGAGTCGGCTCAAATGAATAAATTTTACTCGCGCCCTGTGTAGACGCCTCAACCACTAAGCTGTAAAAACCGTAGTGGGCGCCGATATCAAAAAATACTTCCTGATCCTTTATATTTTTGAGCATCCATTTGGTCAGGTTAGTTTCATTTTCCTCGCCGATGATTCCGCACAGATAATAATCCATAAAATAGCCTTCGGTATAAAAATCCTGACCGGTAAACAAAGTGTTCTTTACCACCCAGCTACTTTGCAGATTTGGCATAAATTTGAACAGAACCTTTGTAACTAATGCCCGCCATGGATAATAGCGCAGCTTTCCTAATACCGAACCCCGGAAAATAGAATGAAGTTCTTTCTCTTTAGACTGAGCTTGTTCAAATTTTGCTAGTAAATTAAAGGTCATTTGGAAAATTGATTTGGTTTAAGTCTGGGGCCTGTTTTATTGAGTCTATCACACCTTTAAGGCGCCGATGAGGATTAATTTTAAATGCCTCAGCCAAAGCATGAAGGGTTCCTTCGCGATCTTGCAAATAGAATTCGGTCTGGGCCAAAAACAGCCAGGTGTTGTAGTTGCCATCATCGAACACTATCGCGCGCCGGGCATATTCGTTGGCCTTTTGAAATTCGCTGGTACGGATCATGTTAATTACTGCGACTCGCAGCGTGGGCTCGTAATTGCCATTGTGCGCAATCATGTTCTGGGTGGCCGCCACAGCCTTTGTGCGATAATTGTCATTATTAACTTTCTGATACATCTGAATATAATAATCAGCAACAGATTGGTAAACCCCCGCCGAGGAAGGATGCTGATCCTGCAACTGCTCTAAGCCGGCTTCGACAAGGTCATGCTTGCCCTGTTCCAGCTGGGCCTTAAGCACAGACAGACGCGCATTCATATTATAAGGGTAAAAAGAAACTGATTTCTTAGCCATAAGCTCTGCGGCGCTATAATCTTTAGCGTTCAGATAAATACCGGATTGCCTTAGCATTAATTCGCTGGCTAGCATGGATCCACCAAAAACGATAAATCCTATTCCGAGCATAATCAAAATAGACTTGAGCCAAAATTTTAAGCCTATACTCCAAACTCCGGAGATATAACTTAAGCCAGTTGCTGTAAGCACCGCGAGCAATATCCAATTAGGGAGAGAAACTGGGGTAAAACTGCCCACCAATAGCCAGATCGCGATAGAAGCCGCGACAGCGCCAGCAGCAGCATCTCTGGCCACAAACCACCTCTTCAAACTCGCCAAGGCGGCCGCTCCAATGATAGCAAGCATAGAAAGCGTCAAAGGCAATCCCGCGCTGGAGGCCTGTTGCAGAATAACGCTATGCGCGTCGTCAAACCACTCAGTGCTGGTCAGAGCCGGATGCTGGCTGGCCCGAAATGCTAAAAAATAATTTCCAAAACCGTGACCAAACAGAGGGTGGGCAGCAATTTCGTTAGCCGCGATTTCCCAAATCAGCCAGCGGCTGCCAATTGATCGGTCGCTAGTGCTAGTTTCTACAGTAGGCACTTCAACCCGTGTTATTTGATAGTAAGTCCAGTAGCTAGCAGCGGACAAAACAAATATTGACCCCACAAAAATGGCCCATTTAAACTTTTTTGAATAGATAAGAATCAGTATCCCGGAGATCATAGCGGCAGCCAGTCCAAGCATGGCGCCGCGGCTGTTAAAAATCATCAGGCTCACCAGGCTGATTGCAAAAATAGCAAAATAGTATATCAACGCGGAGCGGTTCTTAGAATTGGAGAGGAGCCAGACTTGCACCGGGATAGTAACAACAACAAACATGGAAGAAAAATTGGGATTACCCAAAAAGCTAGGGATCGCGCTTCTAACACCTTCATACAATCCTCCGTAGTATCCAAAGCCGAAGCTTTGGATGATTCCCCACAGGCCGATCAAACCGCTCATCAAAACCAACACTTGCAGCATGCCGTATTTTTCTTTAACCGAATAAAAGCCCAGAACGATTATAAAGACCCACCAGGTTAAGAAGAATATTGCGGAATTTATAAACCGCGGATAAGTACCAAAAATGGAATTAATAGGATCCAAAGAAAAAATTGGCCCCAACACTAAAAAGATGAAAAATGGGACTGATAAATACCCCAACCATTTAGGAAGTTTTAAAACTCTTTGCGGCTTGGAAAAAACCAAAATAAAAAGCAGTGTACCCAGACCCGTCAACCAGACAATCAATTTGGGAAGTTCTACCCCTTCCTGAAATGCTCCGACCGTAGCTAGGGAAGTTATGGCTAGCACCAAAACTAAAAACCCGCTGGCCGGATTTTTTAAAATTGGGAATCTCTCAACGATTACTGACATGACTTAATTATACACTGGCCGGGGATACAAAAAAACCAGCCCGAAGGCTGGTTTTAATTTTGTTTCAATCAGCTGAGAATTACTGAATACCGGCTGGTGAAGCAGTGTGAGTACCCCCACCCAAACCACCAGTAGTAGCTCCTACACAGAAAGTGATAGTGTAACCAGTACCGCTACCAACTTGAGTGTAAGTGTAAGCAGTGGTACCACAGGTACCGTCAACTGGGCTCGGCGGAGTTGGAACACCACCTAAGTAACCAGCAGAGACCAATTGGCCTACGCTAGATGGATAGCTGCTCTGGTCGTTGAAATACAATTCCAAAGCGCTAACCATTTGGCGAACATCAGCAACACGCTTAGCATCACGAGATTTAGCACGAGCTGAGTTAAGCGCGAGCAATACTACAGAAGCCAATAAACCAATGATAGCAATAACTACCAAAAGTTCGATTAAGGTAAAACCTTTTTGATTTTGTTTCACTTTATTCACCCCCGTTCTCCTTGGATTAAAGAAGTCACAGCTCCTCCAACTGATCATCTATTATTAAATTTACTTATCTTAATTATACCATATGTTGAGCAACTGCAAGCGCAATTATCAACAAGTTGGATATTGAATGGAAATTAGCCTACTGAGCTAGCCAAGTTATAAATTGGCAGCAACACGCCGGCTACTAACAAACCTACACCTATACCGAGGATTACCATGATAATCGGTTCCAATAAACTGGATAAAGTACTAATCTGAGCGTCAACTTCCTTTTCATAAAAGTTAGCCAGCTTTAAGAGGATAGTATCCAATTCGGCAGTCTGTTCGCCTACGCGCACCATCTGGGTCACCAATGGAGGGAATTCTTCATATTTTACCAAGGCATCGCTAATGCTCTTACCGTTTGTGACCTGGTCAGCTGCCTCTAACATAATCTGCTTGTAGACAACATTGTTAATAACTTCACTGATGATTCTTAACGCTTGAATAATAGGAATGCCTCCAGCCACCAAAGTAGCAAGGTTGCGGGCAAAACGGGCCATATATCTTTTGCAAGAGCTGTCCAATTAATGGAAATTCATTTTTAAGCGTATCCCACATGTATCGGCCAGGGGTTGTAGTTACGTAATACCGGAGCAGTAATACGCCGCCGAATAGCACCAAAAGTACCAGCCACCAGTAGACCTCAAAAAAATCAGTTGCAGCTATTAAACCTCGCGACACCATTGGCAGTTCGGCGCCCTGTTCTTTTAAAACTCCAATCAAACTAGGCAAAACAAATTTGAACATCAACACGCCTACCAAAACCAATGCAGACAATACGAAAGTCGGGTAGGTTAACGCCGATTTAACCTTAGAACGCAGTTCATAATCTTTTTCTAACTGGTCAGCCAGGTAAGACAAGCTCTCGGAAACCTTACCGGACGCTTCGCCGGAACGAACGAGGCTAATATACACATTGCCGAACACTTCCGGATTGCGCGCCATCGCCAAAGAAAGGCTTTGTCCGCTTTCCACATCGGCAATTAAATTGCGGATAACAACCACCAAGCCCTTGCTAGCCACCTGGCTTTCCAAAATACGGAGCGACTGTAAAATCGGTACGCGCGCCGAAGACAATGTAGACAGCTGGCGAGAAAACACCACTAAGTCTTTATAGCTGACCCGGTTTAGAATATTTTGAAATTTAGAAACAATTGTTTCCTTCTGAACATCCAGGCTAATAATAATCAGGCCATTGTTAGCCAATAGCTGTTCTGCTTTTGCAAGGTTGGCAGCAACTACAAACCCGCGCTTTAAATCTCCTTTTTGATCTCTTGCTTGATATACAAATCTCATAATTAACCTAACAAGGACATGAAGTAATCATTATCCAATACAAAATTTTCTGCGACGCTGCGTTCCACCAAGCCTTCTTGGACGAGCTTAGCCAAAGACTTATCCAACGGCACCATCCCCTCTTCGCTGCTGGTATGAATGATGTTTGCTATCTCATAAATCTTGTTGGTTCGGATGGTGTTGCGAACAGCATGGTTTACAACCATAATTTCTGTAGCAGGGATACGGCCGCCGCCGACTTTAGGCAATAAGCGAAGGCTGGCTACGCCCAGAAGAGTGTTGGCCAGCTGCGCTCGGATTTGGCCCTGCTGGTCGCCAGGGAACACATCCACAATACGGTCAATGCTTTGTGCGGCATCGTTGGTGTGCATGGTAGCAAAGATCAAGTGGCCGGTTTCCGCCAAAGTCAAAGTTGCAGCAATAGATTCCAGATCGCGCATTTCACCTACCAGCACTACGTTAATGTCTTCACGCAAAGCAGCTTTTAGAGCGTGCCCAAAAGACGGGGTATCTTCGCCTACTTCACGTTGGGAAATAAATGACTCTTTGTGGGTAAACAAAAATTCCACCGGGTCTTCGATAGTTAAAATATGCTCAGTGCGGGTATTGTTAATATCATTGATCATAGCTGCCAAAGCGGTGGACTTACCATGACCAGTCGGACCCACAACCAAGACCAACCCCTGCTTGTACTGAGTGAAATTCTTAAGGATAGGAGGGAGATTAAGCTCTTCCAAAGTGCGGATATGGGTCGGAATCAAACGAAACGCTGCGTTCCATACCCCTTGCGCTTTGTAAACGTTCACACGAAAACGGGCATTATCTTTGTATGAATAAGAAAAATCCAGATGCATCTGCTCGCCCAAATTCTTCTTTTGGACATCGTTGAGCATGACGCCTACTAAATCCGATACTGCGTCTGCGCTCAGGATTTGGTAATCTTCTAAGCGGTAAATAGCGCTGTCGATACGCAAAATAGGGGGCTCCCCGACTTGCAAATGAAGGTCGGAAGCATTGCGTTCTAGCGTAATAGCTAGTAACTTTTCTAATTCAAGTTCGCTGGCTTTATACATAGTTTGTTTTTATTTCAATAAAATTTGCTCCAGAGCAACCAATAAATCGCGGGGTTGGGATAAATCGCGATTAATGTGCATTCTGGCACCTAGCTTCATAATAGCATCAATTTCCTTTTCTTGCATGGTTTTCGCCATAGTTAACAGTGGAAGTTGAGGATTCTTGGATACGAAACTGGCCAGCACCTGCATCTCGCTGGACAATCGCTCTAAACTAGGGCTAAAGATAACCACATCCACAGGAGAATTGGTTACGTGATCCGCCAGTTGGCTCAAAGATTCGAACCCGGATACGTCCATATTAGCCTGTTTGAGCTTTTGGCTGTAAAAGCTCAGCGACTGGGTATCGCTATCCACTAAGGCTATTACTGTGCCAACCAGGCTATAAAATGGCTGGTTGCGAAGGGAGTATTTTTTGGTAATTATTACGTCCATAAGGCTGGTTTACTCTGTGGTTACGCGCGCGATCTCTTCTAAAGTAGTTTCCCCGCGCAAAACCTTAATGATGCCATCCTGCTTCATGGTGATCATCCCCACCTTTGCCGCAGCTTCATAAATTTTATGGGCAGGCAGCTTGCTAAAAATAGTGGCCTGAAGCTCTGGCAACAAAGGTAGAACTTCAAAAATACCCATGCGGCCCTTGTAGCCGATATTGCCGCATTTATCGCAGCCCACGGCTTCGTAGGCCACTAGCTTATCCATATCTAAGTCTTCTAGGTATTCTTTAGGTACAGATTTCACAGTAGCTTCTATGTCCTTCATCAGCACTGCATTGATCTTTGTTTCCTTCTTGCATTCATTGCAGAGTTTTCTAACCAGACGCTGGGCCATTATCAGGTTAATGGATGCTGAAAGCAAAAATTCTTCGATCCCCATGTTGGTTAGACGAGGAATGGCACCCACTGCATTATTGGTATGCAAAGTAGAAAATACCAAGTGACCGGTTAATGCAGCATGAACGCCAAGCTCGGCGGTTTCTTCATCGCGGATTTCACCAACCATTACAATATTAGGATCCTGACGCAGGATACTGCGCAGCCCGGACGCGAAAGTTAAGCCAATCTCGGGCTTGATTTGGCTCTGGTTAACGCCTTCGATAAAATATTCCACCGGATCTTCCAAAGTCACGATATTTACATCGTTGGTATTGCGAATAGTCAAAATTGAATACAAAGTGGTAGACTTCCCGCTTCCTGTCGGACCAGTGATCAGGAATACGCCGTGGGTCTTTTGGATATTCTCATTAACCCATTTTAAGCCGCGTCCGCGCAGCCCTAACTCTTCCAGAGTCGGCACCTTAGTAGTCTTGTCTAAAATACGCATCACGATCTTTTCGCCATACATAAGAGGCAAAGATGATACGCGCAAGTCTACAGACTTTTTGCCGATGTCAACGTGAAAGCGGCCGTCCTGAGGCAAACGCTGCTCGTCAATTTTTAGGTTGGATAAGATCTTAATGCGAGAAACTATTGCGGCTAAAACATTCTTGGGCAAACGCAAACTGGTGTGGAGAATACCGTCTATGCGATAGCGAACCCGCACATCGTTTTCCGACGGTTCGATATGGATATCCGAAGCGCTGGCGTCAATAGCATTGGATAAGATTACATCCACAATCTTAATAATCGGCTCTTCTTCTGTTACTGCCGCCTGGGCGGAAGCTTCTTCCCGGATCGTGTTGCGATGGTCAGGGATCATCTGGTCGACTGCTTCTTTATGCGCAATATCTTCTAAAGCCTGCCCCACGACTGTTTTTAAGTTCCTCTTAACTCCTGATAGGAAAGATTCTACGCCGCCTTTAGAAGCAACATAGACTCTGATCTGAAAATTATTCTTTTGGCCCAAAAATTCCAAAGCTTCCAGTGCCTGAATGTTGCTAGGGTCGACAATTGCAATCTTAAGATCCCGTCCGGTAAGCTCGTAAGGCACCATTTTGTAAAACAAGCGTGATTCCTCGGGAATCAAATTTATGACATTGTCCGCAACGTTGACATTGCTCAGATCCACATAGGGCAAGTTTAAAAATGCCGCCCGGGCTTTAGCGACATCTTCATCATCTAATATTTTTTCGCTCACTAGCAATTCTGCAACCTGCTCTAAGCTAAGCGCTGCCTCTGATGAGCCAAATTTAGCCGATTTGAGATTGAAGAATTTGTCCTGCTGCTGTTTGGTTAAGAACCCATGATCCAACAGGAATTGTTCAAAAGTTGCCAGCTGCGAACTGGATGTATTCGGTTTTGAAGTAGCCATGCTATTTAACTAATGTTGCGCTCTGAGCGCCAATTTCTGCAGGAGTAACTACCGGATACGGGAAGAGACGGCCGTCTTTGTTGTATGACTGCACAGTATTAAAATCGAGTTTAGTTCCTTCTGGGAGCACAGTGGAAACCGGAGCAGCATTGTTAGTAACGGTCTTCGAGTTATTTTTTGATAACGCTAAATAACCAAGCACGATCGCTGCACCCAAAGCTACTACTATTACGATAAAAGAAATTGTTTTTTTCATCTCGAATTATTTATTAAACTGCTTCGTACACGTAAGTTTTAAGCTTTACAGTAAACCTGGTAACGCCATCGCCGCTAGTTACATCCATATTGCTTACATCTACGATACGGCCAGAAGATTCGACAATTTGCAGGAAGTTGCGGAACTGATCGATATTACCGCTGACAGTAATGTTAACATTGACTGTCTTTAATGCGCGCTTGGCGCCGTAAGGATCTTCGAGTACGGTTTTATTTCCAGCAGCAGGGGTTTTACCAACAGCTTCGTCGGAGATATTGATCTGGGATACTTGCATACCTGAAGATGTGGCGTAGCTTTCAAATAAGATAGAAAGCTGGGTAGCGCGGGTGGCCAAAGGAAGCGCTTCATCGACAAGCTTTATCTGGTTTTCGGAAGTTTCCAGCTTGGAGATGAGCTCATTCATTTCCATTTCATCCGCCTGAATCTGATCCAGTTGACCTTCCGCTGATTTTAACTGATTGCTCTTTTCGACATAAGAATTAAATTTTGGTATTAAAATAAACCAGGCAAAAATAACCAGCACAATTATTATCAAAATAGACTGGAAAAGAGGGTTTTGAGCCTGCTTTGATCTCATTATAGAATTCATGTTTGGAGTATTCATAGCAGTTATTTCTTTAATAGATCTTTATTCAGAGTAAGGCTGAGGCGCATCGAAGTAGCTAGAAGGTTACCCTGTTCCGCTTTGGCTAAGGACATAACTTTTACGTTAGAAAATTGCTTATTATACTCCGGCAAGTCAAAGACCTGCAAAAACTTTTCCGCTTCGGCATACGAAGGAACAGTAACTGTTAACTCTAAAGTTCCGTCATCAGTGGCAGAGATAGAGGTATACTGCGCAGAAGTCAAAGTTACCCGGGCTAATTCTGGGAGCAAGCCGGACCAGTACAGATGAGTAGTCAGGAGCTGATCTATGTTCTTTAACTGTCCTTGCCGAGTCAGCAGCTCTTTGCGCTTTTCGTTGTTTTGCATCTCAGCGACGGTGCTATCGATAGTGCGCTTTACATCAGCGGTCTTTCTTTCTGCCTGCCAGCTGAACAAAAATAGCCCTGCATATAATAGCAAAGCGGCCACTAAGGCTATAGTGACTAAGCGGAGAATCCACTGCTTGCTTCGCGCGCGAATAACGTTAGTATGCGCTTGCGAATCTAATAAATTAATATCTGCCATTTGATGTTAGTTTTTGATTTCTATTATATAGACTATTTGGTTTGTCTTAACGCTAATCCCACAGCTACTGCGATCTGCATTGTAAACCGCTTCAATACCGGCTCGACTTCGGCTGGATAGCTAAGCTGGGCGATACTGTCGCCGTATACCACAGAAGGAGCAAGATCCGAAAAATACTCCTTTAAGCCCGGCATCTGGGAAGCGCCGCCAGCTAGAATAATGCTGTCTACGCCTACGCTGTGTGATTTATAAAGATCCAACACCTGCCTGACCTCTGACTTGATGTTCTCCACTACAGGCTTTACCGCTTCTGGAAGGAACTCTGTTGAATTATTCATTCCGAAGTCTCTCTTGAATTGTTCTGCCCGAGCAGTCTGCAAATTCAATGTCTGGGAAATCTTCTCGGTAATAGTATCCCCTCCGATGTTAAGATTGCGAGTCAGCTGAAGCAAACCTTGCTTTATAAAGTTAATTCCAGTGACTTTTCCACCTATGTCAATTATAACATAATTTTTAGTCTGGTCCTTAATTAAGGCACGAATTAATGCCAAGGCCTCGATTTCTATAATCTCCAGCTCCAAACCTGCCTGTTGAAATATTCTTATATAGATATCCCGAATTTGCTTAGGAACCGCTATCAACAGGATCTTGAAGGTATTATTAGCCATATCTTCGGAGATAAGGCTCCAGGATAATGTGACTTCCGAAAAGGGCAAAGGGATATATTTTTTGGCCTCAAATTGAATAGCCGACTCCAATTCTTCGTCAGTCATTTTTGGCATATCGATTACCGAGGTGAATACGGCGGAATTAGGAAGGCTAACCACGCAACGCTTTGTGGTAGCCCTAGACTTGATTACTAAGTTGCGCAGAAGTTCCACATTCTTGTCGATGGATTCCTGAGTGCTCTGCATAGTGATAGGTTCTGCCAAATCTACTATGCCATAAGTTTCTATCAATTGGTCGTCATCGCGCAGCTGCACCAGCTTAATGGCTTCTGTGCCGATATCAATGCCTAAAATGGATTTGTCTTTACCAAACCACATAAAAAATCTGCTTGTTCTTAATATTAGTCAATTTTATTTTGAAAAATTTTGTTTCGGACTGCGTCTTTCGAGCCTAGAGGTTCATTTTGTCTTTTTTAGAATACTATATTTAAGGGTGTATTGTCAAAATTAAAAAGGTCTGTTACAATACCTGAGTTAGTTAACCATATTTGCCCGTCGAAGATAGACACCACGGGCCTCTAGCTCATCTGGTAGAGCGCCGCATTTGCACTGCGGAGGCGAGCGGTTCGAGTCCGCTGAGGTCCACCAAAAAACCGCCTTAGGGCGGTTTTTTCATACGCAAAATATCTTATACCCAGGCCGCCGGCCTTTATATATAGTATAATTACTTTATGAAATTTATCGTTGGTCCCTTACTCATTGTGCTTGGCGTACTGTTTATGAAGTACACCGTGTGGATTACCCAGCAAGTTGGGAAAGTCGGTTTCGCCGACAAATGGCTAGGCTTCCCGTTTGCGGGCACCTATTCTTGGTGGAGATTGATAGGATTGTTAATGATCGTCGGCGCCCTGCTCTGGATGGGTGGATTCCTGGATTTTGGCACTGCAAATATCGAGATTCCAAACTCCTAAGCTCCGAGCTATGCATCTGCCTCGGGGTATTGATTTTTAACCCGTCTACTGCTAAACTTACTCCTATGTGAGGGCGTGTAGCTCAGATGGTTAGAGCGCGTCACTGATAATGACGAGGTCCCAGGTTCGATTCCTGGCACGCCCACCACCAAAAAATCCGCTAGCCGAAAGGCAGACAGCGGATTTTTTGTTAGACGAGAGATCACCCCCTCTGGACTCTATAAAAGCGAGTCTGAATATTTTTAAAAATTATACTATCAATAGCATAGCAATGAGCATTGCCACGAACGAAGCATTGGCCACTAAGCTGAGATGCTGAACATGGCGCTTAATGGCAATCGCCAAGATCAGAGCCGTAAGTATTCCGGCCAAAATTAATAGCAAGGATTTTTGTTCCCACACTTTAGGATTGAATGAAGTGCCGAAGATGGTAACCTGCGCACCCTCTACATTACCGCCTACGTTAAGGCTTCGGCTGAATTCAGCTACCGGCTGCTGATGCATTTGGCCATTCATGTCGGTAACCTGAACAACTAGGTTATCGTACTGGCCGAGGGACGCGATCGAGATGTCTGCTTTCCATAGGCCGTTGCCAATTGGATCCAGCATCACGCTGCTATTGCCAAAGAAGGCCATGGCTTTAACTGTATTTTCGGAAGCTTGGATTTCTAAATATAATTTATCGCCCTGTAAAGAAGTTTTTGTTTCGATAATCTGCAAAGGAGCAGGGTTAACTGGCGTAACCAGTAATGGCAAGTTGTTAGGACCGGGTGTCGCAACCACTGGTTGCGCTACTGCTGCAGGTGAAGCTAAAGGAGATGCTCCAGACTGTGCGCTAGGAACAGGCAAAGGACCGCTCGCCGCTGGCACAGCTGCCTGAGGGACAGAACTAGGAGCTGGTTGCGGTGCAGGAGCAGCAGCCACCTGAGTAGGCTTATCCTGAGTTGCTACCGGCGCATTAAGAGGATTGGCGAACATTTGTACAACAATCGTAGTTTGATGATTGTCATAGGTTCCTTTTGCAATACCAATGCCAATTTGGGTGAAGTTCTTGTTTAAAATATTTGCGCGGTGACCAGGGCTGTTCATCCAGGCACTTTGCACATCTTCTGCAACCGTAAAGTCGATGGCTAGGTTTTCACCGGCAGTTGTATACTTGTAGCCAACTGCTTTAATGAAGCTCCAAGGAGTTGCGCCGTCCGGAGTGTTATGCGAAAAATACTGGCGGGCCAACATATCGTCCGCTTTATTCTGGGCAGCCTTTGCCAGCAAGCCGCTGGTGGTCAATTCGCCCATGCCGGCATCAACACGGGCGCTGTTGGCCAAACTGACGATTGTTTCGTTAGTGATGGCAGCAGCATCAGCTGTTACGGTCGGACCAAGGGCAACAAAAGAAATGCTCGCCACTTTTATTGTGACAACCAATATGGACAATAACGCCAAAACCCGATGACTCAATGCATGCGGGTGATAATTGTTTCGCTCATGCGGGATCACATGATCGGCTAAAGATCGGGCTGCCCGTTTGAGGGTAGGCATGTCGATAGCGCCAAAAGATTCCGAAATCGGCAAGTAGGTAGACAGGTTATTCATTTGTATTTTTGTTTTTGTTTCGATGGATTTGGCCGAATTTGTTTTTGATTCGGACCAAACTTTCAATTTATCTGTTACTAGTATATCATAATTTTCATAAAAAATCAAGCTCTATTCTATACAAAATTCTAAATATAAAACCTCCCATGCGGGAGGCTTTATTATTTTCTTCGAACCACTGTGGTTGCATCGTAGTTGGTAGAGTCGATGTCAGAGATCATAATGTAACTGACGAGTGACACTCCGGAAACCAACAGAAACACAATTGTCCATATAAACCAGCGGTTATCGGAAACTTCCTTAGGTTTAGTTATCATGGTTGTAGCTTTATTAATCTTATTATACCACAGATTATTCCAACTTAAGCAGTAAAGCCATTATTACTACACCCAGCACGAAGCTGAATATCTGCCAAAACGACTTAACCGGTGAGCGCTCCTTATGGAGCTCCGGAATAATATCAGACATGGCAATATAGATGAAGCTGGCGCCGGCAAAAGCAAGCAAGATTTGCGGCGTTTCCATGTTGGGAGCGAATGCAAGTACGATTACAGCACCCGCGATCGAGGCTAAGGCAGAAATGAAATTATACAGCAAAGCTTTGGCACGGCTCCATCCCCCATGGACGAGAATTGCAAACTGGCCTATCTCCTGAGGTATTTCGTGAAGAACCACTGCGATGGTGGCGGCAATACCCAGAGGCACACTCACCACAAAACTCGCCGCAATAACCATGCCGTCGATAAAGTTGTGCAGAGTATCACCAGCCATACTGGTATAAACTATCGAATGAACCGATTCTTCGTGCTCATCATGCGAATGATGCCATAATATGTATTTCTCCAAGAGGAAAAATATCACAATGCCGATTAGGAAATAAATTCCCATACGCGGTCCGAAACCGACCTCGCTCATCTCCGGAATCACGTGAATAAACACGTCACCCAACAATGCACCGGCCGAGAATCCGACTAAGTAGTGAAGAATTTGCTTTAAGAACTTTTGATTAATTCCCAAAGCGACAATACCAACCAAAGAAACAACGCTCACTACCAATACGCTGATTAAGGTATAAATATATATTTCTGTCATGAATAAAAAATTAGTTTACCTACATATTATATCTGCTAATCGGATAAGAAAAAAGAGGCGCTGCTAAGAGCGCCTCATTATAATTCAAACTAAGGAGCCAGGGCGATTTCGCCGTAATAAGTTGGGTCAAAATTACTCGAGCAGTACTCGCTAGGATCTATTCGCAGGCCGGTGATTATGCCAGACCATTTGTAATGCCAAGTAGAATTCACATGGCCATTGAATGGTCCGATTCCGGATGGGTGATAGTACAAGACCTTGCTCTCATCAAAGAATGGTTCAAAATTTGTCGTGAAATAAATTTTACCACCATAGGAAGAGCAGACGTTATACAGATCCAAATAGACTTGCTTATAATCCGAAGCCTCCGCGGCAATAGAACTGCTGCAAGGCTTTGCCAAACCACAGTTAGTCAAACCGCTGCGCTTAATATACGGATCGTAGTCGCCGTCCATCCATAGCGCATCGCCGCTCACACCCCAAGAACGAAGATTAACCAAGTCCCATAGCTCACGGTTGCCGTATTCTGAGAACTTCCATTTATAGCCGTTCTGGAGCAATACCATGGGGTTGTAAGTTCTGGCTGTTACAGCAAAACCGTCATCCCGATAGTTAAGCGTGCGGCTAGATGGGTAATACGGTTCGGCATTACCATCATCCTTGTCTATCTGGTAATGCAAATGCGCACCGGTTGAATTGCCCCGGCAAACATCTCCCGAACCGCCGCCGCTTTTGCCAATTACTGCCCCCGCATGAACATAATCACCAACACTCACCGGAACCCCGTAACTATAAGTCCTGGATTTTAAGTGGGCAAATGTCTGATATATGGCCTCCCATTGCCTTTGTGGGTGATAGCTACGCACTACTATCAAACCACCCCACGAATTGTCGCATCGCGACACCACTACAGTACCAGCCATTGGCGTTCGTACATCCGTACCAGAACTCACAGCAATATCTACCCCGGGATGCTGGCCGCAGCCCTCACCTCGGCATCCGCTGGAAACGCCATTGTCCTGATTATCCCGGTACAAAGTAGTGTATTTGCTTTTGCCCGTATTTGGACTGCCGTTATAGGTGCCGTTATAATCTGGCACCGAAGCGATAGGTTTGAGTGCCTGAGCAGCTGCACTGCTTGTACATAAAGCAATTGCTACCAAACCCGCCACAACAACTAAAAAGCATTTTACGTTTGAATTGAATTTCATAATCTCCTCCTTAACTATGTTTCAATTCTATCGACAGGCTCTTCAAGCCTGGTTGAAGATTTATTCAAAACCCATTCAACCCGCACACTCTAAACTAAAAATAAAAACCCTTACCAAAGTAAGGGTTAAAATATTTTGCGCTCCAATGCAGTTAAGGAACGGTCCATATTAATTTCTGCCTGCTCGCTATACTTGTCGTGAAAAAATTCTGTGGAGTAGATCCGGTTACGGCTCAGAAAACTTTCCAGAACCTTGATCCGGCCCTTAGTGAAATCCTCTTCCGAAACCCAGCCGTATTCCTTGCGGACGTTGGCTTCGTATTCGTCAAAGATTTCTTTAGGTTGGCCAAGTATAGCCAAGTCGATATCTACCAGAATCTTTTCGTCGTCCTGCTGCGGCAACGCATTATGCTTAGTGATCAAAATCAGCCGGCGCACATCATCTTGTAAAGTTTGCGGCAAGCCAGCCGTGCACATTAGTGCCATGGCGTATTCCGCGCTTAGATCCTCGCTAGTCAGCTCATTGAGGTTAAGCAATTTGGTGTCATACACCACGTCGTGCAACCACAGCGCTAGTTCCACCGCATGGCGGTTAGGAATCTCTAATCGATAAGCTTGCAACTCTCTTAGGCAATGCTCGATGTGGGTCAAAGTATGGTAATACCTATGAGGCTCCGAGTAACGGTCGGCTATCTGATTATAGACTTCGATCGAATTACCTCGTGCTCCCAACTCTCTATACAGACGGATCCATACCCACCGCAAGTCGCTTCTACTGCTCATTTTTCTTCTCCTTAAGCCGTTCAAATACTGGAGGAGGTACCAGCTGAGGCAGCTTAGTTTCCCAATCTTCCCCCATCCAGTAATACTTCACCCAAGTCGAGCTGGTATTACCCAACTCATACGGAGGCATTACAAACCAATGCAATACACTCGGATAGATTGATTCGTTGAATGTAAATAGTCCCTGCTCTTCGACAAAATCTGAAGGGCTTCTCATGCCGCGAATCATATCTGTGACGCGCCTTGCTCTGGCATAATCTATAACTAGCTTGCCGGATGGCAAGATGACAACTTCGACATTTTTGCCACGGCCGGATAAATCTGCAGGGAGGCAGTCGAGAATCATTTGCCTGCGCTCTTCATCGGTAAACATATATTTCTTACCTGGATTAACGGCGATCAAAATGATCAAGTTGTCATGACGCTTGAGTGTCTGATCTACGACGTATTGGTGACCTTTAGTGAACGGGTCAAATGAACCTGCATACAGTGCTAATGTCATAAGTCCTCCTAAATTTCTAACTTTGTAGTATAGGCTTTTTAGACGGTTTTGTAAACACCGGCCATTTGCCCAATTTCAAACAAACAAAAAACACCCTTACGGGCGTCCTTAAACTTTTAGATAAAGTATTTAACAACTAGATAGTGATTAAAATGCAACCGACTACATGTCTTTTGAGTTTCGTCATATTATAAATAATAGACGACGACCACAGAATATCAAGTTCTTGTTTCGAAAAACGAAGAAGCATGAAATTTTATTCCTTAGAAAGGAGGTGATCCATCGACAGCTTCCGCTACCGATGCCTTGTTACGACTTAGCCCCAGTTACGAGTCTCGGATTGGAGCCCAAATAAATGGACGCTTCATCCGCTACCCACTTCCATGGCTTGACGGGCGGTGTGTACAAAACCCGAGAACGTATTCACCGTAGCGAGGCTGATCTACGGTTACTAGCGATTCCGGCTTCATGAGGGCGAGTTGCAGCCCTCAATCCGAACTGGGGGATAGTTTAGAGGATTTGCTCCGGATTGCTCCTTGGCGTCCTTTTGTAATATCCCATTGTAGCACGTGTGTCGCCCAAGGCGTAAGAGCCACGCTGATTTGACGTCATCCCCACCTTCCTCCGGCTTAAACGCCGGCAGTTTCACCAGACACTTGTAACTGGTAATAGGGGTTGCGCTCGTTATCACACTTAAGTGAACACCTCACGGCACGAGCTGACGACAACCGTGCAGCACCTGTGTAGCACCCTCGAAGGCGGATCTATTTCTAGATCTTGCAGCTACATGTCAAGCCTTGGTAAGGTTCCTCGCTTATCGTCGAATTAAACCACATGCTCCACCGCTTGTGCGGGTCCCCGTCAATTCCTTTGAGTTTTAGTCTTGCGACCGTACTCCCCAGGCGGTACATTTAACGCGTTAGCTTAGCTACTAAAGAGGGTCGATACTCCCTAGCAGCGAATGTACATCGTTTACAGCGTGGACTACGGGGGTATCTAATCCCCTTCGCTCCCCACGCTTTCGTCCTAGCAGTGTCAGGTAGCACCCAGAAGTCTGCCTTCGCTATTGGTATTCCGAACGATATCAACGCATTTCACTACTACACCGTTCGTTCTAACTTCCTCTTTGCTCCTCTAGTTTTGCAGTTCCAATGGACAGATTCCGAGTTGAGCTCGGAGATTTCACCACTGGCTAACAAAACCACCTGTCGGCACGCTTTACGCCCAATAATTCCGGATAACGCTTGAGGTCTCTGTATTACCGCTGCTGCTGGCACAGAGTTAGCAACCTCTTATTCGTTAGGTACCGTCAAAATATTCTTCCCTAACAAAAGGACTTTACAATCCGAAGACCTTCATCGTCCACGCGGCGTCGCTGGATCAGGCTTTCGCCCATTGTCCAAAATTCCAAACTGCTGCCTCCCGTAGGAGTCTGGACCGTGTCTCAGTTCCAGTGTGGAGGTTTCCCCTCTCGGGGCCCCTAACCGTCATAGCCTTGGTAAGCTTTTACCTTACCAACTAGCTGATGGTGCCCAGGCCGCTTCTTTAGCGCATTGCTGCTTTAATCTTGCGATCACATTGAGAATTGCTCCACCTTTCGGTGGGTTATGCTCAACTAAAGGTACGTTCCTGGGTATTACTCACCCGTTTGCCGCGGGTCTAAACCCGCTCGACTTGCATGTCTTAGGCACGCCGCCAGCGTTCATCCTGAGCCAGGATCAAACTCTTAAAATAAAACTGCGCACTCTATATATAGAGCTTGCAAGAGTTTGTTCTCACACTATTACACACCGAAGTGTATAGTGCTCATTGGAGAACTTGGCGATAGATTTATTTTTAAACGTTCTATCAGACGTTTGAAGTATTATTGAACTCAAAAAACTTGACGTAATCAATTCCCATACAAACAGACGCGACGGGCAAGCCCGTCACTTCTCTTAAATATAGGCGACAATCTACAAATGCATCCATATATAGATGCAAAAGTTTTGTACAACATTTTAATCACTATGCAGTTGTCAAAGTACTATATGGTTTCGCTAATTAGGAGTATAAAAAACACTCAAAGTGACCTTTGAAGTGCTCATTTCCCGGCATGGCCGGCCCTAGATAATCACCGTAGTTACATCTAAGTGGAATTGAGGTGTGTTTGCTTTTAAATATTCTTAATTAGGATTCAAACCAATCTTCTACTATATTAGAGGTTTTGCTGGAGCTTGTCAAGGGTTTTTTTATGAATTATGATCAATTTTAAGAAAGCCAAAATCAAGGAGGCAAATTATGGATACTCGATTCATTTTTGCTTATGGATATGGGGATAATACCCCTCAAAGCATCAAAACTGTTGAGCTAATTAAGAAGGCCGGGCCCAAAGGCATAGGCTGGTGGGAAATAGAAGCCGAACTAGCTTTGCAAAATAAGTCTAAAATCGGAGCCCGTCCGTCATTAGGAATCATGCCCTGGGCAGAGCCAAGCAGGGTCGGATCCAGGCTAAGCGGGGTGCTTATACCCCTTACTACCAATCGCCTCGTGATGGAGAACCTGGAGATGATCGAAAGTGAGGGCCATGCTATCGGATTCACAACTTTACGAAAAGAAGTATGGGATGAATCCAACGGCGAATGCTGGCTCGACCTGCAGATCAAACCGGACGGCAACCAGCTTATAGGAATACTTTCTCTGTTGGATAAAAAAATGAAAGCGTATCCGACAATGATGTAAAACATAAAACTTACGATTCAATCGTAAGTTTTTTTATTTCAATATTTAAGCTTGTATAAATACCCCCGCATGCATAAATATCCCTTCGCCGACTTACTGATTAGGAGTATTATTCAGGCTCTTCCAAAGATAGCGGCTGGCAGTAGTTCTATGGGGAGACCATTTTTTTGTAATGCGTTCGAGCTGCTTTTCGGTGGGCGGTTTCTTGAGCTTATAAAGCTTGATAATGGCATTGCGCAATCCTAAATCACCATTACTAAACACATCCGGACGCATTAAGCTAAACATCAAAAACATTTCCGCAGTCCACCGGCCAATGCCTTTAATTTTTACCAGCTCAGCAATAACTTCTTCGTCTGTCATTCGATTAAGGCTGTTAAGCCGCACTTCTTTGGCAATTACTTTACTGCAGACATCTTTGATATAACTAATCTTCTGGTAAGATAAACCGGCTGCGCGCATTTTACTGTCATTAGTCCTTAATATCACTTCGGGCTTGGGGAATTTCTTGTTTGGAAATAAAGCCAAAAACCGGGCATAGATCGTATCAGCTGCTTTTACCGAAAGCTGCTGGGAAACTATGACTTCTACTAACGACTCCAGGTGGGTACGGCGCGACTTCTTGCGCGGCTCCATGATGTTCAATTTTATGAAGCTTCCCAAAATAGGGTCAGCCAATATTAAGTGCTTCTCCGGGTTCTGGTTCATAAGTAATTTGGTCTACAGAAATTGATTTTTGGTTAATAGCCACCACAGGCGTACCCGGCTTTAGTACTGAATTACCCAGACGGGTCTTAGTCGTAACCTGCTTCATTGCCTTTAACAAAGTCTCCCCATCTACTTCGCGAGCTGAGTGCTGCAAAAAATCCCATAAGACTTTGGCGTCATCGAAAGCACGGTGGCGATTAGCGCATTCAAAGTTATACCGTTCTATAATGGCGCTTAAATTATGCCTTTTATGTTCTTTATAAAGGGCGCGCGAAAGTCGGACAGTACACATACGGTCCAGGTTAAACGCCAAATCGGCTTTGCGGAATTCTTCACGCAAAAAATTATAATCGAACGTGACGTTATGAGCCACAAAAATGGCGTCTTCAAACTTAGCAAGTAAATCTTCGGCAATATCTTCGAACAGCGGAGCATTGGCCACGTCTTGGTCGCTGATTCCAGTCATGCGCGTAATAAATTCCGGGATCTCCTGCTTCGGATTTATAAGAGTTTGGAACTGCTCCACGACTTCGCCGCGCTCTATGCGCAATAAGCCGATCTCGATAATACGACTAAAAAACGGGCTTCCGCCAGTTGTTTCCACATCTACAATTGTAAAGTTTTGCTCGTTCAACATTGTCTATATTATAGCTAGGATTAAGGCACTGGTAAATTAAAGGGTTATAGCGACCCTTTATAAAATAAAAAGACGTAAAATTACGTCTTATGAATTACAAGGCATCTCCGTCTCTGTTATCAATCTCACTTCTAGCGAAATTTTCATTAATTTAAGACGGATGAACGTAGGCAATAATAGCTGTCAAACGAGTACTAGTCTCATTAATCTGGGTCTGCAACCATTCAACACTTTTTACTTGTCCGGTTTGCTCCTGGATTCTTTCACTAAATACATTAACCTCTCTGGTAAGGTCCGCCAATACTCCTACTGTGGACTGATGAAATTCAGCAGAAAAAACCTGATATTTAACTACTTTTCCAAACATTATTTAATTCCTCCTTTTCGAAATAACGTCACATCATAGCTAAAATTTTTGCTAGTGTCAATAAAAAAGCACCAACTTAGTTGGTGCTTTAATTAAGCTGTCGAACAGGCAAATTCGGCTGGTGCCAAATCTTCACCCCACTTCTTCTCCTTATTATCGCTACCATTGTTTAACTCAAGGTCGCACAAGTGTCTGTAATAAGGACAGGTTATCAGTAATTCATCGTGAGTGCCCTCCCCGATCATCTCGCCGTTTTGCATTACAACAATGCGCTGGGCGATTTTGACTGTCGACAAACGGTGGGCAATAACAAACACGGTTTTGTTTTCGTGCTGGTTAACCAGACGGGACAGCGATTCCTGGACTTCCTTCTGGGAAGACCCGTCCAAAGAGCTGGTTGCCTCGTCGAGCACTAATACCCGGGAAGATTCCCGAATAAACGCCCGCGCAATAGCAATGCGCTGCTGCTGGCCACCAGAAAGATAAACGCCATGTTCGCCGACTTTGCTGTGAATGCCGTTCGGCAAGCTTTCGACAAAGTCCCAGGCATAAGCCTGCTTAAGCGCGTTCTCAATTTCCAGATCGGTTGCATCCCATTTACCGAGGGCAACATTTTCTGCGATCGTAGAACTGAGCAAAGAGGATCTTTGTGGCACCACGGCCAATCCTTCGCTGCGATAGCGGTGAAGGTCAAGCTCGCGGATATCTATACCATCAACTTCGACCACGCCGCTGGTTGCAGGACGCTCGCCTGCTATTAGGCAAGCCAGCGTGGATTTGCCACCGCCAGATTCTCCGACCAAGGCAATGACTTCTCCTGCATTAACTTCTAAGTTAATGTTGCGCAGGGCCCATTTTTCTTTACCCGGATACTGGAACGACACATCTTTAAAGCGAATCGCACCCTCCAGCTTTTGCGGCCATTTAGGCTGCTCCGGCTGCGGCATGTCGCTAGGAGTGTTAAAGAACTCTACCATCTCGCGCAGCGACTGCATCCCGCGATAGTAATAGCGAAAGAAGTCGTTAAGCTGATACAAGTTGTTCAGCATGCGCGTCATCCAAAACATAGCCATAACCATTGCGCCGACAGTAATGCCAACGCCGTACTGAGTTTGTCCCACCAGCAACCAGTAAAACACAACGGTTAAGGTGGCAACCAACACTTCATGGGTTGTTAGGCGATTTCGCCAGGGCCTATGCCGATCTCGGTCATCGCTCCAGTATTGATTATAAGAATCGCAATGCTTTTGAACATATTCATGTTCCCTGCCAAATGAACGCAAGGCGTACCAGTTGGAAGTCAAGCTTTTTGAATGCTCACTAATCTCTTCGCGCTGGTTATACCAGCTCTTAGACAATCTTTTCATTGTTGGCAGATTGATTCTCGCCAATACCAGATAAAGAGCAAAACAAATAAGTCCGTAAACCAACAGTTGCCAGCCGATTATCAGCAGAGCAAAAGCCGTGATGACAATTCTCATGATTACAGGTAAAGCTCCGTAACCTAGAAAGCCGACAATATATTCCAACCGGTCGATATTTTCTTTTACCTTCGAATCCTTCTCGCCAGTGGAATGCTCAACGTGCCATGAAGTAGGCAGGTTCAGCATTTTATCCATCGCAGCAGCATGCATAGTTGCAAACTCGCCGCAAAAGAAATCGTTGCGCACATTATCCATTTTAGTGTGGACGAACGCACCTAGCACCAACGAGACCAAAAGAAACGCTGTCAGATAAATGAACTGGGAAATATTTAGCGGCTGCTGCTGAGCAACCGTCTGCACAATGATTTCTGTAATGCCTTGGACAGGCCAATACTGGACGATCATTATGATCTCGCAGGCCAAAATCAGCAGCAAAGTCTGAATCAACAGTTTCTTAAGCTTGGGCCATTCTTGGTCGAAAAACTTAGATGCATGACGCAGAGCCATGATATCTTTCCATATTTTCCTCACAATTTTTTCCTCCTATTTGTTGTCAAAGTATTGCGGAATTACCCACTAAAAAGAACAAAAATCCCGGCTGTTTTCGCCGAGTTTATTAAGGTTTCTTAAGTTTTATTTCAAGAAATCTAAGTTAACACGGCAAAAAACCATTTGCGTAAAACGCAATGCGACCGGATACAATATTCAATTGTGGCACGATTGTGTGCATGGTCATGGCTTTGCCTTTCTGTGCCATCTCTATTGCTTGGCTAGCAATTCGAGGCCCATTAGTTAATTAATAAGACGGTGTTATAACCGTAACGTTACAGTTTATACTAAATTTTTACGCATGTCAAGATGGCCCATGCATACATCCATTTATTATTTTTCAGTTGTGATTCACGTCTGTCCCTGATCGCTGGTTATTTAGAACACAGTTTTCTATTGACATAGGAGACTACACTTGATACGATAACTCCTAAAACAAATATAGGAGGATGAATTATATGGAACCTAAGCGATTAGGTTTGGACGTAGGCAACGTCCTGGTTATGGCCACGCAACAGGAAGCATTGCAAGATGACTTTTTGCTTCGCAAGCCTACCGACAACGCTTTCGAAACGATCGCGTCATTGGTGCAGGAAAAAATATTTGAGCCAGAGAATATTTTCATAATCTCTGCATGCGGCCCGGATACCGAACAAAAAACCAAACAGTGGTTCCGACATCACCGAATTTTTCACCGAGTCGGCATCCGTTCGAAAAATTGGTATTTTGTTCGCCACCGAAGCGACAAAGCACCGGTCTGCAGAGCCCTAGGAATAACTCACTTTGTGGACGATCGATTGGATGTTCTCGACAACATTCACAGGGAATCACCGAGAACAAAGTTGTTTGCTTTCAATCCCAGGTCTATGATGATGAGCTTGGCGCAGTGGCAATACATAACAGTCGTGAATAATTTTGTAGAATTAGAAGCCAAATTAAAAACCGCTTGAGACTCAAGCGGTTTTATTTTCACGACTATTTTAGCTATTGAATGATCTTATCGATAATGCCGTACTTTTTGGCTTCTTCCGGAATCATGAAGTAATCACGGTCGGTGTCCTGTTCGATTTTCTTTAGCGGCTGGCCGGTGTGCTTAGCCATGATCTCGTTAATCTGATTCTTAATGCGCAGCATTTCGCGAGCCTGGATCTCTACATCCTTTTGCTGACCCTCTACACCGCCCATAACTTGGTGAATCATGATGCGGGCATTAGGCAAGGCAAAGCGCTTGCCTTTTGTGCCGCTAGCAAGCAGCACCGCAGCAGCAGAAGCCGCCTGGCCAACACAAATAGTAGCTACGTCAGCTTTAATGTGCTGAATCGTGTCGTACATAGCCATGGCCGAAGTCACGCTGCCGCCTGGGGAATTAATATATATCTTTACATCTTCTTTGGCGTTTTCGGCATCCAAGAACAATAGCTGGGCAATTAAAGTATTAGCCACAGCATCGTCGATGGGTTCGCCTAGAAAGATAATGCGCTCTTTGAGCAAACGGCTATAAATATCGTATGCGCGTTCACCCATCGGAGACTTATCGATAACCATTGGTACTAAAGGCATAGGTTTAAAATGATTAATAATTATTTGCCGCGGGGGTTACCCATGTACGGCCACAAACGGTTTATGCTCGAACTTCTTCTTCGCTGGCTGCTTCTTCTGCTACATCTTCTTCTACAGTATTAGCAAGGGGGGTTTCTTCTGCAGTACCTGCTTCTTCGTAGCTGCCGGCTTCAGCAGCTTCGGAAACTTCAGTAGCTTCGGAAGCTTCAGCTTCCACAGCTTCGCCGCTTTCTTGACTAGCTGCGCTGCCACCTTCGGAAGCAATGTCGATTTTCCAGCCTGTTAAGCGAGCTGCCAGGCGAACGTTTTGTCCGCTCTTGCCAATGGCCAAAGACAATTGATCTTCGAGTACACCAACTTGAGCAGACTGTTCTTCCTGATTCAACTGAACGTTTAAAATCTTGGCAGGAGACAAAGAGTTAGCAATAAACTTTACGGGGTCTTCGCTCCATTCAATTATGTCGATTTTCTCGCCGCCAAGCTCGCCCATAACAGTTTGCACGCGGGTTCCTTTTTGACCAACACAGGCACCGATTGGGTCAATGCCTTCCTGGGTAGAAGTAACTGCGATCTTACTGCGGCTGCCGGCTTCGCGGGCAACGGCTTTAATCTCGACAGTGCCGTTAAAGATTTCTGGAACTTCCAATTCGAACAGCTTGCGGACCATATCCGGATGGCTGCGCGACAAAGTAATCTTCGGACCTTTGCTGGTTGGCTCTACATGAAGGATCAAAACTTTAAAGCGCTGGCCGACTTCATACTTTTCGTTGCGGATCTGTTCGGACGGGAACAAAATACCAACAGCTTTTCCGAGATCGATTAAAACCGTGTCGCCTTCGACACGTTGGATTACACCATTAATGAGGGTGCGTTCTTTAGCTTTGAAGTCAGAGAACTGCATGTTGCGTTCTGCTTCGCGTAATTTTTGGATAATAACCTGCTTTGCAGTCTGAGCAGCAATACGGCCGAATTCCATGCCATCTTTTGGAGTGATCTCCTGGCGAATTACATCGCCGGCCTTAGCGCCCTTTTGCCATTCCTGGGCCAATTCGATGCTTATTTCCTTTTGCTGATCTTCTATTTCTTCCTGGTTAATGGGCACTACAGTTTTTTCGTCGAAAATCTTGGCAGACAAATCCTCTGCATTAAATTCCACGACAGGGTTCTGTCCTGGTTCGCCGAAATCTTTACGAAATGCTGCTGCCAAAGAGGCTTCGATCATTTCGATGATCTCTTCGCGGGAAATACCTTTTTCTTCGGCAATTTGCGCCAAAGCTTGTTCTAATTGTTCGTTCATATTTAATTGCGCGTAACTACTAGTCGAGCAGTTAACTATTTAATTGTTTAGGGTTCATGATATTGCTTAAGAAAGATCTCGTTCGCACAGCCGCCAGAATTTCTGAAGGAAATTCGCCAGCGGCGTAGCGACGGAAGCTTTCGTAGCAATATCATGGGCCATTAAACTAAATAAAAAGCGAGCTATGAGCTCACCTAGTTCAGTTCTACGGCATTTGTAATTATTTTACTATATTTTACGAATTTGTCAAGGCTGGAGGCAGGCAGGGCGCGGGCGGCAGAACTTAATAAAATTGCGCAGACATCGATGCGGGGCTGCAAATTTCGATATTGGGAATGGCGGGCCAAAAACCACGTCACCACTTTTAATAAGCGGGCCTGCTTTTGCGCCGGCACGGCCTCCTCTGGCAAGCCATACTTGCTAGACACGCGAGTTTTTACTTCCACAAAAATTATCTGGTTTTTGCCTAAGACGATTAAATCTATCTCACCCATCTGCTTGCCGGTGTGATTAAAGGAGTTGCGAGTTAGCAGCTTATACCCCTGTCTAATATATAGACGAGCTGCATAGTTCTCGCCCCATGCGCCCAATGTTTTATCCTGATTCATTGCCTAAGATTAGCAATAACCGGTTCAACTTGGCTTCAATAATTTCTCAAAATTGAACAAAGAGAATGCAAGAAAAAAAGACCCGTGGGTCTTTTACTTTTTCATATTCAGATACTTTTCCTTGAGCTGTTCTTTATTAAGCAAGTTCATATCCTTGCGATACTGAAACAGAAAATACTTGAGAGGCTTAATGAGGAAGTAAATTCCCGCCAATCCGATCAGCAAAGCAGTGGTACGGCTTCCTAAAGCAGATACATATTGCCACCGCAACACGTACCATATCATTTCCAGCAAGCCTATGGTCATAAAGACGGAGCTCAAGCGGCCAAATTGCGGTCGCTTCAGTTTATCTGAGCTCAGTAAGCGAACGATGAGAAAAACAACACCCAATACCACCAGAGCCGCTCCGAAATACAAAATAACTTTATCTGTTAAGTGCACTACGCCGCGCTCGATACCAAACCAATATTGCTTGGTAATAAATTCATTCCAGTTGATAGTCATAGGAATATTTTACCCATATTCCCGCCTTCGGGCAAGAGGATAAAAAAACCGGCCAAAGCCGGTTGGTAAATATGAGGCGGTTATTTACCCCAAAAGAATTATTGTTTTTCAAATACCATGGCGTAGTGGTACACATCGCCGTTTAAGTCTTTGGTGTGACGAAAACCCAGCTGCTCCAATTCGGCTCGAAGATCATGCTCAGAAATGCGCTTTTCCATGCTTGGACCAAATGGGCTATGCTCATCTTTCCAGTCGACGGTCAGCAGCTTGCCGCCGGTTCTAAGCAAGGCATAAGCATTCTTTAGCAAAGCATGACGGTCTTTGACTTCGTGCAAAATACTTGCGGCAATGACGCCATCTTCTGCCCCATGGGGAACCTTGTCAAAAGGCTTTTCCAAATCTGCTTGGTATACTTCTACATTATGCAAACCGCTTTGTATCGTAATAGATTTAGTTGCAGCCAATTTTGAATCCTGAACATCCACGGCTGCCACGCGCCCGGTGTTGCCGACAATCTTCCCGGCGGCCAAAGTATAAAAGCCGCTGCCACAGCCAAGGTCGGTGACTTTGTTGCCGGCTTTTAGGCCCATATGGGCGACGACTTTTTCTGGTTTGATAAATTGCATTTTACTTTTGGTTTCTTATAAAACTTTAAGAGCTTAAGTATTGTAGCCGGATTGGCCCTATTTAATTTGATCCAGTTATGCAGCTTCGGCCTCGAACGGAACTTCGGCTTGCAACCTCTGAAAGCCGACTATTTTATTTCCATCCAATTCGACTAACAGGGCGTTGGCTATTGCGGTTCCTGATTCCGGAACTTCCAATTTGAACTTGCCGCGGCCGAGAAACACATCTAAGGAATTTTCTACCCTTACTCCAAGCACGGAATCCCGCGCTCCGGTCATGCCCAGATCTGTCTGCAGCAGCGTTCCCTGCGATAGCACTTTAGTGTCTGCGGTCGGGATATGGGTGTGGGTTCCGTAGACAACCGTGGCGCGGCCATCGGCATGCCAAGCAAACGCGTTCTTTTCGCTGGTTGCTTCGGCATGCAAATCTACAATGATTATATCATCTTTTTGGGCTTGGTTAGAATACACTTCGTCAAAGGCAAAAAACGGATTGCCAATTTCACCGCGGAATTGCTTTTCAAAAAATGTCTGACCCCCTAAATTGATAACTAAGTACTGTTGGCCATTTTTGCTAAAGCGGTAAAAGCCATGACCGGGAACTGTCTTTCCTTCCGCATCCAAAGTAACATAGTTGCTAGGGCGCGTAATGCTGTCGAATTTATCAAAACACTCCTCCGCCCGCGGTCCGCTGTCGAACACATGATTGCCAGAAGTGTAAGCGTCAAAACCTAATTCATTCAGCTCTTCTATATGGCGTTCGATGATGCCTTTGCCATGAGTTAAGTTTTCGACATTGCCAATAATTACATCTGGGTTATGTTCCTGCTTCCACAATGGCAAAACCTGGGCTAACGCTTGGCGCCCAGGCCGTCCCATAATATCTCCAATGAGTAAAATCTTTGCCATTAATGCTGGTCTATTTTTGCCTCGTCTGGCAATGAATTCCAAACGATTGCTTTAATGCTTTCTCTGCCTTCCAATATAGCTCTGGTTAACCGGTGCATACCGTCAAACGGATGAGAGTGGACTTCTTTATCGCCATAAATCCAAATCGGGTTTTCCAAATTATTAGCTGCACGCTGGATCGATTCAATATGAACGATCCAATTAGGATGGCTATTCTTCAAACTCTCTAAGAATTCGTCTACATCGCTGTTGCCCGATTCTTTATAGCTCTCCCATAAAACAATAAAGTCATGCGGCCCCAATTTTTGTTCATCTTTAGTGCCCCAATAATAATTCCCTTCGGAAACAGAACTCTGAATTAACTCATCTGAAAGGGGAATTTCTGTAGCTGGAAATTCTTGCTCATGATCCGTTAAATACTGCTCAAGTTTAACTACATCGTACAACTGGTCATTTACAGTTGTAGATTCTTTACGTCCGTCTACCCGTTCTGCTCGCTTAAATTCTCTGTTATTATCCATCATTTTGACTCATACTTTCCGTTTTGCCAAAAACGCTTTTTGGTGGCCTTACCTTCTTCTACTAATCCTTCCCAAATCTTCGCCGGAGGCTCGGTGAGAAAATTTCCATCCGAAACCAGCTTTATATTCTGGGGGCCCAAAAGCTCAATCATCTTTTTGTAAGCCATCTTTCCATAACCCTGGCCGCGGAATTGTTCCTTAATGTTCACCGATTCGATATTCGCTTCATCCCCTTCTAGGGTTAAACAAAAGGTCCCGATCGGCTCACCCATCTCGTTGCGAATCTCGTAAATATCCATGGGGCCGTCAGAATCTATCGGAGTCGAAGGTATTTCTACCGACTTATCAAACTGAGCAATGTCGCCGCGTTCTCCCATAAACTATCTTGCGTATTCAATAACGCGGAAGTCGCGGATAACCTGTACGCGAATTTCCCCTGGGAACTTAAGTTCGGTTTCCAAGCGGTTAGCAATATTGCGAGCCAGCTTCTGGCAAGCGTAATCATCTAATGCAGTTGGAGTAACAAACACGCGCAGTTCGCGGCCACCTTGAATAGCATAGGTCTTTTCTACACCTTCAAAGGAATTAGCAATGGCCTCCAAGTCGCCTAAGCGCTTTACATAGTTTTCAAAGCTGTCCTTACGTGCCCCTGGACGGCTGCCGGAAATGCCATCTGCTGCGTCTACCACCATAGCTTCGATAGAGAACGGTGCGCGGTGAGTAGCATGTTCTGCTACGTCGGTATCATGGTGATGAGATTCGATAGCTTCAATAACCTTTTCGTCCAAGCCAAACTTTTCTGCAATGCGGCGGCCGATCTCGATGTGAGTGCCTTCCATATCCTGATCCAGAGCCTTGCCGATATCATGCAGCAACGCACCCTGCTTACAGATCATTTCATCTGCACCAAGCTCGCGAGCGATGAGAGCTGCGATCTTAGCCATTTCTACAGAGTGAAGCAATACGTTCTGGCCATAAGAAGTACGGAACATCAAGCGTCCAACCAAATGAACCAGTTTCGGCGGGAAGTTTGTAATGCCAAGTTCGTAAACAGCATCTTCACCAGCCTGCTTAATCTTTTCGTTAACTTCGGCCTTACTCTTTTCGTAAGCTTCCTCGATGCGAGCCGGATGAATACGGCCATCCTGCAGTAACTTTTCTAAGGTTAATTTAGCAATATAGCGGCGGATTGAGTTAAAGCCAGAAACCACTACAGTGTCCGGGCTGTCGTCGATCAAAATTTCCACACCCATCAACTGTTCGAAGGTGCGAATATTGCGTCCTTCTTTACCAATAATACGGCCCTTCATTTCTTCGTTCGGAATTACCACAGTTGTAGTGGTGCTTTCGGCAGTCACTTCTGTGGCAATACGTTCGATAGCCTGAGCCACGATTTTACGGGCTTCTTTTTCTGCAGATTCATGAGTTTTGTTAAGCAGCTTGCGATGCAAGCCAAGCATTTCTTCGGAAATGCTTTTTTCTGCATTTTCCATTAATACTTTACCAGCTTCTTCGCGAGTCATGCCGGCAATTTTTTCCAAATTAGCCAACTGCTTGGCGCGCAATTCTTTAATTTCCTCCTGGCTTTTGGCCAACTGTTCCTTTTTGGCTTCAATTTCTTCGGTCTTTTTTTCTAAAGCAGAAGTCTTTTGATCCAAATCCTTTTCGCGGCGATCGATGCGGTCTTCGAATCGCACAATCTGCGCACGAAAATCCTCTTCGGCTTTTTTAGCCGAATCCGTAATCTCCAAAGCTTTAGCCTTGGCTTCGATCATTAATTCTTTTTCTTTGTTCCTGGCATCTTCCAAGATTTTTTCTGCGCGGCTCTCTGCTCCGGAAATCTTTTTCGACGCCATGTTCTGGCGAACTACATAGCCGACAATTCCGCCGACAATGAGTCCTGCAATTGCGTATATAAATAACATAAATAAAAACCCTTAACCGATTCGAAAGGGTTCTGGCTAGCTATATTTAGTTTTAACTACAAAAGGCCTTAATTTATATTAATTAAGACTTAGTGATTCCTTAATTTTACGGCTCTGGATAAGCCCCAAAACGGTGTAATTTTTTAAGAAAATAGTAGTTAAACGCATAAGTATTGCTTCCAAAAACTCTCAAATCAGAATTTATAATCTAATTTTATGTCTTCAATATACCACTTTTTAAGCCGGAGGGTCAAATACCAGATCACCTATGCATAATTGGTTGATTCTTTACTCCCCAGCAGTTAATATGAATATATAGACTATTAATTCATTTATTTTATGCACGATTCATATGAAGAGGTAATGTCCGACATTCGAGACGAGATGTTCGATATTGCTCCAAAAGTTGGTCAGCCTGCTCCGGAATTTTCCGAATTGCAAAGCTACCATAAAGGAGAATTTCACAAAGTTTCCCTGAGCGACTATAAGGGCAAGTGGTTAGTGTTATTCTTTTACCCTCGCGACTTCACCTTTATCTGTCCGACAGAAATTGAAGAATTCGGCCGACTATATCCAGACTTCCAAAAATTGAACTGCGAAGTCCTTGGTGCCAGCACCGACAGCGAATTTGCTCACAAGGCCTGGTACGAAACTGATGAACGCTTAAAGGGAGTTACCTATCCGATTATCGCCGATACCACTCAAGAGCTGGCCGATATGTACGGAGTATTAGACGAAGACGGCTCTGCTCAGCGCGGAACTTTTGTAATCGACCCAGAAGGAACTCTAAAGTTCATGCTTGTATCCGCTGATTCTGTCGGCCGCAACATTCAGGAAACTCTTCGAGTTGTAGAAGCGGCCCAGACTGGCGAGAAATGCCCAGTAAACTGGAAGCCAGGCCAAGAAACATTAGGCAAATAATTATATGTTCGAAGCAAAACAATTTGAATCTATCAATGGCGTAGAAGGCTTAAGCGGCAAGCTCATGAGCGAGCACTACAAGCTCTACGAAGGTTATGTAAAAAAAGCCAATGAGATTCAGGAGAAATTAAAAACTGTAGACTTAAGCGCAGCCAATGCTACTCAATCGGATTTGCGGGCACTAAAGCTTGGTTACTCTTTCGCAGTTAATGCTATAAAGAGCCACGAGCTTTACTTTACCAACCTATCCGGAAAAGGCGGGCAGCCGCAGGGTTGGCTGGCTAGCGAAATAGAAAAGACTTTCGGTTCTTACGATAACTGGCTTAAAGACATGAAAGCTACAGGCTTGGCAGCCCGCGGCTGGGTCTGGTTTGCGTTTGATTGGCAAAACGGCAGCATCTTCAACTATTTAGGCGATGCGCACGATGCTTTTCCTATCTGGCATGCTACACCGCTAGTTGCACTCGATGTTTACGAGCACGCTTACATGATGGATTATGGAGTGGCCCGTGCAGACTATATAGACAGCTTCTTTAAGAACCTCAACTGGAATCAGGTAGAAGAATTCGCGTCCAAACTCTACATGGATAAGTGGACAGAAAACCCTGCTAAATAATATGGCCCACGCAAGCTTCAATGTTGGCGTTAAGGCCATTATGAAAAACTCTAAAGGAAAGATCTTGGCGCTAGAGGCCCACATGAACGGGCCAATGGCTGAGTACTACGATATGCCCGGGGGTAGGATTGACGAAGAAGAAGTTGGAACACCATTCTCAGATATCTTAAGGAGAGAAATAAGAGAAGAGCTGGGAGATATAGAATTTGATTTAGACCCAAATCCTATTGCTGCAGTAAGCTGGTTATGGCCTAACGGCCAGCCGATGACTTTCATCTATTACCCGGCAAAACTTACTGGCGGCGAGCCGCAGATAAGCGAGGAGCATCTATCGTATAAATGGGTGGAGCCAACAGAGGAAGAGCTAGACAAATACTTCACCTCTTACCACCGGGCTGCTTTAAAACAAATTGCATAACAAAAAACCCTCCTTCAGGAGGGTTTTAAATTTATTCAGCCTTAACAGTCTCTTTCTTTGCAGACTTCTTGTTCTTAGACATAGCTGTTTTGGACTTGGTGGTGTTCTTGCGAACGCGAGGAGTATTGTCGCGCAGCTTGCGTACGTAGTAGAGCTTAGCCTGGCGAACCAAATCGTCTTTTACAACTTCGATCTTAGCGATGTTGGGGGAGTGCAAGGGGTAAATGCGTTCTACACCGACACCGTTGGAGATCTTGCGAACCATAAAAGTTGCATTAGCTCCGGTTCCGCCTTTGCGGGCAATAACCAGGCCTTCGAAGATCTGAATACGTTCCTTGCCGCCTTCTTTAATGCGGTTGTGAACCTTAACAGTATAGCCGGTCTTGAAATCTGGGATTTCCTTCAGCTGTTCTGCTTTTAAATTCTTTACAATTGGCATGTGATTAAATTCTTTAAAGTTGATTAACTTTTTGACTATTTAAATTATTGAGGATCGCTTTCAGATCATCCGGAAAGTCGCTTTCCGCTTCGATCCACGATTCGTCCGGCAACTGAACTTCAATCTTTTTAGCATGAAGGAACTGCCGATCCAGGCCCAGCTTGCCGGCATTCTTGCCGCCGTATAGCTTGTCTCCCACCAGCGGAAAACCCGCTGAAGAAAAATGAACGCGTATCTGATGCGTTCTACCTGTGTGTAATTTTACAACAACTAGGGTGTATTCGTCAAGGGTGTCGTCGGTCTCGACAGTGAGGTATTCCAGCACTTTATACTCGGTTAAAGCCTGTTTTGGCATCACCATATCCTTCTCTTTGGTGGTATAGCGGCGGAAATCCTTCTTGCTTTTACCCAAATCTTGTTCAAAAAAGCCATGTTTTTGAGGAATTTTACCTTGAACTAGAGCTATATATTCCTTTTTCACTTTCCTCTCCAAAAATGCATCTTTAAGATGTTCGTACATTTCCTGAGTAAGCGCTACAAGAATAACCCCGGAGGTTTCCTTGTCCAAGCGATGGACAATGCCGCTGCGCCCTTCTTCGCCCACCAGATGAATATCTTTAAAATGGAACAGCAAAGCCTGTGCCAACGAATCGCCTTTGAAGCCCGCGCCAGGATGTACTGCCATGCCAGCCGGCTTGTCTATTATCAACAATCCATGGTTGTTGTACAGTGTTTTAAGAGGAATATTTACCGGCCCTGGCGCTTCTGGCTCGGCGCTTGGCGCGTAGGTTATGTGCGAACCATTACGGATAGCGCGATGCGGGAGAGTTTCTACTTCACCGTCAACTTTAACAAGACCAGCCTCGATATCCCGCTGAATTTTGCTGCGCGAAATATCTATTAGCTGGTTTGCTAAAAACTTGTCCAATCGGATCTTTAATTCTTCTACTGTAAATTTATGACTTGTCATGATCGCTTACTCTATTATGATATTTTGGCATCAATACTAACTATTGTCGACCCCGCCCCGGCTGGCAACTTCAATCCTGCTAGCGCCAGCATCTTCCTGGCCAATAGCATTTAAAACTCTCACTTTTTCTACCAACCCTTTGGTCATGCCGGCATAATTGCCGCCACCAGGACTGGTGGCAGTCCCGGCCGTAAATTGAGCGACTGATTCTTCTTGGCTGAATTCTTTTTCCCCATATCCCTCGCTGACCATTTCGAAAGCTTTAACTACTTTCTCCTGTATCATCCTGCCAAGTATTTTATCTGGACTCTGCACTTCGTTTATATAATCGGTTAAGCTTGGTATGTATATAGAGCTGTACTTTAAAGCATAGGGCAAAGTTAAAGTGCGGACTATACTTTCATCGTGATTGCTGCGGTCAGTTTCGATGCTTAAAATTTTGTGATTAAAATTATCCTTCAAAATCTCCGGGTCGTCTTCTAAATGCCGCAAAAAAGTAATTTGCTCCTGCAATTCTTCCCGTAACTTCTGCCTATCTGCAGATTCCTTAGACTCACCGACGATATTTTTGCGGATAGCGCCGATTAGGGCCGAAAAACCGCTTGGCTCTCCCAATAAATTACCATTCTCACGGGCATATTTCTCTATATTCAGCCGTAACAGAGTTGCCGCAGATTTAACATCATTCCTAGCGCCTTCTGTGAATTTTACGTCCTCTGGGTTTAGTGGCGTTCCTTCCGGTAATACTTTAGCTATCCGGGAATAAATTTGATCCCTGCCTAAAGCTAAAATCTCCTTTATAGTCGCATCCGGAAAGTCTTTCTGAATGTCCCGGGCAGTTTTAAAAAAGGCATCTACCAATAGCTCTGCATTTATCCTGCCCCGGCCCTGAACAATCGATAAATTGCCCAGCAATTCCTTAATATATGAATGACCTTCCTTATCCAGCCGCAGCAAATCTGCCGGACGTAATTGATCAACCGGCTTCTCCTGCCAGCGCCTTTCTTCGGATTCCCTGGCTTCGGCAATTTGTTTTTTTCCGACTTCTATAAACTCCTGACTTTCCATTTCGTGCTGCATAGCAGTCTCTGGATCCGGAGTGTAACGCGGTTGTTCGAACTTTTCCATTTTGCTTATTTAAAATCTTAGTCGAAGGGCCATATTAATTGAACAAATCTGGCCGACGCTTTTTGGTGCGCTTGCGGCTTTCTTCCTGCCGCCACGCTAAAACGTTCGCATGGTGCCCTGTTAACAATACGCTAGGGACACGCAGCTTCTTTCCATTAACTTCTAATACTTCAGGCTTGGTATATTGAGGATACTCTAGGAGCAAGTTATCAGATTTACTCTTGGGTTCTGAAAAACTTTCATTATCCGCAGATTCATCTTTCCCTAACACGCCCGGCACCAGACGCAACACCGCCTCGCTTATAATCAATGATGGCAATTCGCCGCCCATTAGCACATAATCACCAACCGAAAGCTCTTCATCCACAAACTTGCGTGCTCTTTCATCAAAACCCTCGTAGCGGCCGGACACAAAAATTAAATGTTCATATTTTGCCAAACGACGCGCATGGGCCTGGCTAAATACCTTGCCCTGTGGAGTAAGCAGAATGACCCGTGTTTTCTTGCGATTAGCCGGAGTTAATTTGCCGACTGTTTTGACAATAGCCTTTATAACAACGTCCGGTCGCAACACCATCCCTAAACCGCCGCCATAAGGACGGTCATCTACGGTCTTGCGCTTGTCCAAACCGAACTTGCGCATATCAACAGCTCCGAATTTTACCAGGCGGTTCTTAATGGCCCGGGCAATAATGCCAAAACTAGTGTACTGTTCTACAAAATTCGGGAACAAGGTAATAACTGAAATTTTAAAAGTTTTCTTCATATAAGGGTTCTGGTTTATTGATAGCAGCTGATTGCTAAGAACATAGTCCGCAAACGCACGAGCGAGCCGAACGGCGAAGCGAGGAGTGCTATATCCGGGCAAACAGCTGCTATCAATACCTAAATTTTAACACAAAACCCGCAAAACCGGCCTTGCGGCACAGTTGCGGGTTTTGATTGTTCTGTCCTGCTACAACTGCAGGCTAAAAGATAAATTAGAGCTTGAAGTCATCCATATCAGCCTGCGCATCTTCATGATTGTTGTCAGCCTGAGCTGCATCATCATGAGAACGGCGAGGGCCACGATGAGATCCTTCTGGTTCGTAGATCTTTAGGTTAACACGAGCTTTGTGCTTAGCGCCAACGACACGCAACAGCGTGCGAAGAGCTTTTGCAGTTTGGCCCATGCGGCCGATAACTTGACCCATATCATTAGGGTTGATGTGCAAAGTGATAAGAACGCCCATTTCGTCTACGCTGCGTTCGGTCTTTACATCGTCTGGGTTATCAACCAAAGACTTAACTACGAACTCTACAAATGCTTGATCTTGTTCCATGGTATCTAGTAGTGTTCTGCGAATAGTGGAATTACTGGCTTCGACCTTACTGATTAACAGCCATCTATTTGCTAATTGGAGAATAACATAAATTACAGCTTATGTAAAGGAATAACGTCGTTATGGTTAATAAAATATAAAAGCCGCGCTTTTGCGCGGCTTTGATTGTCGACAATCGTTACGGAGCGGTTTCGGTTCTGGTCGGAGCACCTCCCACAGAGAAGGTATATGGAGGAGTGGAAACTTTCTTTCCCGCTGGTAATTCATTTGAGTAGATATAAGCGATGTTCCAGAAGCGGTGCAATAGCCCCGGGGTACTGCTTGGCGCTGTTGCCTTGGCCGAAATCTTAATCGTACAAACCGTGTATTGGCCAGGAACAGCCGGTGCCGGCAAGTTAGACACCCTAAACGGATTGGATTTCGTGCCAGCTCCGCCCGTAACACAACCGCCTTGATTTTCTAGCCTTAGATCGGTGAGGTTGTGAAGATCGGTTTCGATGACCCGGATATTAGTGAGCTCTACATTGCCGCTATTACAAACATTGATATTGAAGTACACCCTGCTGTTAGCCCTAATTATGGCATCGCTTGGCAAGCTGAACGGACTATTGTCTTGGCATTGCAGCGGCGACCCTGTAACTGCATCTATCGCATATACGTCCTTGTCGGATTGGTCCAGACTAGGAGCACAGGCCTCAACATAGACCGGATTACTCCTCGTTATTGTCGAAGTAGCTCCGCCCAAAGTTGATTTTATACCGTAGTAGCTTGATATGTTAATTTCTGGGCTGTTATCGCGGAAGAAGAAGGTAGAACCTGATACAGTGGCAATTGGCCCGATTGGAAATACCGGTACTCCGCCACTGCCTAAGGTGACGGTACGGAAGATCTGATAGCCATCCGGAGTTGGCCCGCTCATTGGAGGTCCCCAGGTTACTGTAGCCTGGCCGCAGGTGGTAGTAGCATTTACATTTGTAGGCGGTTCTACAGAACCGGCACCCACTATTACAGTCACAGGGCAATCCTTATAATTAACTCCCAAAATACTAGGTGATGGGGTGCCGGTAAATACGATCATGTAACTTCCTGGCACAATCATTGAACCGGCAGAAATGCTTATAACCGTAGTTGCAGGTGGATTATTAGGATTGTTGTTTATATAACTAACGCTTAAAGGAGTGGAAGAATTAGTAATGGCAATCGCCGTACCTGCAGGCCAATCCGAAGCTGTAGTAGTAATAGTGATAACCCCCGCAGAACCGCCTGCCATTATTGGCAGTGGTGAGCCAGAGCATTCAAAAGTAAAGTTCGGCTCAGGATCCGGGGTATTCGCTACATTAATAGTTACGGTGGATGTAGGCCTTGCTCTTGTAACCTCATTAATACAGCGCAGGGTAAATGTAGTGGTAGATGTAATAGGAGATGTTAACGTGGTAGTGGTAGTGTTCGGCGTTGGAGTATATCCAGAAATAGCTGGAGTCAATGTGCAGCTGTTAACATTCAAAGAACTGGCCTGCAGCTGAGCGCGGTCTCCAGAATTAACAGTACATGACCCGTCTACAAATGTCGGATTAACCGGGTTAGTGCCTTTGCATTTTAATACTGCTTCCGCTGGAGGGCCTGCTGCGACTATAATATCAACTTGCGACTCGCTCGAACTTGATCCATCTACGCTGGTGCATCGCAAAGTGTAAAGCTGGCTAGATGTTAGATTAGGTGTGTAGGTCTGGGTGGTGGCGTTCGGCGTCGGGGCATAACCAGAAATAGCTGGGGTTAGGGTACAGCTGCCTGCATTGGAAGAACTAGCTTGCAACTGAGCCTGGTCGCCAGAATTGATGGTACAACTGCCAGTCACAAACTCGGGGTTAACAGGGTTAGTGCCTTTGCATTTCAGTTCAGTTCTGGCGTCTGCGACAGTAGCTATTCTAATTTCAACCTCATCTTCTTGAGGCTGTGAACCTGGCCCGCCATTGCAGCGGAGCGTGTATCTAGTGTTAGAAGTAATATTAGGAGTATTGGTCGTAGTAGTAACGTTTGGCGTAGGGGTATATCCGGAAATAGCTGGAGTTAAGGTACAGCTAGTGGCGTCCGCGGAACTAGCCTGCAGCTGAGCACGGTCTCCGGAATTAACCGTGCAAACACCGTCTACGAACGTCGGGTTAACCGGGTTAGTGCCTTTGCATTTTAAGTCGACAAACGCGTCAACAGCGTTAGCTACTCTGATTTCAACTTCATCCTCCTGAGAATTAGTACCATCGGCGCCTTGGCAGCGAAGATTATAAACAGTATTGCTCAGTATTGGAGGAGTACTAACAGTAGTGGTTTCATTTGGGGTCGGAGTATATCCAGGTATCCCCGGTGTTAGCACGCAGGAAGTGGCATCTCCCGAACGCGCCTGCAGTTGAGCGCGGTCTCCGGAAAAGACTGTACAAACACCGTCTACGAATGTCGGGTTAACCGGGTTAGTGCCTTTGCATTTTAAGTCGACAAACGGGTCAACAGCCGGCGGGCTGCCAACTATTACGGTTACAGAATCCGGCTGAACCTGTTCACCAAAAGAAGTAATACAATCGATTTTGAAGGTATAGCGGGTATTCGACTGTAAATTAGTCACACCTTGGGTGCCTGTCGGAGGCCTTGAGCCAGACCAGGCAGGATAATCCCCCTCTGTCATCGAGGCGGTGCATTCTTCTACGTCTCCAACGGGAGCCCAAGACAAAGTTCCGGAATTAATTGGAGGATTCAAGGTAACAGGACCATCAGAGCCGTTAAATTTAATGTTAATAGAACCTGGGTCGGATGTAACATTAATGCGAATCGGCGGACAGTTAACACCGCCAGTACCGGTTACCTGGATGGTGTACTCGCCTGTGGTAGTGGCAGGATTAACACTGGTGGCAATTGTGGCTATAGCAGCGCCGCTATAAGGAGCCGTCTGAGGATTGCCGCTAATAGTTACTACAGGAGGAACAGGAACCGAAGGCGTAATACTAGTTACGGTAAAATCAACCGGGCTGTTATACCCATTTTGCGGAACAACACGCATAGTCGCAGAGCGATTGCTGCCTCGTGGAACACCCTGAACACCAGGAGGAGAAACAGTACAACTATAGCTAGGTGCATCCCCTACGGTTATTTGAACACTAGAAACCTGAGATGCGACATTATTCAATCCATAACAAAGGATCGAGTAGGTAAATGTGCCGGCTGAGGTAAAGGGACCAACTTGCTGGGATCCGCCTCCGGGAGGTGGTGGGTTAGGAGGCGTATAAGCCGCCTGCCCCAACTTAGCACCGTTCCAGTTAGGCGCTGGATTGCTGCTGCTCGGATAATTATTAGTAGCCGAGCAAGAATCGCCTATGTTAACCGAACTAGTAGACCAAGTTAAAGTGGGAGTAGCGCCGTTAGATACGGTAACGCTCTGCTGCCCGTTAACTAACAAAGAGACCGTCGGATCTTTAACCACAGCTAGGTTTGTGGTGCCGGTTTTGATTGTTGGAGTAGGGGGCGCATTCTGCACCCTAATCTGAATAGAAAGCAGGCTTTCCCCATCATTGAAACCTCCCCAGCAGCTATTGTGACCGCCAACAGACATAAAAGTATCGGCAGTTATAGGGCTAGTGAATCCAGCTACCTGTTGCTGTTTTGTAAAATAATACCCGGTCGCATAGAACCCTGCTTTATTTGATGGGGAAGTAACTGTCGCCCCAGAACTATAGCCGTGCGTAGAGCCCTGACTGCGATTGGTTAATTCTACCCCCTCAGTATGATTAGAATAGTAAATCACCGTACCGGAAGGAATTGTAACTTCTGCAAAAGTAGGCTGGGGTGCATCGAAAGAATTCCACCCCTGATTTTCGTAGGTGCCGATAATTGGCCCGTTAGCGCTTCCGCTACGCAATGTAGCATAAGAAGACGGAATCGGTGCAGGGCACGAAGTCTCCGCTATCGCGTTCTTGATAACACTTCCAACGTTTTTGCCTTCTGCTGCCGGAAGAGCTACCGCAAACCCAGCAGCAACTACCGCAAAAACAAACAGAGCAACTTTGTACTTCATCGATTTTTTTAGGCTCTTAATCATAATTGTCCACTCCCTCTAACCATAATGCTTTCACTGCTTACATTAGTGATCGTTGATTGCTGATTTTCGGGTACACTGGACGAATTGCTTACGGTTAAAATGGTGGTTCCGCCGCATGGCAAAGAAGTAGCACCTAGCGATAAGTCTACTCCGTTAAGTGTGGTTTGCGCCAACATCTCTGTAACCGGTCCATTAAATCCGCCTGTGCATTCTATAAAAACCTGAAAACGCGCATTGCTGCCGATATTGATCCGATTTGGGTTAGTATTGCTGCCAATGCCGTTAGCAGGAGGCGCAGGAGCAGGAGTGATTATAATATTAAAATTACCACCGGCACCATTTACCACTAGTTGTGCGCTGCAAGTTTTGGTTGTGCCGCCGCTGGTGCCTGTGTACGTAACAGTGTAAGTGCCCTGCGGGGTGTTTGGACTAGTACTTACGGTAGTCGCTGTGGAAGGATAGGGACTATTTTGGGTGAAGCTGGCAGGTGTTACAGTTGGCGCATTGGCAGGGCTTGGAGTTATGGCCGCAGAGTAACTTACGGAAGAATTAAAGCCCCCGGACGACTGAGTCTGCACATTGAATGAAGTGGTGCCGCCTGGATCGAGCGTAGCGTTATTAGTCGTCACCGAACAGGAAAAGCTAGCTTGAGGTACATATTCTGGCGCCAATATATTCACGCCGATATCATTGCACTGGTATATGCCATTTCCGCTTTCAGCGTTCCACACCTCAACTGTTACCGAAAGAAGCTTCACGCCAAAAGTAGCGTTGGGAGAAACACTATAGTCCCAACGATTGGTAAGGTTTGTATTAGGTATGCTAGAAGGATGATATGTGGTGGTAATATAACCTTCTAAATCCTGGCCAATGAACCATTGGGCCGCACCGCCGCCCTCAAAATTTGGAATATCGGGCACAAAATCCCATTCCCACGAGCCGCTGCCAGAACCGCCAGGATTATTGGTATGGTTTAATCCATAATTGCTGCCTGCTAAACATTTATAACCCAGCCCATTTAAGTTGCCTATTAAAACACTGGCAGAAGCCTGTTGCCCTTGAAAAGTGACAACAACTTCCCCGGCTCCAGGCTGCGTTCCTTCATAAGTATCTAGAATACCATTAGAAATGGATACCCCGGTTAAGCTGGCATAACTCCACACCGCACCGCTATCGTAACTTACATCAAAAACGCCTCCAGGCTGATTGCCGTTAGTGTCAAAAAGCGCCGCAAACTGAAAATCCTGGCCTGGCCAGATATTCACTTCCCCTCCAGGAGTAAGGGTTAGGGTAGGTCCTGTTTGTGCTTCGGCGACTTTTGGCTTTAAAACGCCTACATTAGACGCAAAAGCTGCCGTGCTTAAGCTTATGCTTAGTACGAGAGCAAGCATTAACTGCAGTTTGGAATAAAATCTTTGATGGGCTTTCATAATTATAAACTTTACATCTTTAAGTGGCTCAATAGAAGTTACTTCTTGAGTTCGCTATAGCTAATGCTAACGGTTTTAGTCTTAGACGAACCTTTGTTTTCGTCGATAGTGACTTGGATATTTTGCTTGTCTTTACTGCCAGCGATCATCTTATAGCCTGGATCATTTGTGGTAGCGATGATAGTCCAGCCGTTGTCCTTAAGAAACTTTTCATAAATCCCATAATTTTCCGCTAGAGTTAACTGCGTTTCGAAGGTGCGGGTAGCCTGAAAATGGCCTTCCGGGGTAGTAGAATTGTAATTTTGTGTAATCTTGGCGTCAGTTTCTAAAGGAATATCTTCCGGAAATTTATCCGGAAGTTTTGCAAAGTCTACGTTAGTCTTCTGAACGCTTGGCACCTGATCATTGTAAAACTGTTCAGTATCAGATGATCTCTTATCTTTGATAAAATACACTAGTCCGGCAATGATGAGAAAACCGACTACCACTACCGCCATTAATCTTTTATTAGGCATGATTTTATTTCAAATTTAGTTAACTTTCCTTAAGTATATCACTATTTTCTTAAAATCAATAAAAAACCACTACAGACGTAGTGGTTTTTGAAATAGCTGATTTTATAAGGCTATGGAGCGGTTTCTCCGCGGCTTGGAGCGCCTCCCAAAGAAAACAGGTAAGGAGGAGTGGCTACTATCTTGTCCGGCAATTCATTGGTTTCGATTGTAGCAATATTCCAGAATCGGTACAGCGCACCCGGCTGATCACCCGGAGCATCGATGGTGGCCGAAATGATGATGCTACAGACATTACCCGGAGCAATATCCTTTAGATTATATGGACCTGCACCGGACCCGCTAGTGACACAACCGTCTTCATCTTTATGTAATTGGATGTTGGATAAGTTGAAGGCGGTTGTTTCGACAACTCTTACGCCGCTCACAGAAGAGCTGCCACTATTACATACGCTGATCTTAAAGTAAGCAGTTTCACCGGCTTTGAATAATCCATTACTACCAGGAGCAAATGTATCGGAATTATTATTACAGCGCGCCGGAGTTCCGCTGTAATTACCAACTTGAGACAGGTCCTTATCCGAATTGTTAATAGTAGCAACACATGAGGCAGGAACCACGCCGTTGCTAGCAACCAATTCAGAAGGATTGCCATTTCTTATTGCCACAACACCGTAGAAGTTAGGGCTGTCTAACGATAGCGGATTATTGTCGGTAACAGAGAAAACTGGATTGCCTGGCAAGCCAAAGTCGGTAATGAGATTCCCAAACGGAACAAAATTAACCGGCTCTCCTTTTTCACTCACGGTCGCTGTGCGGTATGTCTGGTAGCTGTTAGGAATCTGCCCAGAGAGAGGGCGCTGCCAGGTAAGCACAACAGTCCCACAGCTTGCGCTGGTAGCAGCCTGGACATTGCTTGGAGGATCGGTCGGAGTAACTGCAACCGGATTAACGACTAGTGTAACATTACAGCTGTCTGCCGAAGCGCCGCTAGCAGAACCCGTAAATGTAAGGGTGTAAGTTTGCGGGGTTGCATCACTGGCTGCAGTAATTATGGCGGTAGTAGTGCCAGGGGCTGCATGAGGGTTATTAGAATAACTAATGGTTGGCAATACGCCGCTGTTAGGACTAAAGCCATGGGAAATGGAAATGGCCTGTCCGCTCCAGTTCTGAACAGTACTAGTTATACTCACAATACCAGATGCACCACCGGCAGTTATAGTAGTTGGGCTTGGAGCACAAGCCAAATCATAACTCGCTGCAGCTAAAGCAAAGGTGACTTGGTCAGACTGCGGAGTAGTGCCGGCGGCACCGTTACAAGTAAGAGTGTAAGTAGTGTTGGAAGATATGTTTGGTGTGTATACTCCGGTGGTTTCCTGGGTACCTGGGGAATAAGCTGGGATAGCTGGGTTCAACGAACAACTGGTCGCGTTAGAGGTGGTCCAGAACAGACGGCCTGGAGTACCGGATGTCACGCTACAAGGACCATCGGTCGGGGTGGAGCCGGTGGTACCCAAACACTGCAAATTCACAGTAGGATTAACCGGGGCTGAAGTTACCTGCAGAGTTACATTACAGCTGCCATTGGCAGCACCGCTAGCGGAACCTGTAAAGGTCAAAGTATATGTTTGAACAGTAGCATTACTTGGCGCTGTGATAATAGCCGAGGTAGTACCAGGAGGACTCTGTGGATTATTAGAGTAGCTCACGGACGGCAACACTCCGCTTGCAGGGCTAAAGCTGTGAGAGATAGAAATTGTAGAGCCGTTCCAGTTAGAAACTGAGCTCGTGATATTAACCACGCCCGAGGCGCCGCCAGGAGTAATACTTAACGGACTTGGCGCGCAGCTTAAACTCATTGTAGGAGAAACAACGTTAATAGTTACGTCGTCAAACGCGTTCGGCGGGCTACCAGGACCGGAACAGATAATTCGGAAAGTCGATGTCGCGGTAAGCGTGCGCGTCACCGAGGTAATGCCGTTGCTTGGGGCGACAGCACCAAGGTTTTGGTTAACCGGAGAAATCTGAGACAAAGAGCATGCATCTGCATTAGCATAGGTCCAAGTCAAATCCGTGTTGGCGCCGCTATAAATTGTGCAAGGACCATCTTGCGGGCCGCCAGCAGTAGAAGTACAGAACAAATCTACTGTTGGTAAAGCACCTGCGGAAACGTTAACAGTCACGTTACAACTTGCAGACACAACGCCAGGCGCAGACCCGGTGAAGGTCAAAGTGTAACTGCCGGTGCTGGTAGAAGATGTAGTAGAGATAACCGCTGTAGTAGTACCCGGAGGCGTTTGCGGGTTGTTCGAGTAAGCCACCGTTGGTAAAGTGCCACTGCTTGGATTAAAGCTATGAGAAACGGTAACTTGAGATCCCTGCCAACCGGTTACCGAGGTAGTGATGCTTGCTACCCCAGGGGCAGAACCACGGGTTAAGTTAATAGGAGAAGGAGCACAGTCCATGCTCAATACTGGCTGCAAAATATTAATAGTAACATCATCCGAAACAGGACCTGTTCCGTTTATACCTTGGCAGGTAAACACGTAGGTAGTGTTACTATACAAAGCAGGCGTAGGATTATCATCATCCGCATTTGGCTCTGGGCTATAACCAGCGATAGCTGGACTTAAAGAACAGCTTTGTACGTTAGTGGAGTTAAAGTATAAGATAGCGCTATTGCCATAATAAACAGAACAAACATCATCATTGCGTGGCGCACCGTCGCCTTGCCCTGCACAACGCAAATTCACACCTGGTTGAGGACTGTCGCTGACAATCAAAGTAACACTGCAATTTCCGCTAGGAACACCCTCCACAGGTGGGTTAGGGCTAGCCGTAAACGTAATAGTATAAGTACCCAACGTGGTTGAAGCTGTTGTAGAAATGGTAGCTACAGTAGTACCAGGCGGCGTATGAGGATTATTAGAATAACTTATAGTCGGCAAAGTGCCGCTGCTTGGATTAAAACTATGTCCAATACTCACCGAATAACCTGGCCAACTGCTAACATTGGTAGTAATGCTTACCACCCCTGGAGAACTGCCCCGTACTAAAGATATTGGCGAAGTACAACTGAGGTTTATGCTCGGTGGATTAACAATAATTGTTACATCATCCCTAGCCGGATCAGTTCCAGCTTGGCCCGGGCAGTATATGGAATAAGTAGTTGTGGAAGTAGGACTGACAATTCTTCCAGAAGTCCAGCTGGATGTGGGGACAGTTCCTATACCATTGCTAATGTCACACGTTGTAGTATTAAAAGATCTCCAGACCAAACGGATATTCTGGCCATAATCGATTGTACAGGGTCCATCCAACGGGAAGCTGCCCGGCTTACAATCTAAGTCGGCTGTCGGAGTTATATTGAAAGTAATAGTGTCTGTAACCGATCCACCAGGACCTTCGCAATACAAAGTATGTGTCGACTGCTCGTATAATGGACCAATAGTCTGGCTTCCAGGCATATTTGGATCATCAACTTCCCCTGGAGGAGCGGGTGTCACAAAACATTCTGTGACATTTGTCGCCGACCAATATAAAGTTCCGGTACCGCCCTCATTTACAATACATGGACCATTAGACTGAGGTCCGCCGTTAGAGCCAACACATGTTAAATCACCTGTCGGGGTAGGAGGAGGGCCAACATCAATAAGTACAGGTGTATCTGTATGGGGTGTGGTACCTGCTGCGCCAGTGCAAGTTAAGCTGTAAGAGCGGTCAGCATAAAGATTCCCTGTAGCCACACCAAAGGTTTCGCTGGTACCAGGTGTATAGTTAGGAATTGCCGGACTTAAAGAACAGTTGCTGGCATATTCAGAAGTAAAAAATAGTTCTGCGGATCCGCCATATGGAACCGAGCACGGACCCTCATTACCCCTAAAACCACATTCTAAGTCGCCAACAGGGTTATTTGGCGCTCCTACGTTTACCTCAACAGTATCATCAGCGGTATCGCCAAATTGGTTTTGGCACTGAATTCTAAACTGATAGGTTTGATTTTGCAGCAGCCCGGTAACAGACTCTGTCTGCCATCCGGAGTTGGCTGTAGACTTACTGCCCGACCATGCTGGGTATGAAGGCGAAGGCGGGGTAACCATGTTCGCAGTACAAGCTGTAGCATTGGTAGTTTCCCATCGCAATGTGCCAGTAGATCCATTAGCTGGTGTAGGTGTGGTTGGCCCGTCGGAATTATTAAATTGAATTCTAGTCGTAACCTGTAATGGCGTTACAGTTAAACTGGCATTACAAGTTCTCGTTAAGCTGCCGTTAGTGGCGCTAAATGTAAGATTATAAGGTTGGCTGGATGTTAAGTTGGTGGTAGAAATTTGTGCGACATCCTGATAACTATTGCTGCTGTTTAACACCACCGGAGAGGTCACCAAAGCAGGACCAGAAGGATCACTGGTCATCGTCACGTTCACAGGAGATGTCATTCCAGGGTCAGGATCTGCGTCCATTAAGAAATTGGCAGTGGTTCCCCTAACAACACTCTGATTGCTGCCGCAGGTAAAGGTATAGCCACTGCCATTTACTTGTAAGTTTATTGATGCTTCGTCTCCAAAAGTTCCATTTTGGTAGTACTGGTTCGTAACTCCCACATTATTCATATCAACCATTTTAAAGCGCAGCGTCTGGGTACCGCTTGCAGAGGCGCCCGGGGTTATGTTAACCGGAGCAAAGTCTGCTGTGTCGCCCGCCAAAACATCTACCATCCAAGGATCGTAAGCTGCTGCAATATAATCATAATAAACTATTCCACATTCTTCACCGCCCCCACCGGGATCTGGGTAGGCTTGAGCTTCCTTAGGTAAAAGGTACGACAATACTTTGTTTAATGTACTGTTATCAACCACAACCCAACCTCCTCCTCCAGGGTATCCGCCGCCTGGACCACCGGGCGTGCAAACTTCCATCTCACCGCTTACACGATGGTATGTTATTTCCTGTTTTATAAAGAAAGGAATGGTATTTTGGTTTGTGACCGAAGCTGGATTGGAAGGAATGACTGTATAGCCATTTGAGAATGAATAGGTTCCATTGTTAAAACCGACTTCGTTACTATTTGTCCCCAATGCCTTGGACCGCACTTCGACATCGGCGCTATCGGTACGAACTAAACGAAAACGCTGGGAAGAGTAGATTTTATAATCCGTGCAACTATTGCTTCCATCGGGGGCATAAGGAAAGACATTTTCGTCACAATGGCCATCGGTATCACGCACAATGTTATTATTATCGCCAACAATCCCCCAAGGCATGCCCGTATTTCTCATTGTAATATTATAGTTGCCGTTATAAGATTGTCCTGCATTTACTGTAGTCGGCAAAGTAGTACTCACATATTCGGCGTCTGGAGGAGCATTAATTTGCCCGATCCTTAAGCCAACCTGAAAACAGCCTGGGTCATTATCTCGCGGGGAATAGGCCCAATCCCAGCCATTTTCGCCAACGCTCGGAGCTTGGCCCTGGGAAACCCATCGCATACCGCCCGTAGCCCCACAGCCATTATGGTTCTCCTCGTAAGCTACTGCTACACCGACCTGCACGCTGCCAAAAGTAGTTCCGACTGGAAAAGTACCAGCAGGAATGTTTCTTGTATTGACAACTACCTGCATGGTCCCGTCTAGAGTACCACCGGAATTGCTTGATCTCATTAGACTTTTGCTTTCAGAATAACCTATCTGGCTTGCCCAACCTGTACATGCCGTCACGCTAAACTGGTAAACTAAACAAACCTGAAAATCTTGGTTATAAACAGTCCCAGAAGCGTCTAATATTCTGGCTCTCAAACAATCTGGGTCGTTGCCATCATAGGTGCTTGTACCGAACGTGCCCTGGTGCTGATAGCAATCTCGCGGAACATCTGGAGATGAGTCTTCGTCATCACCGTACTGAATATGAACTGTTGGAGCTGATGCCTGGGCCTGTGCTTCTACCTTTGGGGTATGTTCTACTAAGTAGTAAGCTGCACCCAAAATAGCCAAGCCGAACAGGCCGAGCAGAAAGATTTTGGTATAAGTTGTAATTTTGTTTTTGTTCATGGAATCTCTTATTTAGATTCTGGTTTTATCGGATTGAGTATGGTGATTTCCACCTCTGATCCTTTATTATTTAAGCCAGGATTCACCACAATCATTAGCGAACCCAAAGGACTGCTGTATGCCAAGGGTGATACTAGAGGACCGCTAACATTCCTTTTCCAGCCCAAATCTTCGAAAAACTTAGAATATTTAACCAAGGATGCCTCTGCGCTGGTATTAGTAGAAAGCTTGCGAGTAGACTGGATTTGCCCGGTTGGCGAGGTAGACTCATAATTTTGCAAAATCCTGCTACCAGGGTCTATCGGCAAATTGTATGGCATGCCGACAGGATTTTCTGATTTGGGAATTTCTTTAATTTGAATTTTTGCCGCTTCTTCTCTAGTTTCTTCTATCAGCTTCTTATTGCTGAAATATTTAAACAAAAAAAATCCTGCCAACGCCAGTGACACGATTAAAATTATTACCAAAATAGTAATTCTATTAGCAGAATTAGGTTGCTCGTTTATTTGATTGTTCATTTTGTTTCTAAAAGCGAACTTTATGTATTGATTATAGCATAAATCAAAAAAAATTGCAACCGTTTAGTTTTCAAAGAAATAAAAAAGCAAGATTTTTCGAATCTTGCTTAATCTTTAAAGGTCAGAAGGGTAGTTATTTCCCAGATCCAGTGTTACCCAGACTTGATACCGGATGCTTGCCGCAGTTGTTATGGTCACTCCGTACTTTGCCATGGAGAAAGTCCTTCCAGGCCGCAAAGGAGCATCCTTGCAGCATTCTGTTTCTGGGGTGGAATCGATGAGTACTGTGCCAGTGGCGGTGTTTTCCAAATCCTTGCTTACCAAGCGGATGCCTAACCCCCCGACATAACCCTGAACATCGCTAGGGAACATGTCGTAATACGGCATCAAGGACCTGGTTTCTAAAACCATCACCTTATCTGACAAGGTTCCGTCCAGATTCCTTAGCTCAATGAATATTCCAGGCGGAGGCACGTTAGGACCTATGCCTTTACCCGGCCGAGACGGGGTCTGGATCAAAATCCTATGCCTGCCCCGAGACGAGACGACCGGATAACGCTGGGCAGGGCTAAGCCAGCCAAACTTTATGCGGTTAATGAGGTGATTCATGATCAAGCCAGTCCCCAACGAATCAGCATGATCTTTCTGAAGCAGAATCGGTCCGTTTTCAAACTGCTGGCCGTTGCTATGTTCCGCCTGGCCAAAGGAGTGGTTGAATTCATGAATAAGTGTATGCAGCCTATCCTGCAAATCTTCGTCGGTGCCGCTGGATGGAATCTGCATAAAAATATACACTACCCCGTTGGGGTCACCAAACACACCTACCTGAGCAGAAGCAGTTAAAGTACATGTCTCCATAGGAGCATACAGCAAAACTCTAAACTTGTAAGCAGTTTTGCTAAAACCCTGAGCCTCAGCAAGATCATCTGCCTGCATCCTCCAGGAATTCATCATTCCCTGAAAACAATCTTCGGGCCCGACAGTGATCGGTAGCCAAGGGGTAACATCCCCTTCTGGATCAATGACTCCCTTCAAGCCAAATTTCCAAAAAGATGAATTCCGGAAAAACATGTTAGCCGACATTACGTCCGTCATACCCCAACGCTTAATCTGCTGCGGCGTATAACTAGTGCTCGGAACGGCGCCTCGATGAGCCAACATAAACAGCGTATTCCTAAAGCCTAAAGTCGCCTGAGGCATTGTAAACGGAGTATTGGGGGCTACCGTAGGATTCTCGCCAATCGCAGACCTTTGTTGGATACTGCTTGTGGATTCTGCAGGCAGGGCATTTTGCTTTGCAGTTTTAGAAGATGCCTTAAGCTCATTCATCTCAAATAAGTCATCGGTTCCTCGCCCGGAAATAACAACCTCTTTGTTTAAGACTGCCGCAAAATCTGCACCGCTTTTGTCCGCAATATAAGTATGGCGAAAATTCTTTCCATCCCAATACTGAACGAAGTAGCGAATCTGCATGGGCATCTCACCGTAAGGTTCAATAATCTCCATGCGCAAAACTCCCGAGACTTGCCTGGTCGCATTTGCAGAAGCAATTAAGCTAAAACAAAATGCACCAACAACAATCATACCTGCAATAAAGGCAGGTAAATACATTCTAACCTTCATTTTTTTACCTCCTTTATAAAACAAATGAACTATTTTCTATCCAAAAAGTACCACAAATTCTTGATTTCGTCAATTAATCAATTTAGGGCGGTCTTTTATAATAAATAAAAAGCACCGCCTCTAGCGGTGCCTTTACGGTTCTCTTTATTTAAATTCGGTGAGGCTGAGGGTTACAACATTGTTGTTTGTTGTTGGATCAACTGCAAATGATGCCTGTAGCTGCTGCTTTTCCTTTCGGCCTAATACCATTTTTAAAGTTGGTTGATCCAAAGTGGTAAGAATTTCCCAACCATTGTTCTTTAGATAATTAGTGTAGAGGGTTAGGTTGGCAGTCAACGTCGCCTTGCTTTCGAACTGGCGGGTTGCATTGTAACGGCCATCAGTTTCGGTTGCATTAAAGTTTTGGGTGACCTTAGCACCCGCTTCCATCGGCAAATCCGCTGGGAACTTATTTGGCAAAGTGCCTTCTTCTACCTGTTGAATCTCTGCTGTCTTAGGAAGCTCTTCCTTCTCAGCTTCCTTAGAAACTGGATTCTTAGACAATTGAATTGCCACGAATAGTAATGCCAGCAAAGCCGCTATCATTACTACAAATTTGAAAACTGTACTATTTTCCATTTTTTTGTTTCGTTAGTTTGCTTTTCTTTATTATACCACAGAATGCGTGGTAAATAGTAAATTGAATAAATCCCGGCTTTAACGCTGTCTTTGCTTGGTGAGCTTTGCCTGCAGATATAAGCGCGAAGGCGAAAGGCTTAATTCGGGAGCATTGCGCTTTGGCTTGTTTATCAACTGGGAATACTCGGAAGACCCGCCACTGTTTCTGGCCGAAGGGGTATATTCAACTCGGCCTTTCCCCACCTTAATGCCTACGCGAACGTCGTTGATAACGATCCCTGCGGGCAGAGGTCGGGTTTGGTAATAGAGCCATAAACAATCTGGGGTTTTCTTGCGATCCTTAGGGACAACATTTTTAGTAGACCCTCCCCCGGAAGAAACCCATGGAGTCCACGCTACAGCCGTGCGCTCGGAAGTACAGCCAGAACCTCTTTCTGCAGTAGCCAAGCCGATCCGAAAGTCTTCATTATAAATACTTGAACCAATGGCGATCGAACCCACTTCTCCTGGATCAAAGAAAATGGCAGCACAGTCTGGGTTCTTGGTGTTATCATCCGTTGCCATTACCGAACCCCCAGGCGTAACCAAAGCAGAATTCCTTTCCTGGCTGGTGCAATATTCATCCATCATTCCAATAGCAAAACCTTTTGGCGCATTTACAGGACTACTGGCTGCTCCCGATATCCGAGGAACGAGACTTTTTTCGGTGATAGCATAGCCAGCCGTCGCGATCAGAGCCAAGCAAGCTAGCCCTAAAACAATTAAGTTTAATTTTGGTTTCATGAACTTTTATTAGTTGTCTTAAATATAACAAAAATCTCGTCCCAATCAAAATGGAACGAGATTTAAATTTAAGCTTTAACTTCTTCTGCAGGAGTTTCTGCAGTAACTTCTGGAGTTTCTGGAGTTGCAGTTTCTGGGGCAGGAACTTCGGTAGGTACTTCTGGAGCAGCTTCTGGAGTGGTTTCGGCTGGTGTTTCGGAAGCAGTTTCAGTTACTGATTCTGCTGCATCGGTGGATTCACCTGCATCGCCGCCTTCGGCCGCTTCTGCTGCCGGAGCTTCTGCTGCCGGAGCTTCTTCGGCTACAGCCTCTACTGGCTTCTTAGGAACAGTGAAAGCTTTCTTCTTATCTGCTTTTAAAATATCCTTAGTCACAAACAGGTTATGAACAGTTTCAGAGAGTTCTACATGCTGATCATTCATCCAGTAGTTGAGGCGCTCCTGATCGCGGATAGTCAATTCTTTGTTATGAGGATTATAAGAACCAATAACCTCTACAAATTGTTTTTGGTTAGCAGCGGTTTTCTGCGCCAACACAACCTTATACATAGGAGTGTTGCGCTTACCGCCGCGCTGTAAACGAATAGTTAACATTGAAAATATAAAATGATAATTAAAGTGTTTTTACTATATTATCCGATACCTGTAGCGGGTTTGACGGCCCCGCATGGGTTGCGCAAATAAGTAAAATGACTTCAATAGTCTACCATCCAAAGGCGATCCCGTCAAGGCTTATAATTAATAAACACCGGCTCTTGCCGGTGCTTATTTTGCATATACTGTAGCTTGATCCATCTTAATAGACAGCAGCTGAGACACGCCGTCGTCACCCATTGTCACGCCATAAAGGATATTTGCCTGCGCCATAGTTTCTCTATTGTGAGTGATGGTAATGAACTGAGTTGAATCGGAGAGCTTTCCCAAAATTTGCCCGAAGCGGATTGTGTTCGCCTCATCCAAAGCCGCATCAACTTCATCCAATACGACGAACGGAGATGGGAAACATGTCAGAAGACTACAGAGCAAAGCAATAGAAGTTAAAGAACGCTCACCGCCAGACAAAGACTGAATCGAAGAGAGCTTCTTGCCCGGTGGAGTCGCTTTAATATCTACACCAGCAATAGCCAAAGAGCCCTTTTCATACTTGGCCACAATTTTTTCCTCCGGTCGTAAATGCGCGTCTTTTGCTTCTTGCGCTTCTTCGAGTGCTTCTTCTTTGGCTAGTTCTGCCTCGGCTTCGGTATCGTTGTCGTGAGATTTTACTAACGCCAAGTGAGCCCGGCCGCCATTAAACAAAATTCTGAAGTATTGTTCGAACTGATCGTTAACCTTATGGAACGCGGTATTAAACTTGCTCTTAATGTGCTCATCTAATTCGTCCATCACTTTGCGCAAATCATCCATACTCTTATGCAAGTCGTTAACCTGGATTTCCAAGTTAGTAAAACGGCTTTCGGTCTCATGGTATTCCTGAATCGTCAGCTCGTCCACTCCCCCAATAGACTCGATCTGTTTTTTAAGCCTTAAAATTTTATCTTGCAAACTAGAATCCGTACTGGCGATTTTAGATTGTTTAATTTGTGTGAACCGTTCTTGTCCAAGCTGAGTGATAATCTCTGCTGTTATAGCTTCGGCCTGGGTTTCGTAGCGGGCCTTTTCTACCTGCAGCTTGCTTTCCCCATCGCGCACAGCGCCCAGCTCATCCTGCTGCCTGCGGAAGTTCTTATCTTCTTCTGCAATAGCTGCTTTCCAATTAGATTCGGCTTTATAAATTTCATTAAGCTGCTTTTCGAGCTCCTCCTGCTCTTGGCTCTTGGCTTCAACTTTATCCTGCAGCTTCTTTTCCTCTTCCATCAAATCGGTGGCAAAACTTTCGGAAGAAGAGGAAGAGGCTTTTTTAAGCTCTAAGTCCACTTGTAACTTTTGATTTTGCAGGGATGCCAGCTGGCTGGTCAAAAATTCGCGGCTTAACTGAGATTTGGATTGAGCCAAAGACAGCTTGCTTAATTCTTCTTGCAGGCTATCTTTCTTTTTGGATAACTCTTGCAATTCCTGCTGCAGCTGAATTAATTTCTGGCTAGGATTGATAATGGCATCATGGGTGACTTTACGGAAATTATCCCAGGAAGAAGCTAAGTCTGTTACCGCATTCAAAACCGGCGATAATTCGGAAGCCTGTTCCAAAATCCCTTGAAAAGACTTAAAACTTTTATCAAAGCTTTCCACTTCTTTACCTACCACCACCCAATCTGCCCCAGCCGGGTTGTGCAATGTTTCCTGCAGATATGTAATTTTACTACTAATCTCTTCTACAAGTTTGGTTTGTGCCACGATTTGGTTCTGCGAGTGGACAAAGTCGGTTTCTGCTTTCTGCAGCTGCGCTTCTAGTTCTTTAATACGCTGTGTGATTTTATGGCTTTCAATGTTTAAGCTTTCAGTGTCGCCGCTGCCGGTCTGCATGCTGGTCATCTTACCGCGCACTAAGCTAACCTGCTCTAACAGAGCATTCTTTTCATTTTGGATAATTTGAATCCGCTCTTGCAGTTTTTTGTAGTCGCTCAAGGCCTGCTCGTTGTCCTTTTCATGTTCTTCTATTTTCGCCAAATGGCCAGACATCTGCTGCTCAACTTTAGCTCTCTGCCCTCCTAGCTCCTGCAGCTTAGAATTTAAACCATCGATTTGATCGTTAAGCGCCCACCATTGTGTTCCCAGGTGTTCTTCTAAATAAGTTTTAAGCTCTGTCTCGATTTCGGCTCGCGCTTCCATGCGCTTAGCCTGGCGGCGCAAGCTCTTTACGCGCGGCTCTAACTCTTTTAACAAATCCTCAGCGCGCATTAAATTCTGAGCGGTCTGCTCCAAGCGGCGCAAAGTGCGCTCGCGCTTTAAGTAATATGTTTTTACGCCGCTGGCTTCGTCAATTAAGTTTTTTATTTCCGACGGACCAGCCAAAATCATTTGGTCAATCGTGCCTTGACCGATAACCGTGTACCGGGAGGTGCCGATATTGCTTCGCAGTACCAAATCCACAATATCTAACAAGCGGACGCGGGCACCATTTATTAAATATTCGCTTTCCCCGCTGCGGGTAATGCGGCGGCCTATTGAAACTTCGGCAGCGTCTAAAGGAATCTTGTGATCGCGATTATCAAAGGTAGCAAACACTTCGGCAAATCCTGCCCGCCCTTTTTTATCGCTCCCGGCAAAGATTACGTCTTCACTCTTCTTGCCGCGCATCAGCTTGGCGCTTTGTTCACCAAGCACCCAGCGCAAACAATCAGCGGTATTAGATTTACCGCTGCCGTTTGGGCCTACAATGGCAGTGATGCCTTGGCCAAATTCTAAAGTTGTCTTTTTTGCAAAGGATTTAAAACCTTGTATTTCTAACCGTTTGAGGTACATAACTTGTTTAATTATAACATACGGTGCTATTTAACATTGTCGGTCCTATCTTTTGCAATAAACAAAAACGACCCCTTATTTTAGGAGTCGTCTTTGTGAACTTTGTGTTTGTTTGGTTACTCGGAGATCGATCTAAACTCAGATTACCAACGGGCGAAGCATGCGTCAACGCCAGTTATCCCCATTGAGTCATTAAGCTCCCAAATTTTTGAGGGCGTTCTCAGCAGCAGCAATCTCTGCCTCTTGCTTGCTGGGTCCTTGGCCGCGGCCGATCTCTTTTTGCCCCTGATAGCTGGCTACTACAAATACCTTATCGTGGTCAGGACCACTTTCCGATACAACTCCATAAGTTGGAGTTACGCCATGCTTATCTTGTACTAATTCCTGAAGCTGACTTTTGGGATCTAGATACTTCTGGCCGGAAATAATTCCCGGTAGCTCTATTAAAACTTCCTTTTCAATAAATACCTGGCTCGGTTCGTATCCCAGATCCAAATACAATGCGCCAATTAAAGCTTCGATGGCATTAGCAAGAATAACCTGGCGAGCGCGGCCGGTATCTTTGGCTTCGCCCCGGGACATAAGTAGGTATTCTTCCAACCCCATGCGCTTAGCTATAGCTGATAGCATTTTATAATTCACCAAAGCGCTGCGAAAATTGGTTAATTCTCCTTCTGGATGATCGTAGTTCTTGTACAAATGTTCTGTGGCGACCAATTCCAACACTGCGTCCCCCAAAAACTCTAAGCGCTCGTTATGAGGAAGCTCAAAGCTGCGATGTTCGTTTAAATACGAACGGTGGGTAAAAGCAGAAATATATAATTCTAGCTGCTTGGGAGCAAAACCGGTAATGGCCTGTACATCTTTGCTAGTTAACATGAAAAATTCTATTAATGGTGGGCGGTACAGGAGTCGAACCTGTGACATTCACAACGTCAATGTGACGCTCTACCAACTGAGCTAACCGCCCCCGGATCCTTAACATGAAGCAAGAATCCCTGATATTTTAATATAAATTCACGCTCTTGTCCATTTATTGGTTTCAGCAGGCTATCGAAGAATACAATCATAGCTACATTGAAGAATATATTATTTACAATGAGCCAACCTAAGAAGATTATCACTGCCCCAATGTAAAACAGGCCTTGCCAGTCCTGAGTCATAAAACTCTCGTGCAGAATCGGAATGCTCGACAAAGCCTGTGGCAAAGCCCATATTATTAGACTCCCCATCGAAATCGCTATCATAAAGATAAAAGTCAAAATCACTGTCAAACCAAGAGTAGGTTTGAGCTTCTTAACCAGAAGCTCGATCGCCAAATTGGATGCTTTGGAAAAATTCTGCTCATACCAAAACACAAACAACACAACCAGCATATTCCATAACGAGATTATTACCAATGCAAGCAGCAGGCAAACTACGAGTACAATCGATTTTATAAAATTCTGCCCTGAATGCAGCTGGTAGTAGCTAAATAAGCCCAAGATGCTCGTAGTTAAAGCCATCGTGATTAAGCTGGCCAAATACACCCTCCATAATATCGCTCCTCGGCTAAGCAGCTTTAAAACCGAGCTTACGGAGTTATCAAAGCTGCCCTTTCGGATACGATTGCATAAAAAACATTTCGCTTCATCCTGGCCATGCAAGCTATTATGAACCTCGAGAAAAAACCATAGCTTTAAAAAAATCACAATGAATAAACCAGCGCCCAATAATACAGCTCCGGCAAGGCCAAGCACTATTGGATGGCTCCCCGCCAAGTTTGCATAAACCTTAGCAATAAACCCATTGCTCTTTAGCCAAGACAGCAAGTACCACCAGTGCAGGTTAAACCCAGAAGACAAAAAAATCCCCAAAGCCCACAACCTTGGCTGGGTTGTAGTGACAGAAAGGGATTTTTTTAGAATCTGACCGTAAGACATAAGCAGCAGTCTCGTAAATTTATTTTAACCAAGTCTCGCGTCAAGAAGATTTTAGGCAGGAATAGACTCGCTTGGAGCCTGCTCAGAACCGACTTCGGGAATTTCTGTAAACTCCGGGGTCTTCCTTTTATTAGGAGGGATAATATCCTTAACAATTTCTTCAAACTGTTCCTTTTCCAAAGTCTCTTCTTTTACTAATCGGTCAGCAATAGTGTCTAAGTAAGAACGGTATTTAGTCATGAGTTCGGTTGCCCGCTGTTCTGCCTCGCGCATAATGCGGCGGACTTCATCATCAATTTTTTGCGCTACAGATTCGCTATAATTTTTTTGCTCGCCAAGATCGCGGCCAAGAAATACATTGCTATGCTGTTCACCTAAAGTTACGGGACCAAGCTCATCGCTCATGCCGTATTGAGTGACCAGATTTCTCGCCATGTTGGTAGCAACTTTTAAATCATTGCTGGCGCCGGTAGTAAGCTCTCCATAGACCAATTTTTCTGCCGCATAACCGCCAAGCAGTGCTGCGATTTCGTCCAAAAAACCGGATTTGGTATGTAGGTGCTTGTCTTCCGTTGGAAGCTTCATAGTATAGCCCAAGGCACGGCCGCGGGATAATACAGTAACTTTATGAACCGGGTCAGACTCCGGAAGAACTGCGCCTACTAAAGCGTGCCCGCCTTCATGGTAGGCAGTGCGCTTTTTCTCCGATTCGCTCAGAAGATGGCTCTTGCGAGAAGGGCCCAGCATAACTTTTTCTATAGCTTCTTTGAGTTCGCCGGTGTCAATTTCTTTCTTATTGGCGCGGGCGGCTAAAATAGCTGCCTCATTGATAACATTCGCCAAATCTGCACCGGAAAAGCCTGGAGTGCGTTCTGCTACCGAACGAAGATCAACATTCTTCGCCATCGGCTTGTTTTTAGAATGGACTTTCAAAATAGCTTCGCGGTCATTAATGTCCGGCAAGTCTAACATGACTTGTCGGTCAAAACGCCCAGGGCGAAGCAAAGCCGGGTCTAGCACATCCGGACGGTTAGTAGCTGCGACTACAATGACATTGGTATCAGTCTCAAAACCATCCATCTCTACCAGAATCTGGTTTAGAGTCTGTTCGCGTTCATCGTGGCCGCCGCCAAGGCCTGCGCCGCGCTGGCGACCAACGGCATCAATTTCATCGATAAAGACAATACAAGGAGCATTGCGCTTTGCTTTTTTGAACAAGTCACGGACACGGCTCGCACCGACACCCACGAACATTTCCACGAATTCAGAACCGGAAATATGGAAAAAAGGAACATTTGCTTCTCCGGCAACCGCGCGAGCCAATAGTGTCTTACCAACACCAGGGCTTCCAAGCAATAAAACGCCCTTAGGAATCTTTGCACCAAGCGCCAGAAACTTTTGTGGGAATTTTAAGAACTCTACAACTTCCTGCAATTCTTCTTTGGCTTCACTAGAACCCGCCACATCGGTGAAGCGGACTTTATTCTTCATCTCATCAGAAAGCTTTACCGAGGATTGGCCAAATGTGAGTGCTCTGTTATTAGAGCCCTGGACTTGGCGCATTAAAAAGTAAATAAACAGAGCAATTAAGATGAAAGGAATCAAAAATGGCAAGATTGTTCCAGCCAATACAGTAGCAAATGAGCTGTTCTTAAATTCAACTTTCACTTTCCCGATCTGATCTGCAGTCACGCCGCTGTCGATAAAGTACTGGGGAATTTCGGTATTTACACCAATCGCCGAAGATAGCTTGGTGTCACTGTCTTTAATCTGAGCAGTCAGGGTTCCTGGGCCGACAACAATCTGATCAACCTTCTCTTCCTTAATCAAACTTGTAACTTCGGACAGAGGTACTTCGCGCACTTTATCGTCATTCATAAAGGCTGCGATCCCTACAGATACAATCAGGAAAACTATTAAAACTAAAATAATATTTTTGACAATCTTACCCATAAAATAATTTAATGATGGTGCCGGGGAGAGGACTTGAACCTCCACGGTATTGCTACCGCCAGCTCCTAAGGCTGGTGCGTCTGCCAATTTCGCCACCCCGGCAAGCTAATAAAATTTAATAACCAGTAGCTACTACTGGTTATATATTATACTAACATTTTCAGTTTTTTCAAATACCCATAAGTTAACAATTGGGCTATTTATTGGTCAAATAATTGGTCAAAGCTTGAACCACCGCAAAGGATACAACGACTATCACCAAACCGATTAAAGCGTTAACCAAGGTCTTACGGCCGCTCTTTGCCTGGTCTTCATTGCCGCGTGCTGTCATAAACAGATAACCGCCGTAAATGATCATTATCACCGCTACTATCCCAGCTAAAGATAATAAAGTAGAAATAACTTGGGTAGCCAGACCGCCTAATGTTCCTTTGCCGGCGACCCCTTCGGAGTTACCGAAAGGATTATCTGGAATACACAATGGGCCTTTGGATGTGAAACCGCTTGGACAATCGCCGGTTCCAGCTGTATTAGAGCTCTGAGGTTTAGTTCCGCCTGTATTGCCGGTTCCGGTTCCTGTATTCCCCGTCCCAGTGCCAGTTCCGGTTCCGGTTCCAGTGCTACCACCGGTAATGCTGTTTTTGTTAACGAGCTTAATGTCTTCGTAAGTACTTGGATCTGCCTCGTAAACACTACAGTTGGTTTTACCTGTTCGGTCTACTGCATTAAAAATTCCAAAGTCCTGTTCCTTTGGCAAATAAGCTACACATACGCCCTGAAAAGTAGTCGGAACTTGAGACGGTGCAATCTCCTTAACATCTTTCGCTGTCGAGCACTTACCGGCGGAGTCTGGCCAGCTAACCGCGAATGTTTTGGTATTTAAACAAAACTTCGACACATATTGTACCAGAGCCTCAGACCTGTGAGCAGGCACCGCACTGAAGATCAATGCAAAGATAGATACTAAAACCAAGCTGGCTAACTTCATACTATCTCTCATCTATTAAGAATCTATAGGCTACTTGAACAATAACAAACGAAAGAACGACAATCGCTAACCCTATCAAGGCGTTCACCAAAGTGGTTCGTCCCTTCTTTGCCTGGGCCTCGTCACCTCGAGCGGTGATATAGTAGTATCCTCCAATGATTATAAAGAGTACAGAAATAATTGCCGCGAGATACAACGCATAATCGATTATGGTCTTAGCTAAGCTCTGGGGAGTCGCGCCTTTGTCCACGACTGTCTCTGGAAAAACCTCTTTAATATCATTCAAGCCGTCCTGGACTCTGTTCCCCGAAGAGGAAGTAGGTGTAGCTGCCCGCTGTGCATCGGCAGCAGTGATTGGCATCCAGCCGAACACAACGACTGTTACCAAAGTAAGAAACATGTGAAGCAATACTTTTTTCATATTGTTGTTTAAAATAATTCCGGAGGGAAAATCATATAATTTTGCCCCCGGAATTATCCCGCATATCAATTCAACCTAAAGGAAAAATCTGAATGCGGGAAAAACTTTAGCTTCCAAAAATGCCACCGCCGCTGCTGTCGCCAGAAACGAAGCGGTAAACGATTTGAACAATAACGTAAGACAGTACGATAATAACCACACCGATCAATGCATTGAAGATTGCGGTACGGCCAGCTTTAGCTCCTTCTTCATTACCACCGGCGAGAATGTATCGGAAACCACCGTAAATTAAGAAGATAACTGCCAAGATAAAGGCAATTGCTAACGCCCAGTTGATTACAGTCACAAAGATTTCTGCCAAACCGCCTTCATTACAGCGGATACCAGTTTCTTCTGGACAATCATCAACGAAATCATCTACTAATTGCGCATGACCTACTTGAGGGGCCATCATTAATAACGGCATCAAAGCAATACCGATAGCAGCAATTGCCTGAACAATTGTAGTTAAATTTAAGTTCTTTAATATTTGTTTCAAATTTCTCACCACCCTTCTGCTTGAGCTTTTAAACTCATATCGCAAAGTGCGAGTTACTGAGATTCTGGCCAATAAATCGGCTGGAATTCATTAACCTTATTGTACTATACAGATCGCGATTAGAAAAGCTGATTGTCAACAATCAAATTTACAACGATGGTAACTATGGCTGTCGCAATGATTGCCAAGGCCACGCCTCCCAACGTATACATCATCACAGTCTTAGCTTTCTTGATCTGCGCATCGTTGCCGCGGCCGGTCATATACAAATATCCGCCGTAGATCATGGCTAAAACTGCCCCGATACCGACTACAAAATAAAGCCAGTAAACGATCTTTTTGTAAACCGCACCTTCGTCGCAATACTTTGGTAGTTCCTTTAGACGGTCTCCGCCGAAACCAGTGCTATATTCATCAATCTGATTCTGCAAACCTTCGCACCCCCAGCTGTCTACATCATTGCCAGGAGCCGGCGTGGGTGCAGATTGAGCCAAAGCAGATTGGAACAGATTAACTTTCGACGCGCCAATAAAAGCAACAGCTCCGATCAAAATTGTCAGTAATAACAAAAATTTTAGTTTCATATATTATCTTGCAATAACTCGTTCTATTATCGCCACAATACTAAATGACATTAAGCATACAATCAACCCGCCGATCGCCCACATCACTGCCTTCTTGCCGTTCGTTAAGCGAGTCTCATTGCCCGAAGACGTAACCATTTGGAAGCCCCCCCAAATAATCACTGCAACTGCTATCATCGCTGCAAGCATCAGTAAAATATTGATGATGCGAATAATCAACTCGGGCACCGAATCAAATTCCAATGGATTAGAAAATGTGCCAAGTACAGCATCAAAATCTCCGCCGATCACCTTAACAGAAGAGTCGACGTCAGCACCTCCCCCGCCGGTACCAGAACCGTCGTCATTACCATTGCCGTCTCCGCTGCCGCCGTCGTCATCATCACCGGTACCTCCACCCCCGCCGCCACCTTCTTGCGGACCTTTGCCGATTTTCAACTTTACAGTTCTTTCCTGATATACGCTAGAGAAGTCATTGGAACCCAAAGTGTTGTTAGTCTGAAATTTAATGGTATAGTTGCCATTGCCGATACCTAAATTATTTCGCAAGTAAACACTCTTTTCTGTAGAACCCTGGTTTAGAACGAAGTTATCTGTATTATTGCTCCAGGAATAGGTAAAGCGAGCATTCTTCCCACAAGGATGAAAACCTAAAGAGCTGGCAGGGACTTTAACATGAACCTGAACCTCGGTGCTTAAATCATCAACCCTTAAATCGATAGAGCCCGTAGGGGCATTAGGATGATAAAGCTTAAAGTCGGCCTGACAGTTGGATTGGGCAAATATCTTGGTTGGTACTAGCATAGCCGAACCAACATACAGCGCAGCGATAAAGGCAATAATAAATTTATTCAACATATTTTATAGTAAGGACTGAATGATATTGACCAAAGCAAAAGCACTCACAGCCACCACTAAGCCGATGACTGCCCAGGTCAAAGTAGCCTTTGCAGATTTGATCCTCGATTCATTACCCTGATTGAAGATCAGCATAACTCCTGCGTAGATAATGACTATAGTAGATACCATGGCAATTATCATTAGCAACCAATTGATAAGCTTCGCGACTAAATCAGAAACATCTCCGCTATTGGAAGGGTTTTTAATGCTTAAAGAACCTTCCCAGTCGACACCATCATAAGTGCGAGCAACATAGCCAGAACCTTCCTGAGGCTTGGTAGTGGAGGTAGCTGGAGGCTTTACAGTAGAAGTGGCGAGGTCCTTCGGCTTTGGCGGTTCGACCGCGAGCACTTGGACAGGTGCCAACAAATAAATACTGAAAGAAAGTAATATCAAAATTTTCTTAAGTACTCTCATGATATTAATCAGAATTAATATATTCTCTCGGATTACTGAGGATCAAGCCCCCATTGCGAATACCAATATTAAGCGAACCTGCAAGAAGGGAGTTAACCAAAACAAACGCAATTGCAACCAACACTAACCCACCCACTGCTCCTCCCAGCTTTCTTTTTGCTGCTGTGAGCTTAGATTGGTCGCCGCCGTTGAACTGAGAAATGATGATCTGAACCCCTGAGATAATAATAAATAAAACGGCAACCAAGCCCGCCATCGTAATAAGGTAATTGATGATAATTACCATTGCTCTAAACAGATGAGTGACATTGCATGGAGTATCTACAGTATTACCGCAAATTACAAAACCCGACCGGCCGGATTCATCTACATCTTCTCCGGTGTCTTTATCTAAGTTTCCAGGCGGTGGCGTGCCTTCGCCTCCTTGAGGTTTATCCGGAGCCCGATAATTATCTTTTATTGCCTTAATCACCGCGGCGCTTGCGCCGGCATCTGTTAAGGCCTTTTCGTCGGCGGAGGTCGGCTTAAAGTCGACTCCAGACTTGTTAATTTGCTTGATCAGTTCTGCTGCTGGCGGCTTCTTTTCTTTAACCATAGTCAGGACTTTTGACTTAGTCAAAGCCGTACCTGTGTAAGCCTTGCCGGAAGCTTCTTGAACTTTTGCACCGCCATCCTGCGCTTGAGCCAGCACGTCGCGCGCTGTTCCGGAAGAAATTATTAAAGCAAAAATTAAACACACCGCGGTTAACCCCGCTAGCAGAAAAGGCCCGAAACGGCTCTTTAACTTATCATTAATGTACTTCATTAAAATAACCTCCCTTGCACCAAGGCGGACGCCTGGCTCTGAGCTCGGCTTAAGCTGCTATTAACGCTTTGGTTTTTAAACAGAATATTATTTATAGCTTCTCCTATTAATTCATCAAACTTTTCTTCGCTCACTTTATAAAAAGATTTAGCAGTAAGGTTTGCATGGGCGAAGACACCGATGTCCAAATCCTGGGTTTGCAGTTCTATCAAATCGCGGCGGGAGGATGGCTGCTTATCTTTGGCGTAATAGGCATCCAAGGCCTGCTTGCTGGTTGCAAATTTTAAGAAGTCCCAAGCATCTGCACTATTTTTACTTTGCTTGCTGACTACTTCTCCAAAATAGCTGGCAAAATTCACGTTGGGTTGAGATAGATCAAACTGTGGTACCGGTGCGACATCATAATTTAAGTTTGGAGCCTTTGCATCAATTTGAGACCTAGTATAACTATAGCCATACAAAAACGCTGCGCGACCATTGGCAAAAGCATCTACCGAATAATCACTTTCCGAATTCCAGGTATAGTTCTGGCTGGACGGATTGGCAAACGAAGTATAAAACTCCATAGCTTCCACACCCGGATTAACGCTACGTCCATTACGCTGGACACTAGACGCAAAGCGCGGCGTACGACCGTCATTGGACCAAGGAACAGTGCCAGACTGGAGCATTAACAGGTACACAATATCCACTCCCCGGTTAACATTGTCATGTGTCCCCATTGCTACACCGCTGCGGTCAAAGTAGCCCTGAGAATTTTGGCTAGAAATTTTTCTCGAATCACGCGCCAGTTCATCCCAGCTTTTGGGCGGGGTGGCAATACCGGCAGTCCCTAATATATCCTTGTTGTAGTACAAGGCCAGAGAATCAACCCACATAGCAGTGCCGTAAATTTTATCGGCGCGGATAAAATCTGTACTGACCACGTCAACAAAGCCATCTCTATACTCTTTCATCGTATAAAGCTTATCCGGCGCTGGGGTAACTTTATCTAAATATTCCGGCAGCCAAGTATTATTGATAGAAAAAATATCCGGACCGGATCCGCTCGCTAATGCATTCAGAAGATCGCTTTCGTAGTTTTCGATGTTTTTCTTAGTGTACTCGATCGTAACATTCGGCTTAACTTTTTTGTAGGCCTGAATAAGTGTATTCATCTTGTCGCTGTCAACAAAAGGCTTCCAGATACGAAGCGTTACCTTGCCTGCCTTCTGATTGCCGCCGCCGCAGCCGGCAGAAACCAAAACTAAACAACCTATCACCAAGGCGAAGGTAAATTTTTTAAAAACAGAGTTTTGATTTTTTTTCATTTTTGTTTCTTTTATTTTAAATCACTTCGAAGGCTTTTTTACACCTTTAGATTTTTCAAGAACTCTGCAAATTCATCATGCAAATCGTCATGCTTTAAACCAAATTCCACAACGGCTTTGATGTATTCCAGCTTGTTGCCACAGTCGTAATACTTGCCATCTTTAACTTCTATCGCATAGCAGTCCTTATTCTGTTCTAATAAGACCTTAACTCCGTCTACATAAACCAGTTCGCCTGGGGTATTTTGCTGTTCATAACGGCGCATTGCTTCTTCCAAAGCAGGAAAATAATCGGAGGTAAACAGCATTCCAGAGACCACGGCACAATGGTCATTTTCCATCGGTTTTCCCGGTTTTTCTATAATTTCTTCTATTTTTAAAGCATTTTCCCCGACTTTCGTACCGGCAGCATAGCCATATCTCTTATAATCATCAGGGTTTTTGGCATCCAAGCCAGCCAAAATGGCGCTTCCGCCGTGCTGTTCATATGCCCTGATCAGCTGCTGACTGCGGCTAGGGCTGGCTTCAAAAACATCATCCCCCCATAGCACCAAAAATGGCTCATCGCCTATAATATGGCGTGCATTCCAGATAGGAGTCGCATTGCCCAGGGGTCCTTTTTGGCGAACATAATAGAAATTAGCCATTTCTGCAATTCGGCGAATTTCTTCTAGTTGTTCGTGCTTTCCGCCCTCTTCTAAACGTTTTTCTAACTCAAACGGGTAGTCAAAATGGTCTTCAATATTGCGCTTGTGCCACCCTGTGACTAAAATGATATCTTCGATACCGGCAGAGACAGCGTCTTCCACCACATATTGAATGATTGGTTTGTCCACTAAAGGCAACATTTCTTTTGGCTGCGCTTTGGTAGCAGGCAAGAATCTGGTTCCGAACCCAGCAACAGGAATTACGGCTTTTCTAACTTTTTTGTGCATATAGTGGTATTATAGCACAACCTAAATGGAATTATTTATACGATATTGTAAACTTTCTGCCAAATGGCTCGATTGAATATCTCTACTCTCCTCCAAATCGGCAACCGTACGGGCAACCTTCAATAATCGGTTTATTGCCCGGCCAGATAAGTTGAACTGATCAGCTGCCTTTTGCAATAACTGTTCGCTGTCTGAATCAAGTCTGCAAAACTTTTTGATCTCGTCGCCATTCATCTCGCTATTTGTTTTTATGCCCCCGAACCGACGTTGCTGAACACTCCAAGCTTTCTCGACCAATCTTCTCATCTCTGCCGAAGTAATTTGGTTATCACTGATACTAAACTCTTCGTATTTTAACCGTGCAACTGTTAAATGCAGATCAATTCTATCCAACAACGGACCAGAAATTTTTTTATTGTAACGGAGAACATCTACAACCCGGCAACTGCATACTAACTTTGCATCGCCATAATTTCCGCAATGACAAGGATTCTGAGCAGTAACCAAAATGAATTTGGCCGGAAAGGTTACAGTACTCCTCGCCCGCGTAATGGTAATACTTCCATCCTCCAACGGCTGGCGCAAAACTTCTAACGCATTCCTATCAAATTCGGGCAGTTCGTCCAAAAACAAAACACCATTATGAGCCAAACTTATTTCGCCGGGCCGTGGTTTGGCTCCGCCTCCTATTAATGACAGCATCGACGCAGTATGATGCGGCGATCGAAACGGACGGAAACGCATTCTATTGCTACTCTTGCCAGCCAAACTATGCAAATTTGCAGTTTCTATAACTTCCTCATCAGTAAGCTTAGGAAGTATCCCTGCTAGAGCCCTAGCAAGCATAGTTTTACCACTGCCCGGAGGGCCGACCATCTTGATGTTATGAAAACCGCTAGCGGCAATTAGCAAAGCTCGCTTAGCAATGCTTTGCCCGGCGATTTTTCCAAAGTCGATTTCTGACTCTAAACGAATTTCTTCTTCCTCATTTAAGCTCGGGGCGTGTAACTCTGCACCATGCACCAAATGATTTATAACTTCTTTTAAATTTTGAACAGCATATACTTTTACACCCTTAACCAAACAGGCTTCGTGATAATTTTCTAAAGGAACGTAAACCTCGCTTAAAGATTGCTGCTTGGCAGCCAAAACCATGGAAAGCACTGCTGTACCTTTGCGTATCCGACCGTCTAGCGATAGCTCGCCAATAAACATTTTACCCGATGGCTCAAAGACTATTATGCCGCTGGCCAGCAGTATGGATAAACATATAGGCAGATCAAAATGACTACCGACTTTTGGAATGTCCCCCGGAGCAAGGTTCACAGATATCCTAGTGGCTGGATAATCATAGCCGGAATTTTTTATTGCCGACCTTACTCTTTCCCGACTCTCTTGCACTACTGTGTCAAGCAGTCCCACTATGATAGTTGCCGGCAAACCGTTGCTGACGTCAGTTTCTATTTCCACCAGCTTCGCATAATACCCATCGGGAGTTGCAGTCAAAATTTTCTGAATCATAAAACCAGCATAACTGCTGGCTGCTCAAAGTCATATCAATTTTATAAAAGCATTTGTTAAATTTTTTCTGAATTTGTTTTCGAGACGACAACTAATATTGCTCCCAGGAAAATATAGATATCTGCCAAATTCAAAACTCCATTAAGGACAAAGATGTAATCTGTCACATAGCCAAAATAAATTCGTTCGGCTAAGTTTGCCACTCCGCCGGAGATAATTAATCCGAAACCAAGTTTAGACAAGTTACTGAGCTTGTTCCAATAACGGATTAAATAATAGGTCATAAACCCGAAGACCAAGAAGTACAAACTGTAAATTACTGCGAGAGGAATATTTATGCTGAACGCAAATTTTTCGTTATAAAAAATTTTCTTATTGGAGTTTTTCACCAGTACTCTTACTACTTGTGTTAGAACGATAAACCCGATCGAGCTTATTAGCCATGAATAAAAACCGGGCGACGATTCACGCCTTCCGGTCAATTCAGAATTAGTTTGAGTAACTTCTTCGTTCACGAAAAATTAAAGTGCCTTGTCTGCCCACGGGATGGCACGCAAGCGTTCTTCAGAAATTTGATTGCCTTCATCATCTGTGCCATAAGTACCATCTTCGATCTTCTGCAAAGCTTTGGCAATCTTTTCTAAGTCAGAAGTAATGCGCTCCGACATATCGCGGTTAACATCATCCAATTGGACTTCCGTAGCGTTTTCATCCAAGTCGTCGCCAATTTCGGAGTGGCCGCTCATGGCCGCTAAGTCGTTTTTTAAAGTTTCCTGCTCAGCCAATAGGCTAGCTTTCATTTCTGTAATAAAATCTTGAGATAACATAACTATTCATTAATTACTTCTTCATTATACAAGCAAGTAGATATATCGCCAAATCTCATTTCAGCGCATTTTGGGAAATAAAAAAGCGCCCCATCATGGGCCCCAAATTTTATAAATGAACAGGCCTGATAGAGGCGCTATCTGAAAGCTTCCAGATAGTCGCCGCTCGTGCTGTAGGACCCCAACCTTTGAGATCCTAAAGCACAAGCGGTCGCTACCAACTTAATAGCTTCCAGGTTCGAGCAACAAAATGTTGCTTGATAAGCGTCTGCATTCCAATCGATGTCAAACTGCACTCCAAACTCCTCTTGTGGTCGTTAGACCTAAAACTTTTTGTTCTTTTTGTTTTTGTTTTTGAAAAATTTTTGTTGCTGTTAAGGTCAGCAAAGAACCTACATTGATTTTGGTTTTCATACAGCCCAGATTGGAGTAGGCTATGACGAGAAGTTTAAAGGAAGCCTACCTCCAAGCTCTCTAGATGCTTAGAATGGGCAGATTTCCTTAGTTCAGTTTGTTTTATATTTTGATTTCAAAGATCACTTATCGATTACTTTTATATATTAGCAGAAATTTTTGCTTTTGTCAATTGATGCGCTTCGACCAATAACAACAAAGCAAAAATAAAATTTCCCCTAGTGGGGAAATTTAGTTGTCCACAAATATTTTTACAGACTTAGCTAATGAGTTCTTTAGAAACAAGCACTCGGGGAAGCTTATGTCCGGAAAGTTGCTTGAGATTGAAAATGAAGTCATTTAGATTAAGGATCTTAACCAATTCTGGATAGCTTTCTGAGTAATTTGCCAACAATGACCGGATGTAAGGATGCTGTTCATCTGTCTTTGGCCAAGTTAAGTAAATAACCGTGCCACTGGGTGCGCTATACCTTTGCTTATTAATGAATTGGCTGGTTGCCAGCAGTAATGCATTAGGAAAAATGCGGAAATTTCTGAATATCTTGTTGCCGCTGCCTGAGTATTCCTGAGCAAACAGCCGATAGCTGCCAGATAAGTCGGCAAAGTGATCCTTATAGAAGGACTTTGCTCCATTTGGTCCAGGGAAGACCACCACCACAGGGAAGCTACTATCGCCAAGCTGTTCGAAAATCTCCCTGGGATTGTTTAAGTCAAATTCGATTGGTTCTTTGTCTATCCTTACATAATTCTTAATATTATTTACAATCTCAGTATCTAGTCCTAAGCGTTCGGCTAAATAAAAAAGTAGATCTTTTTGCACCAGTGTATCCGTAAACCTTACTGCCTTAAAACTAGACATTAAATTCGCAGCCATCTCCTTAATTTCTATAGGCTGGCTATGCAGTACCACATTCTCATCCGATAGCTCGATCCACTTCACTAGATTCTCCTCAGATTTAAAGAATGAGTTCAAATCGTTCGTGAGCTTCTGAACTCCTTCAAATCCCTTCGCATTGGAAAGGCTCTGCAGTTTTGCCGCCAGGTTGCTGGCAGCCTGCTGAAGACGATTGTAAAACACTCCATACTTCTCTTCCAGATCAGACATGGAAATGTACTCGAGATCCTTCAGATTCTTTCTTAGGGTGATTTGTACCAACCCAAAAAACAGGTCCGTGCTAGACAATGATTCAATGACATCGCGCTTATACTTAGATTGACCCAAATCTGTTTCCGGATTGTAGATTGACTTCAATACATAATTGAACGAGTACCAGCTAATTCTCTCTGTACTGTTATGAGTGATGAAATATTCGAAGCGTTGGAGATCGCAAATCTGCAACTTGCGATCTGGCTCTAAATTATCTTCGGCAAGCACTAATAATGTCCGAAAATCTGATGCAATAATTCTGGCATCGCTTGCCTTGTAATCCCCGCCGCAGATAAAAGTCTTAAACTGCCCGCCAAAGAAAGACAGGTTTAAATCTAAAATTGTTTTGGTTTGCCAGTTAGTATGAAGCCAAACTAAAATCTTCAAAATAAATCTGTACTCCTCCGGTGTCTGCGCACTAGCCTTGAACTGTTTAAAACTTTCAGCATCGAATAGGTCTTTTGTTTCAAATACACCTTCTACTAATCCTGCTTGCCACAACTTTAAAACTTCCTGCTTGCTGCGCATTGCTAACAGCCATCGACCTTCCTCTTTTTGCAGAGTCTTTGCTACGCGTGATTCGTGCAAGTGATGCTTGCTATCGATAGTAATAACTTCACCCAGTGATTCAAGCTCGTCTTCTGCTAGTTCGCTGCGAGACAACGAATCATTAGATTCAAAATCCTTATGCGTAATTTTTAGCTCTAGCAATTGCCTCCAAGAAAAATTGCCCTTATCCAAAAACTCAGCTAATTCAGACTTTAACTGATCGGAAAAATTATTATGGATAGCAACCATCTTTTCTAACAAAGAAATAGTAGACAAGCAATCCGCCAAAGCCCTATGACTGTCTTTATGCTCAATGCCGAAATAATGCATCAGGTTTTCCAAATTATAGCTATGGTGAGTAGGGAGGATAAACTGTACCAGTTCCAAGGTATCAATAAATTCGCCGGATAGCTTTACTCCAGCCATCTCCAAAAATTTAATATCCAGAGTAGGATTATGAGCGACCAATGTTGCACCCTGCAGTTTCTCAGTTAGAAAATCCTTAAACTCGCCAATCGACGGAGCCGTATCAATCTCTTCCTGGGTAATACCGGTTAGACCAAGAATTTTCTGGTGAACCTCAATGGTAGGCTTAAAAACCTGTGACCATGTTTCGCCAACCCTAAGACCAGAATCAGTCACATCAAAAAACGCAAACCCTATTTCTAGGATTTGTTCTTTTTCCGGGTCAAAGCCGGTAAATTCGAGGTCTATACTGCAATATTTCTTGTTCATTCTTCTATATTATAGAGGAAATTGGATTTTAGGGCGAAAGGTAAATTTAAAAGCCCCCGGAGGGGCTTTATATATAGAGGATTTATTCTTCGTCTTCTTCCATGTCTTCCATGCCTTTGTTAGGGATAGTATCACCGGATTTAAGCTTGTCACGCAAAGCTTTATCAACCTTTTTAAAGACTTCTGGGTTTTCCTTAAGGAACGTTTTAGCGGTTTCTCGCCCTACTCCCAGCTTTATATCTTCGAATGAATAAGAATTACCGCTCTTAGCGATTACTTCCATCAAAATGCCAGTATCCAAAACGTCGCCTGCTGCGGAAATACCCTCGTTATACATAATGTCGAATTCAGCTACCTTGAAAGGCGGAGCCACTTTATTCTTTACAACCTTGGCTTTAGTACGGTTGCCGATAATTTTGTCGCCGTTTTTGATCTGAGCGCTGCGGCGAACTTCTACGCGTACAGAAGCATAAAACTTGAGCGCATTACCGCCAGTGGTGGTTTCCGGATTTCCAAACATAACTCCGATCTTCATGCGGATCTGGTTGATGAAAATTACAGTGGTGCTGGTTTTAGAAATAATGCCGGTAAGCTTACGCAATGCCTGAGACATCAATCGTGCCTGCAAACCCATATGAGAAGCCCCCATCTCTCCTTCGATTTCTGCACGAGGAGTCAACGCAGCTACGGAGTCGATTACGATTAAATCCAAAGCGTTGCTGCGAACTAAAGTTTCAGCGATATCCAACGCCTGTTCGCCGCTGTCTGGCTGAGAGACTAATAAATCTTCCAGCTGCACTCCAATCTTTTTTGCATACTCCGGATCCAATGCATGCTCGGCGTCAATAAAAGCTGCCTGTCCACCCTGCTTCTGAACTTCTGCAATCATATGCAGAGTCAAAGTAGTCTTACCGGAACTTTCCGGTCCGTAGATTTCTACAATTCTTCCTTTTGGAATACCGCCCACTCCAAGCGCCATGTCCAAGCTGATGCTTCCTGTCGGGATGGCTTCTACATTTAATTTCTGGTTGTCAGAAATCTTCATAATACTGCCATCACCAAACTTGTCGCGAATCTGATCGATAGCATTTTCTATTGCCCCGGCCTTGCCGGAAGCTTCGACTGTTTTTTTTGCTTTTGCTGCTTTTGCCATGCTCGTATGTTAATTAAGAATCTTTTTAGTAGTTGCCGAAGGATTATTTTCCTTTACAAATTCATTGGCTTCTCTGTTAAATGGAATAGTCAATGTCTGTCCTGCTTTTCCCAATACCCCAAAATTATTTCCATTAAAGACTGCTTCCGTACTGCCAGCATCGCTGGTGGTAACTTCGATGTCATCCTGCGCGACAATCTTTTTGGTAGCTCCGCTCGGAACTAACTCCTCGGACAAAGACTGGCCGTCGCGCTTAATGGAAATAGTAGTCGCTTTTTTAAACTTCAACTCCAAAACTATTTCTGATGGCTGCGAAGTGGCTTCGCCAGCAACTTTAGGCACATCATCAATTCGCAGCGATACTAATTCATGCTTCTGCTTTCCAAACCGATTAGTGGCCCCGAAACGAACATCTTTTTGTCCTGGAGCCACACCCAGAGTAGTTTCGAAGCTACCATCACTTTGCACTAAAACGTTTTGCGAATTTACGCTAACAGTAATTCCTGGCTCTGTCTTGCCTTTAACCACCACGGAACTGCCCTGCAGAACAGTGTCCGAACGCGGCTCTAAAATAGTGAGAGATGGGGTGTGGTTAACAGAAAGGGCTTGAAACAAAATGTAGGCAAAAGCCCCTACGCCGAGGACCAGACCAGAAGCGATAGTCAGGAATGCTGGGGTTATAGAGATTTGGGAGACTAGAGCCTGCCAGCCCTTTTTGGGGGTAATCTTCTCCCGGAATGATTCGAGGGTAATACCTTTTTCCTTTTTAAACTGCTCAGTAATATCTTCGCAGGAAATTCGGTACAATTCCGCCATTTTTTTTAAAAACCCTAACACGTACACGTCCGGCGGCAAAACCTGATATTTGCCTTCTTCTAAAGCAGAGATGAATTTCTCAAAAATTCCTGTTTTCTGGCCGACTTCTTCGATAGTTAAGCCTAAATGCTGGCGAATAGAGTATAGGTATTCCCCTAAGGTTTCTTGAGCCACTTTTTTTGTTTCAAATCCTTCTGACATATCCATTATATTAGCATAGACATAAATTCCGGTTAAATTTTAAGTCTAATTTTCCCAAGATTTCCTGAATTTTTACAAAATAATATAAAAAGAGAAAGCGTTGGTTTTTAAGCGACTTCACTTCACAGTCGCCAGCCGCAGGCTTGCGGCGTGGGCGACGTAGAAGTTCAGGAGCGGAAAACAAACGCTTTCTCTTTTATTTAGTTTTTAAAAATTTACAAGTCTTGTTCTTCCCCGCCGTATTCGGCGCGTTCAGAGTCGGATACACCATAAACCTCACGTGGCTTGGCTCCGTCGGCAGGTCCGACGATTCCTGCATCTTCCAAGATGTCCAACAAACGAGCAGCCCGGGCGTAGCCTACGCGCAAACGTCTTTGCAACAAAGATGCGGATGCTTTCCCTGCGCGCAAGACCTCTTCCTTAGCCTCCTCAAACAAGTCATCTTCATCACTGCCGCCGCCACCGCTGTCTGACATCCCTGGAATACCTAAACCTTTTTTAGGCTTATCAACTATTTCTTCGTTATAAATTACTGCACCTGCTTGATTCTTAAAGAAGTCTACGACTTTATGAACTTCCTTTTCTATTACCAGAGTACCTTGTATACGTCTAGGCTTGGTAGTCTCTGCAGAAGTGAACAACATATCACCGCGTCCCAAAAGTTTTTCTGCACCGCTGGCATCAATAATAGTTCGGCTGTCAATCTGACTTGGAACTTTGAATGCTACACGAGAAGTAATATTGGCTTTGATCAAACCTGTGATAACTTCCGTACTTGGCCTTTGCGTAGCTAAAACCAAGTGAATACCAACTGCACGAGCCATCTGAGCCAACCGTACAATGGCTGCTTCTACATCCTGCTTGGCGACTGCAATTAAATCTGCCAACTCGTCTACTACTATTACTATATAAGGGAGCTTAAGTTCGTTCTTCTCATTGTATTCTGTAATGTTGCGCTTGCCGGCTTCTGCCACCAGCTTATAACGCCGTTCCATTTCTGCCACTGCCCACTTAAGAGCATTGATAGCTTTGTCTGTATCTACAATTGGCGAGGTCAATAGGTGAGGGATACCGTTGTACGGAGTTAATTCCACGCGCTTCGGATCTACCATAATAAACTTCACATCCTGCGGGGTGTTTCGGTAAAGCAAAGAAATGATCATGCTGTTTACAGCCACACTCTTACCTGTGTTAGTCGCGCCAGCTACCAATAAGTGGGGCATTTTAGCCAAATCCACTATTTGAGGTCGACCGGCTACATCGCGACCTAAAGCCATAACGAGCTTGCCGGAATTATTAACAAAATCCGTAGTCTGCATTACTTCGCGCAAAGTCACCAGCGCAGTAGACTTGTTTGGCACTTCGATGCCTACTAGAGACTTGCCTGGAATCGGCAATTCCATACGTAAAGATTGCGGCGCAGCCAAAGCCAGCGCTAAGTTGCTTTGCAGAGTCGCGATCTGGTTCAACTTTACGCCTGGTGCCGGAGCAAAAGTATATTGAGTTACCGTCGGACCAACATTAACCTCTCCCATCTCCACATTAATGCCGAAGTCTGCTAGAGTTTTTTGAATCAAAGCGACATTAGCTTCGATATCACCCGAATCCACTTTGCTCTTATTTTCTTCTAATAAATCAAATGGAGGAAGCTTCCAGTCGCGGCGGTCCTCTAAAATTATTGATTCCATTGCAGAGATAGCTTTGTCCTCTTTTGTTTGTTTTCCTGTCGTAACATTTACAACCGGCTCCACTGGCTGAACCTGCACCTCTTCCTCTTCTTCACCATCAGCACCGCTTGCATCACTAACCCGCTCATTCATTGCATTGATCTTGAGTTCGGTAACTTTATTTTCCAGTTCCTGCTCCTTCTTCTTATTCCATAGCTTCAAAGGAGTAAAGTTAAAGGCAACCAAAATGCCGATAACAAGAATTCCTAAAATGATCAGCCCCCCAGCCCAAAAACCAAGCGCGCTTAGCAAAGGTCCAGCAAGCATCGCGCCCAGGTAGCCGCCAGCTTTTCCACTGCTTGCCAAGCTGAATGCTGTCTGGCCTTCATCTATATATAGAGCATGAATCAACCCAGCAGCGCCCCCGGTAAGCAGAAACACTCCTAAGTAAGTGCGCAGGTAAGGATGGGCCTGCTCCTCCTCTTCTCCGATCTCATCTTCTGTGACTTTTGGTTTGGACTTAAACAACACCCAGGCAATAAGCAAAAACAAGAACGGCACTAAGTATGCGATTACTCCAAAAAGTATGGAGATGAATTTAAAAATTAGCTGGCCCAGAGTTCCGGCCGCTCCGATTAAGCTCAAACCCACAACGCCGGCCAAAACTATAAATACAATTATAGAGATGCTGCGCTTGGTTTCGTGAGCAAGGTTAAGTTTTGGGGTCTTCAATTTTAGTGAGCTGTCTTCTTCCTGTCGCTTGGTATATTTTCTTTTAGTACGAGCCATTTGTTTCTGTGTCTATATATTAGGGTTTAAAATCATAATGAATTATACCATTTTACGGCCTATTCTCCCAACAGTCTATATATTCAAAATAAAAGACCTCTATTTATATATAGAGATCTTTATTGAAATTATAAGCCCTTAACTTTCACTTTTTTAGTCTTAGCTTTAGCGGCTTTTGGAATGATTATGGTAAGAATACCGTCTTTGAGATCGGCTTCTGATGTGTTCGCTGTCGATATCTACCGGTACGATCACGCTTCGGGAGAATCCTCCCCAGTAACATTCTTGGTAGAAGTAGTCATCATCATGGATTTTCTCTTCTCGGGAGCGAGAACCCTGGATGGTCACCATGTCGTTTGCCACGGTAATATCAATATCATCCGGGCGAACACCGGCTATGGTGGACTTGATGATTACATTATCCTTTGTTTGATACATATCTATGTTCAAGGCGCCTTCGTAATCTGTCATCCAGTCTTCGTCCTGCTTAGAAATAGGAGTAGAAACAGCAGCCGGCTTTACTGGAGGCTCTTCCGGAGCTTCTTCATACTCTTCTCCGTCTTCATCAGCTTCTTCTTCATCGGAATAATCCTCTCCTTCGTCCAATTCTTCGTCTGCACCCTCTTCTTCTTCCTCGTAACCCTCTTCTTCGTCAGCCGGATTAGCGACGTTTACCCCTACTGGAGAACCTTCATCATAGTAATCCTGCTCTACATAGACCTTTTCCACGGTCTCTGGTTCGGCCACATTCCCGCCCATGATTTTGCCAAAAAATGATTGCTTTTGTCTTGCCATGCGTTTTCTTTCAGAAACTTACCTTTTTATTCTCGACGTTTGGTAAGTTTTAATAAGTTATGTCTGGTTTTATAATATAGCAGTTCAAAAGACCCGTCAAACAATTTTTTTCTGCTTTCTCTAGCCGTGAAACAGGCTATTTACAGAGGCTTTTAACACTTTTCCCTCGTTAGGCGACTGGGTAATCTTATATCCATTTTTTGTTTCACCAGGTGATTCACGAGCCTCGTCAAAAGTGTTGAGTAGTTTAAGAGTTGAATCGCATAGATTTTGTGCAGTAAGGGGTTCTGGAATAGGATTAACCAATCCATTATCGATTAAGTACTCATAGTTCGGCTCTTCCTGGCCTGGGAGTGTATGGGTTATCTGGATCCGGATGCCAGCCTGCAGAGCTTCTGCGATGGTTAGCCCTCCCGGCTTTGTTACCAAAACTTCTGCAATCTGGTATAACTCTGTGGGGTTGTCATAAAAGCCTAGCGCTGTGACTTTTGATAAGGCAAAATTCTCTACCTGCTTTTTAAAGTCCAAATTCTTTCCACACAAAACCAAGACATATATATCAGGGTCACGACTGGTTAGTTTAGTTAAATAGTCTTGTAGCAAGCTGGCATCAAAGCCAATTCCTAATGAGCCGCTGGCAAAAATGATAATTTTATCTGAGTCATCAATGCCTAATTTTTGGCGCAATGTATCTTTATCTACTTCAACTTTCGGCTTTAAAGTTATTCCGCATACAGCGATCTTTTTCTCTGGTATTCCCAATGCCATCATTTCTTGCTTTTGCTCCTCTATGTTTGCTAGGTATAGGTCTGCCTGATCATACAGCCAAAACTTATGCAGATGGTAATCGCTAAAAGCAATAATGAATTTTCCAAAAAATAATTTTTGCTCAATGAGCGCAGCAGTAGCCGCAGACGCTGTTGTCTGAGTAGATAAAATACAATCTGGCCGAAATGTTTTTACCACCTCGTGCAGCCTTTCCGAATTTCCCTTAGCTAGAGGAACTCGCAATGGCAACGAAATTAAGTTAACTATTTTGCTGAAGTAAATCCAGCGCCAAACAAACGGCAAGCGGCGATTAATAAAACTGTGCAACCATACACCGAAGTCTACCATCAAGCCTTCTTGCACCTGCAGTATGTCATGCAACAAAATTTCATAACCGTCTTTCTGTAAATGGTAAGCGATATTCTCTGCAATATATTTATGACCCAACCCCACCGAGGTATGGAGGATAAGAATTTTTTTCATACTATTATAGTATAATAATTTCAACATGACGGAAATAGAACATATTTTAAAACGCTGGCCTATCGATAAACCTGTTTCAATTAAAAAAGTGGAGACTGGACTTCTTAACAAGACCTATGTCATTCGAACTTTTGATGGTTTATTTGTTTTGCAACAGCTCCACCCGGCCGTATCTTTAGATGGCTGCACCGAAAACTATTTTCAGGTTACCAAGTTTCTTTTAGGTAAAGGCAAAATCACCCAAACAATTACACCAACCAACGAAGGCCAACTTTGGGTTGATATAGATGGGAAGCCGCTGGAGACTGATCCATGGCATAGAAGGCGAAGTTTACACCGCCACCCCTGCAACAGAAATCGCTTTCAGAGCTGGCAAGGTCTTGGCACAATTTCACAGCCAATTGAAAAACTATACCGAAGAGCTAAAGCCGACTCTTCCAATGTTTCGGTATGATGAAGTTCTAAATAAACTAATCAAGTACGAACCGCAATTTCTAGCGACTAGAGACCCTAAAGTTATACAAGCTTTCACATTATTAAAGGATCAGTTTCCCAAATTACTGCTTCCTAAAAACTTACCCGAGCAGATTATTCACACGGACCCAAAAATCACCAATTTTCTGTTTAACATCCAGGACCAGGGAATCTGCATGATAGACCTGGATACGATTCAAAAGCTTTCTCCGTTATACGATATAGGTGATTGTGTAAGGTCGCTGTGCGGCCAGAGTGAAGACAATCCGAACAATGTTTTTGACAAAGAAAGATATGAAGCCATTATCAAGGGATATTTGCATGTGGAACAAACGGCCTTTGCAACAATCCTTTCGGATACCGAAAAGGCTCTCATTCCTCAAGCTTGCCAGCTGATTATGCTTGGCTTGGCATCACGTTTCTTAAATGATTATATAGACGACAATTACTTTGGCTGGGATGAAACAAGGTACACAAGCCGAAAGGACCACAACCTGGCCCGAGCTATAGGACAGATCGCTTTGTGGCACAGCATGAAACAGCAGGCTTGAAGTATATTGCTAAATCTGATAAATTACCAAGACGTTAAAAATTCAGGAGGAAACATGGAAGCTTACGGACTAACCGGAAACATCGGCTGCGGCAAGAGCACAGTAGCTAAAATACTCGCTAAATTTAAAGGCGTAGCTGTCTTTGACTGCGATCAAATCTCCAAGGAACTTATGTCGAGCGGCAGATACATTAAAGAAATTAATACAATTTTACAAGATAATGTATTCGACATCACCCATGGCAACCGTCCCGACCTGCCTAAGATAGCAAAGATAATTTTTAGCCATCCGGAGCGGAAAATGGCTTTGGAAAAATTTATTCATCCATTTGTATGGCAAGAAGTCGAACAGCAGGTTAATGCCCAGGACGGCAAAAAGCTCTGCGTAGTCGAATCGGCGATTATCTTCGAAACCAGAAATCAGGACAGATTTACAGATATCATTACCGTAACATGCAATCAGGTAGAACAGCTGCGGCGCTTAAGAGAAAATCGCAAGATGAGTGAGGACCAAATCAAAGCGCGCATCGTTCAGCAAGTCCCTTCTAGCTATAAAGAAAAAAATGCTAGATATGTGATTAACACTGACTGCAGTCCGGAACAGCTCGAGCAAAGAGTAGAATCACTTTACCGGCAGCTGCGGTTTCGCAATTGGCGGCAGCTTAAAAATAACTCACGTCTATTTCTGACGTGATTTTTTATATGCTTCAATGTATTTTTTCACCGACTGATTCTTTAAAACTTGCTGTATAGTTTTTAAATCCAAATCTTCAATTTTCTTAAACCGCAAACAGCTTTTTCCCATATCCAATTTCTTGCCAGACTTTTTATATCCATCAACCAGCATCTTGTAAGTCTTTGGGTCGCCGTATACCGTCATTAGATACAAAGCGTAATAATTTTTTTGAACCGCCAGACCCATAAAAGGCAATGGCTGCTTTGGATCATTTAAATAGCCTTCGGGAAATATTTTTAGCGGGACAGAATAGCAAATCATTCCCCATTGCATAAACTCAGCAACTTCTTTCGGTAAGAAAGATTTCAAATTTTTGCGCACATACTCTATAACAGTTTTCTGCTCTGCTGTTAGCGCTTTGATATATTCACTGGGAGTCTTGGCTTTTGATTGCATAAATGTCTTTGGCGGTGTTTTCTGGACGAAGTTCGAACATTTTTTGAGCAAAACCCCCAATAAGGAAGCCAGCCCCGCCACTGCTCGGAAACCTCGCCACACCACAGAAAAATACTCTTTGCTCTTTTCATTTTGCGCGCGCCCGATTTCTTTTTCTTCTAATGAAAAGAGTATTTTTCTGCGGTGTTCTGCCTTCCAAGTATTCAGGCAGGTGGCGGGGCTGTCCTCAATTTGATTTCGAAAAGAAAAAGCGGAATTCCCCCCAAACCCCCCTTCCGCTTTTTCTTTTCTCAAACGGAACGGGAACGGAAGCAGGCGGGCAAAAATTCCTTCCCCCCAACCCCCTTCCTTTTTGCCCGCCTGCTTGGGCTTCGCCCCCAAAACTTTTCGGCGGGACGGCGGGACTATTTAATATTAAGCTTTTCACCTCTTTTTTCAAATGCCTCTTTTCCGCCTTCAAGTTTTAGCAATTCCTCTCTGTTTTTTGTGTCCTCAATTGTCGTTTCAATAACTTCCGTTTGCCCCGATTCATTTTTCAAAATGAAAATTTTCTCTGCATCTCCGTTGATTACAAAATTTGCGTTATGGGTGGCAAAAATGATTTGGCGATCTGATTTTTTCTCTTTCAACAAAGGCACAAGATAATTCGCAATCAACGAGCTATCAAGATGAGCCTCTGGCTCATCAATAATTAGCGGATAATTCCCAAACAAAAGTAAAATCACAACTACCGCCGTACATCTTTGTCCGAAAGACGCTTGTTCAACATCTCGATTGTCATATTTGACTTGGATTATTTTGTTTAGCTTCACATCGTACAAATGTTTATCCCTAATTGCCTGAAAGATTTGAAAATTTTTCTCTTCCTTAAAAACCTCATCAAGAAATTTGGTGTATTTTTTATCGCTCTTCTGGGATTGTTGGATAATTTTTCTAACATCGTCAAATGAGTTTTTGGAAAAAGTTTGCTCATTGCCCGTTATAAATTCGCACACTTCTTTGCCTCGTTCCGTATCGTGGTACTTTGTGAAAAAATAATTGTAAAACTCTTCTGCCAGAGCAACCCAAGCACCTTTTTCGTTGAAAGAATATTCGAGTGAAATTTGCTTGATATCTTTCCCTTGATTGTCTTCAAACTGTTTCTTCAATAAATCCTGCAAGGGTTTCAATATCTCGGTAATTTTTGTTTCGTAATTTTGTTTATTTGTGCTTAATCCAGCGACAACATTTTCGAGCGTTGCAAGCACTTTTGTTTTTGCCTCAATTTGAGCGGTTAAGCTCTTAATTTCGCTTTCCAAGTTCGTTATTTTTTGTGGAGCGGATTTGATCTGCTCAACGCTTTCGGGAGTATAACCAGCTTTCTCAATTAGTGTCTTGGCTTTAGCTTCCAATTCTGTCAGAGCTTTTTTGATCTCCGATTCTTTCTTTGCTTCCTCTGCAAACTTTTCTTCTTTCAATAATTCAACCGCTTCAGCAATCTTGGCTACTGCAAGGTCATAGGCTTTTTCGTATTCAGTTTTTTCAACTTCTTCTTTTGATTCTTCAGATTCAGATTCTGGAATTAGATCAGACAGTGAATTTTTAAGATCAGATATATTTTCTTTCCAATCTTCTAACTCCTGCAACTCTTTTGATTTATCTGTAATTCCAGTAATAACCTCGTTATATTCTTTGCTCGATAATACTTTAACGCTACTTTCAAGCGTCCTTTTTTCTTTTTCTTTTGCAATTTTTTGATCCTCAAGAGTTTTCAAATCAGAAACGGCTTGAATAATTTGACCAAGTTTGCCTTTCAAGGATTCAATTTCTTCCTCGTATTCCTCTAAAATATTACCTGCGTGCGAATTAGCTCTGTCATAAATTGCTTGCGTAAATTTAGATTTATCCCGCGCAAAAGTTTCTATTTCGCTTTGAGCTAAAAATTCAAAAATTTCAGTTCCGCCAAAGGAAAAAATATTGTTGTCATTCGGATCAAAAGAGGGGCTTAAATTATTCCAAAACTTTTTTGGAGAATCGGGGTTGTTTGAATGCAATCCCAGAAAATTCAAAATAGTGCTTTTTCCTGATCCTCTACCACCGATAAAACAATTAAAATATGGGCTTAAGTTATATGAGCCGTTATTCCCAGCAAAACAAAACTTATCTTCGCCAACTTTTGCGTCGGTAGGAATTTTTAGAGTAATTGTGTCAATCGTGTTTATCGGCTTTTTTGGTTTTTCCTCACCAATAAAAATTCTTGTTTCTGGCTCATAAACAATTTGCTTCAATCCCTCAAATGTTGGCTCGGCTTTAATCCAGCAATATTTTTCAATCGGTTTTGAATCTTTATCCTTTAGCTTTCCAATTGGATAATCTTGAGCGTGTGAATCGCTTCCTTTTATACAAGCCTTTTTTCGTAAAAACCAACCGCGAAACTGATCTTGTGTAAATTTTACAGTTCCGTCAGTTTTCAAATCAGATTTCCAAAGGAAAAAATCAATTTGTTTTTGTCGTGAAGAACCTAAAACATCAGCAGTTCTTATGTAATTACTCTTTATCCACTCATCTGAATTCGGATCAATTTCATCAATACCGCCGTATTCATCATACGGAAGCCACAATAAAAATTTATCCTTAAATTTTTCGTCCTGGTTTAATTCAGTTAGCAAAGAACCGAGGGAGATTTTCTTATCTTTCAGTTTGGCTTTGTCATCATAATCGCCACTGATTTTTGTTCCGTTGCTTTTCAACCCCTTAATTAAATTTTCAATGTCAGCAATTTGTATTTGGTCATCAAAAATAATATGAAAATTGAAATGAGTTGCCCCGTTTGTTGTGGTGTTTTTGTTTTGTACGCTTTCAGTCATTCGAAATTCAACAACGGGCAGGATTTTCTTACCGCCAACATCTAAATCGCCCTTGTCGATTTTTTCTTTGATTTGTTTGTATCCTGCTACTGAAAAATAATCATTTATCCCAATAACATCACAATCAGCGTTTTTCAGTTGAGTTTCAAATTGATCCCAAGTACCAGAAAAGCCGTCAGAAGCAGGGCTATGCACATGCAAATCCCATTTTCTCCATTCGGAGCCGATATTTGGTTTTGGAATCTTACTGCTCATATTTATTCTGAAAAAATTTTCACTTTTATATCTTCCTTGAGTTTATGTATTGAATTTTCATATTCCTTTATTTGATTTTCTCTTTCTTCAATCTTTTTCATTATCTTTTTTTGTACTTCCATTGGAGGTAACGGAAAACTAAAATTTTGGATTGCACCTAATTTGATATACGCCATAGTATTTCCCAGTTTTTGTTGTAGAACAGAATCTTTCAAAGTGTTCTTTAACACGAAATATAAGTATTTAGGTTCAATATTAACAAAATCAGTTAGAACATATGTTCTTTGGTATGCTTCAAATTTACCCTTAAAATAAGTTACTGTGCCAACATCTCCGTTGCCTGCTATAAGTATCGCTTCTGCATCAAATGAAAAAACATCACTATAAGTATGATTTTGGGCGCAAGTAAAAAAAGGGTACTTTCCATTTGGATTGCCTTCATTAACATTTTTCTTTCCCGTTCTTATTTTGCAAATGTCGCCAAGTTTAACGCTTTCCCACTTACTTTTTCCTCGGTGGTCAGTTTGAAAATATGTTTTGTAATTTAGACTAACTTCACTGTGGTTTAATATCTCGTCTTTACTTACCCAAAAAACTTTTTTGCTTGGATTCTTTTTGCCATTTTTCCAATCAGTGATTACTTGGAGGGCTTCAGGCAAATCATTTTTTTCTATTTTTTGTCGTTTTGCACCGAGATCATAGCCGTCTGCTTCAACATTAATAAACAAAATATCTTTAACTTTTTTTGAAATTGAATTGTCAAAAAAAAGTACACTTGTTTTAATCGTTGCGGAATATGGATTAAAAATTCCTACTGGCAAAGAAACGATCGCATATAACCCATCTTCTACCATTTTTTTTCTTAACGATTGATTAGCATTGCTTGTTTGAAACATTATTCCCTCAGGGACTACAATTCCACCTCGACCACTGATATTTAAATGTTCTATGATGTAATCAACAAACAAAACTTCTGCACGATTTGCCTGTATAGAAAATCGCTTGTGTGGCACTACTCCTCCACGAGGTGTCATAAAAGGAGGATTTGCCATTATCACATCAAAAGTTTCGTCCCAACGCTTTTCACTGGTCAGCGAATCATACTCGTGAATTTTTGGCTCTGGGAATCCGTGCAGATACATATTCACAAGCGCCAATTTCACCATATCAGGCGAAATATCATAGCCTGCCAAATTATTCATCAATTTTAATTTTTCGTCTGGCGTGAGCGGTTTTTCTTTGTTGGTTTTCAAAATGTGCTTGTAGGCAGAAATCAAAAATCCAGCCGTTCCGCAAGCGGGATCAAGAATTGTTTCGTTCTTTTTTGGATCAACAACTTCAACAATAAAATCAATAATGTGGCGAGGCGTGCGGAATTGTCCCGCGTCGCCTTGGCTTCCGAGAATAGAAAGCAAATATTCAAAAGCATTGCCTAAATTTTCGCTGTGTTCGTAATTAAATTCGTTGATCTCTTTGAGGAATAGCGAAAGCGTGCGAGGGTCGTTGTATGGCAAAAACGCGCCTTTGAAAATATCACGGAACAATTGCGGAATATGCGGATTTTTCGACATATTCGTAATTGCTTGAACATACAAATCAAGGCGTTCTTGCCCCGAAAGTTTATTGTCCAAAAGTTTCGTCCAAGCGTATTGCGAAAATCCGTTGGCGAAAAATTTTGCCTCTCCGCCGAGTTCTTCAGATTCCTTGTCCATATCGTCCATAAACTTATAGACAAGAGCGGTCGTGATTTGTTCAACTTGAGCTTTTGGGTCTGGCACTTTACCGACAAGAATTTGTCGGGCAGAGTCTAGTTTTCGTTTTGTAGTTTGATCAAGCATAATTTTTTGGTTACCTCATATAAACATTAACGGGAACATAGTCTTTCACATATTCAGGGACAGTTTCCCGCCAGCCGTTTAATTCCTTAAATTCCGACATTGTAAATCCAGCGTACACATTCAATTCCGCAAATTGTTTTTTGTTGATAATCTCGCGAAATTTTTCGTCTGTAACATACGCTTTCAGATAATTTTTGATATGCGGAACATATTTGCTTTCGGGCTTGTAGATTGAGATAAACTTTTCGCATTCTTCTTCCAGTTTTTCGTCTTTGGATTTGAAAACATCAATCAAGCCGAAAGCTCTTTCCAAAAATTCACGCCAAGAAATACGGCGATCAAGATTTTCGCTCTTGCGGATTTTTTCAAGATTCAGGAATAATTGCGGTTTGTCTTCGTATTTGTCGCGCATAATCTGCACGGCTTTGTCCCATTGCTCATTTTCCACGGCAGATTTTACTTCCGTGTCTTTTTGCAATTCTTCACGGGCTTTTTCAAAAAGTTTGCGATCAACTTTCATTCCCTCGATTCCGACAGGCGTTTCGGTAAGGGATTTTACTTTGTCGGGATTAAAAACTTCTATTTCATCAATATCAACGCCGACAGGTCCCTCTCCGCCAGTTCCTTTTTGTTTGATTGGTAATTGCAAAATCTCGTCATAATCAAACTTTTCTTCAAAGTATTCGCAGTTTGCGAAGAAATCGAAAAATTTGAAATGATCTTTTGGCTTTTTGTGTTTCTCGCCATATTCGTCGGTATATTCAAAAGTGAATTTTCTTGTGCCTCGTCCTTTGATCTGAATAAAATCAGTCGGCGAAAAGATTGGGCGCATAAGCGCAAGATTCAAAATATCTTGGCAATCATAACCAGTCGTCATCATTCCGACAGTTACGCAAATTCTCGTTTTGCTGGATTTGTAGTTTTCCAAAAACTTGGTGTGTCCGTTTAGGTTGTTGTTGGCAAAATTGATTGTGAATTGCTGGCTGTCCGCAATATTTGAGGTGATTTGCACGGCAAAATCGGAATTGTATTTGTCGGGCCAAAGTTGGCTCGCCATTTGGTTGAGCGTTTGCGTTATTTTGGAAGCGTGCTTTTGACTGACGCAAAAGACAATAGTTTTGCCGATTTCACCGCTTATCGGGTCTTTAAGAGAATTTTCAATGAGTGTCTGGCAAAAGACGCGATTTGTTTTTTCGGAAAAGAATTTCTTTTCAAAATCCTTTTGGAAAAATGTTTCTTCACTTTCTGTGCCATTCTCATCTTCAACCATAACCGCATAGCCCTTTTCCGATAGCAATTCGGTAGTGATGTCGGTTCGCGCGTCTGAAACGATAGGGTTGATCAAAAATCCTTCCTTTACGCCGTCAAGCAAACTGAAACGGAAAGTCGGCTCGCCATTTTTACAGCCAAAAGTCGTATAAGTGTCCAAGAGTTGCCGTCTTTCCCAAGCTCGTGGGTCTTTTTGTGATAATTTTTGCGGATCAACATTTTTCAAATAATCTTTCGGTGTTGCGGTTAAGCCCAATTTGTAGCCGATAAAATATTCAAAAACTGCTCGCGAGTTTCCGCCTATTGCTCGGTGTGATTCATCGGCGATAATCAAATCAAAATCAGTCGGCGAGAAAAGTTTTTTATATTTATCTTGCGCCGAAAGACTTTGAACTGTTGAAATGACAATTTCCGCTTTTTTCCAGTCGTCGCGGTTTTGCTTGTAAATAACAGAAGAAAAGTCATTGCTCAAATAGCGGACAAAGTTTTTATGGGCTTGGTCTTCCAATTCTAAACGATCAACCAAAAACAGAATTCTTTTAGCGTTGCCTGTTCGTAAAAACAGTTTGATAACGGCGGCGGAAATTAGAGTTTTTCCTGTGCCTGTCGCCATTTCAAAAAGAAAGCGATCATTTCCAGCTTCGGCGGACTTTTGCAAGGCGTGAATTGCTTTGAGTTGATACGGGCGCAAAATTCGCAAATTTTCGTCCCAAAGATATTGTTCACGAGTATCTTCTTTCTGATAACGAGGATCGTCTTTGAAATTTGGATTTTGCGTGAGGGCGATATAATCATCATTGACTTCCTCGTCTGCTAAACGCTGATTGTTGGGCTTAAAATCCTGCCTGTGCTTCAAAGATTCTTGCGTTGGAAATTCTGTGATAATTTCAGGATCGCCTCGTTCCAAATCCCAAAAATAATGAAGGTTGCCGTTTGAGAGAATTACAAAACGGGCGTTTTCAGTGTGAGCGTATTTTCTGGCTTGTTCTTTTCCGTCCAGTGGGTTTTTGTCTTCTTTTTTGGCTTCCAGAATAACGAGCGGGAAACCTTTTTCATCGAGCAATAAAAAATCAATAAAGCCGTTTTTTGTGGATTCAAAATCTTCACCAAAAGCGTCAATGTCTTTTTGGGTAAGTTTTACATTCGGTTCAAGCGAAATGTTTGCTTGTCCTTTTTCATTATCAAAAAATCGCCAGCCTGCTTGTTCAAGCAGTTTGTTTATTTTTATTCGCGCTTTTGCTTCTTTAGTATTTGCCATAGTTTTATTTCATTAAATCATCAAGGGAAACGCCGAGGGCGTCCGCGATTTTTTTGACTGTATCAATGGTGGGGTTGGGAGTAGAGCCAGCTTCAATCTTGGCGATTGTATGAAAAGCCAAATCCGCCTTTTTTGAAAGCTGATCTTGCGAAATGCCGAGCTTGTTTCGGTATTTCTTTATATTGTCGCCAATTGTGGATTTTTCGTTTGACATAATCGTATAGTTTTACTATTATAGTTGTATAGTATTAAAAACATCACTGATTTATAGTTAGTATATGGAATTTTTATCAATTAGTCAAACAAAATTAGGGAGTTCCTTTGATATAACGCGCGCACGGGTGGGTGGGGCAAGCGTTATTCCTCTTTTATCCTCTCTTTTGTTTTCTGTCCCGCCGTCCCGCCGAAAAGTTTTGGGGGCGAAGCCCAAGCAGGCGGGCAAAAAGGAAGGGGGTTGGGGGGAAGGAATTTTTGCCCGCCTGCTTCCGATCCCGTTCCGTTTGAGAAAAGAAAAAGCGGAAGGGGGGTTTGGGGGGAATTCCGCTTTTCCTTTTCGAAATCAAATTGTGGACAGCCCCGCCACCTGCCTGAATACTTGGAAGGCAGAACACCGCAGAAAAATACTCTTTTCATTAGAAGAAAAAGAAATCGGGCGCGCGCAAAATGAAAAGAGCAAAGAGTATTTTTCTGTGGTGTGGCGAGGTTTCCGAGCAGTGGCGGGGCTGGCTTCCTTATTGGGGGTTTTGCTCAAAAAATGTTCGAACTTCGTCCAGAAAACACCGCCAATTTTCACTTTTTGTGAAATCGTAAGGAATTGCCTCGGCGCAAAGCGCCTCGGCATGGTATTTTTCCGCAATTTTGAAGGCATTTTTGAAATCCAAAAACAAAGTGCGGTCGGCAATGCGGAAGTTCGCAGAGCGAAGCTCTGGCAAAATGAAATTTTGCAAACCAATCTTTTTTCTTTTGCTTTCAGCGAAAGGTTGAGCGCATTTTTCTTTGATTGCCCAAAAGCTAATCTAAAAACAATATGGACAACATAAATTTACAAACCAAAAAGTTTTTCCTCTATGCGAGAAAATCCACGGACGAACCAGAGCGTCAAATTCTTTCCATTGAGGCGCAACTTTTTGAATTGCGGGAATATGCCAGAAAAGAGGGTTTGAATATCGTCCGTGAATTTTTGGAAAGCAAAACCGCCAAAGAGCCAGGCAGAGAAATTTTTAACGAAATGATCTCGCGCATAGAGGAAAATGAAGCCGAGGGAATTTTAGCGTGGCACCCCGACCGCCTTGCTCGCAATTCCATAGACGGCGGACGGATAATTTACTTGGTAGATACTGGTAAAATATCCGCGCTAAAATTTCCGACTTTTTGGTTTGATCCGACACCGCAGGGAAAATTTATGTTGTCCATCGCTTTTGGGCAATCAAAATATTATGTGGATAATCTTTCGGAAAATATAAAGAGGGGTATTCGCCAGAAACTTAGAAATGGAATATGGCCCGCTTGGGCTCCACTTGGCTATATAAACGACAAGAATGCTCGTTGTATTGCGGTTGATAAAGAAAAGGCGAAATATATCAAGCGGGCTTTTGAAATGTATGCAACTGGCGAATATCCCCTTGCTCAAATCCGAAAGATTATCAATTCCTTGGGCTTGGTTGGCAAGAAAGGCAAGATGCTTTCCGTCTCAAATTATCAGTATATGCTCAAAAATCCGATTTACTACGGAATTATCGAATACAACGGCGAAATGTATGACGGAAAGCACGAACCGATTATCACAAAGAAACTTTTTGATTCCGTTCAAGAAGTGATGATGAGAAAGAGTAAACCGAAAACGCCAAAATTGAAACCCTATGTGTATAGAGGATTTTTCCGTTGCGGAGAGTGCGGTTGTTTCATCACGACCGAAACACAGAAAGGACATAATTATTTGCGTTGCACCAAACGGAAAAATCCTTGTACTCAAAAATATGTTCGCGAGGAAATCATCACTTCTCAAATAAAAGAGGAAATCAAAAAAGTTTCTTTATCTTCCGCTTGGGCGAACGCTTCAATAGAATTTTTTGAAAACGAGAAATTAAAAACCGCCCAAGCGGAAAGCTCTTTCGCCCAAGAATTGCGAGATGAGCTTGTAGAAATTGAAACAAAACTTGATCGCTTGCTTGATTTACAGTTGGCAGGCAGTTTGTCGCAAACGGAGTATGCCACCAAGAAGCACAAGCTCATTCTCGCAAAAAAGGATTTAGAAGAAAAAATCTCGTCTTTTGGGCGAAAGAGCAATAATCGGTTCGAACTTGCCATTAACTTCATAAAAGAAGCCAACCAAGCCGAAAAATGCGCTCAACAAGAAAATCCCGAAAGGATTCGGGATTTTCTAAAAAAGATTGGTTCGAACTTCCGCATTGCCGACCGCACTTTGTTTTTGGATTTCAAAAATGCCTTCAAAATTGCGGAAAAATACCATGCCGAGGCGCTTTGCGCCGAGGCAATTCCTTACGATTTCACAAAAAGTGAAAATTGGCGGAGAGGCAGGGATTCGAACCCTGGGTACCCTTGCGAGCACATCGCATTTCGAGTGCGACCCATTCGACCACTCTGGCACCTCTCCAAATTTTTTAACGATCCGCCTCCATAAAATCTTCTTCTTAAACGCATCCGCGACTTACATATGATTAAACAATATTACCACAAAACGAAGCGCGGTGTATAGGCGAGAGGCCATGGGCCTTTATCGCTTCGATATGAAATTTAGTTCCATAACCCTTATGCCTGTCTAAGCCGTAAACAGGAAATTGCTGGCCCAGCTCCTTCATTAAATTATCGCGGTGCACTTTTGCAATAATAGAAGCGGCGGCGATAGAGTGGATGATACTATCCCCTCTTACAATCGCCTCCTGAGTAATCTCCAAATCCGGAATAGTGTTTCTGCCGTCAACCAACAAGACTGAACTCCCCCGCACCAGTCCCCTACCCTGCTTTTGCAATTCCTCGACCGCGCGACGCATAGCTAATAAACTACCTTGCAAAATATTTATGGTTTCAATTTCCATTACCGAACTAACTGCAATGGAGTAGAGAGAATTATTTTTTATATGTTCGCTTAGCTCTTCCCTCTTCTTCTCCGACAATCTCTTGCTATCGGTAATTTCGTTCCACCAAGATCGCCCTTCAAGTTCCTTAAAATTATCTGCAACAAAACTCACCGCTGCAGCAACTACCGGCCCTGCTAACGGTCCGCGGCCAACTTCATCAACGCCAACAACTATGCCTGCGCCGCCATTGTATAAACTTAGTTCTTTTTAAATCGGTCCAACATAACATTTTTTATAAACCATCTACAAACTAATATATACGGATAACTTACAAATTAGTTTCTGTTTCTACTTGCATGCGCATGCGAGGATAAAATTTAAATCCGATAAATTCAAATCCGTCGTCAGTTTTTATAAGCGACATCTTGATTGTGCCTGCTGCTGCCAAAATTTCTTCCAAGTATTCCTCGTAGTCGCCATTGATGTGGAATAGATTGTGAGTAGAAGACAATTTTAATTCCGGGAAACGAATAAAACTTTTACGCCGGCCATAAAACTTTTTATAAAACATGTCTAGCAACTGAGGCTTCTGCATGGCAAATTCGGTAAAACCTTCTGCAATAGCGGCTCCGGAAATCATTGCTTTCAGTTCGTCATGCGGCTGATTGTTGATTACATCTACGAAGTCCTCTAACAAGTGCTTAATCACAAAACGGTCTTCCGTACCTACGGTGTGGTCAAAATCCAAAGTAATTTCTGTACTCGGTATCATATCCTTAATTATAGCAATATAAAAAGGACAAGCTCAGCTTGTCCTTGTTCGTGAATTTGGAGCTTGGGAATTTTCTATTGTTTTTGCTTGGACTTGGTCCAATCAATCACACCATGGTGATCCCTTACTACCTGAAAACCAGTTGCAGCCATTTCAAGGCTGACTGCATTATCCTTCCTGAAAAGTCGCTTAAATGCGACCAACGAAAGCAGTTTTCTCACACTCCTCCTGTTTGTCCCTTGCAAAATAAAAAGCGATTAACGCTAATGAATAATAGCATTTTCCCAGCTTTTGGTCAATGCAAAAACACACCCTCACGGGGTGTTTAAATTTTCTTTATTGGTGGACCCTACCGGACTTGAACCGGTCGCCTCATCCATGCCATGGATGCGCTCTACCAGATGAGCTAAGGGCCCTCGAAAACCGAAGACCTGTTTTACTGAGGTTCAGTCTGGTGCCATCTGGTGAAACATATGTTCCACTGTTTTGATTTTGGATGAATACTTCGCGCCACTGCTCTGCCTGTCTCTGGAATGCTGGAATAACACCTATTATTGTCAAAAACCATCCGATTAAAATAATTGCCAACCCAGCTCCTAACACCGAACCAAACCCGGTTAGGATACCTTTTCCAAAGCTTAACCAAAAACTGCTCATGCTCTTATTAAGTCTCTGTAAATTTTCATTAAATTGCCTAAGTTCGTTGTCGTTCATGTTGTTCATAAATTAGATCTTTCTGGTCCCCTCGGAGGGAATCGAACCCCCATCGTCTCCTTAGGACGGAGCCGCTCTATCCATTGAGCTACAAAGGGTCGAGTTTTTTCATTTGATGTTAGAATTATATCATAACAAAGCGATCGTGCAATTAAGCCACACACGCATTCAAATGTCAAAAATTATAGATAGAATGAATAGTTATTTTGTTTCCCGTGAAATACCCAAACTCGAGGCCGTGGAACTACTTAGTCTGGCAGGGATCTTGGTCTCTATATTCTTCCCGATAAGGTATGTACTAGAAAACAGCTACGCAACTATTCTTGGGTATTACTCAGACTTTACTTCAATCTCCATATACATTGGGTTTGCCTTTGTGTTAATTTTCATCGGCATCAATATATATAGAGAAATAAAATTGAAAAAGAACTTCAAATTTTGGCTCATTATCAGTTTAGTTTTCACAGGCCTTCTGATAGTTTATCAAGTCAAACTCGAAAGCGAAGCTGCAATATCCTTTTATCACCACTTGAGGATAACATGTGTATTACTCCTAGGTTATTCGGTATACAAATCCCCTACTGCGCTTAAGTATAAGAAATTATTCCTGTGGATTTGTGTATTACTTGGGGGTATCCAAGGGGTTATCGCAGTTCTACAGTTCTCGCTGCAGCATTCATTGGGACTAAACCTACTGGGAGAATCTCCCCTATCCGTGACAATGTATGGAGTGGCCAAAGCTGTTTCACATGGAACAACTTATATCCGAGGATATGGAACACTTCCTCATCCGAATATACTTGCCGGTGTACTCGTTATTGTTTCACTCTTTAACATATATTTACTTAACAATACTTTACAACTGAGGGAAAGAGTCATTTTATCCGTGACATATATTCTTATGGTAATGGGAATATTTGCAAGTTTGTCACGTGGTGGAATGCTGGCTCTAGTTTTAGGTTTCACCACGTGGTTAATTCTGAATAGCTATAGAAAGAAATCTGTCTTATTTGTAAGGAAGTTATGGGTGGTACCAATCGGAATAGCTATATCAATAACGGTTTTCTATCCTTGGATTGTTTCCCGTGGAACAATCGAAAGCGCAGCAAAGAATCTTAGGAATACTTATAATGCTACGGGTGTAGATATCATTCGAGATAATTGGCTAGTGGGAACAGGTCCGGGCACCAACATGTTCCACATGAAACAGAGGTTGAGTAGCCAATTAGAACAATGGGACATTCAGCCAATTCATAACTTCTGGCTCATTACCTGGTCAGAATTAGGCATAACTGGCTTAATTGTAAGCTTTTTTATGATAAAAGTTATGATTTTATCAATCTGGAGAGCTGTTTCACGTGGAAATACTGAAAAAAAAATTTCAACAGGAATTGCTGGAATGTCACATTAGGGGCAATAGCCTTAGCATTGCTTCCCGCTCTCTGATCGACCACTATTTGTATACAATTTGGCCAACCCAGATTCTTTTAGCGGTAGTCATTGGTTTCATGTGGAAGGAGATTGTTCCACGTGAAAACACCTACAAAACGATAAGCACTTAACAAATCAGAGTCAAAAAAACGCTTAATCAAGCGCTTTTATTTGTGATACTCTCTACCGGCAATTATCGTGTAAGCTCGATATATTTGCTCTAATAGCAAAATTCTCGCTAGATTATGCGGAAAAGTCAATGGACTGAGGGAAAGTGTATAATTAGAAACCTCTTTTAGTGACTCGTGAAGCCCAACACCGCTGCCAATAACAAAGATTAACTCCTGGCCTAAAGATGTGAGTCTATCTAAATTAGCAGCAAAATCTTCGGAATTTCTTAAAGTTCCTTTTTCTTCCAAAAGAATGACAATAGCCCCTGTTTTTAGGTGCTTTTTTATATCCTCAGCCTCGGTTAATTTGATGCGGTCTATATCTGCATTTTTGCGGTAGGGTTGTTCCGGAATTTCTATAATATTAACCTTTGAAAAAGGGGAGAGGCGCTTCTTATACTCCTTCTCCAGCTCAAAATAGGCTTTTTCTTTGAATTTTCCTAAACAGATTATTGTAATTTTTGAATTAGACATAGTTTTCATGTGAAACATGCAAATGACATTGGTTATTGACTTTTGTCATAGAATATGTTATAGTTACAGGTCTTTTTGAGCGTTACAGAAAGACTGGGCCAACTCGGTGAAGGCCGAATGCACCATTATTATAGCGCTAAAAATCTAAAAGAAAATTCCTAGGAGGAACTATTAATGCTTACAAAAATTGGCGGTAATCACGGAAAAGGTTCTGTGGATCTTGTAGCGGTCTGGAAACGGGCCGATGCATCGGATGATAAAGGAGTTAATCTGACGCCATTGTCCAACGGCTGGCTCGACAACCCCTTAGAAAGAGGTTCGTTCCTGCTGCGCATATATGTGCGACCGACAGAAGGAGTGATCTTTTCTGCACCGTTCTTTGTTCACCAAAACAAGGATGGCAAGTCCATCGTGGCCTTAGACGGCACTCTTTTCCCCGAGAGCGGGATAATGCATTACGCAAAAAGCATCCCGGTGCTCAAAGCGAACAAAGGACGAAAGTCATTTTACTATACTCATAAGACCACGAACAACGCTTACGTTGCCGCGATCGAGGGTAATAAATTGGCGCTCATCTTGGTCGGGATAGCATCCCAGAACAACGACTACTTCCTCCATCAGGAGACGAAGTACGAAGCCGAACTGTTCCAGCAGGACGGCGAGCTCGTAATACCGAGGCTCAGCGAATGGACGGAACTCCCTGGATTTATCGCGTCGCTCGTCGACGTAGACAGCTTACCGGATGCGAGCGAGTACATAGCGCCTTCGGCAAATACAGAAATAAAGCTTGGAACAAACCAGGCCGAGGTTCTGTGGTGCAATCCGTTTGCGCAGCAGATCGCGCTTCGCACCCAAAAAGGCAATGCGCTGTTACCGTTCAAATATATCCGCAATTTGGCCGAGAAAGAAAAGGTTGTTAACCCTAAGCCGGGGACGGTCGTAACCTTCCAGCAGCTGGCGGACCCCGACGCAAATTCGCAAACCCAATTCCCGTACATCGCGAAGGGGGTTACACTGTAAACTCTGTAGCATAATGCTATTTAGCCGACACGAAGTATGTGTCGGCTTTTTTTCATCTTTTATTATTCGTGGATTTGGCAAGCAAAAAACACCTACCCACGAGGGATAGGTGTTTTCAATTTTAGAAACAAGTTAGTTTCTTGGTGTCATTGGGCGAGCTTCGCTAACGCTGATATTGCGTCCACCGAAGTCCTGACCATTGAACATGCTGATAGCAGCAGCAGCTTCGTCTTCAGTAGACATTTCTACGAAACCGAAACCTTTGCTACGACAGGACATTTTGTCCATGATGACTGTTGCGGATACAACGTTACCAGCTTTAGAAAAAGCTGCTTCTAACTCTTCATTAGTAGTAGAGTAGGGAAGTCCGCCAACATACAATTTTGATGCCATAGTATTCCTTATGATTAATACACGTAAGACGACCTCTTTTACTTCAGGCCTTAAAACATAAGGAACGAAATACAAGAAACTTACAAACCAATTCTAGCATATCCAAGCCAAAAAGTAAAGCCCGCTTTCGCGGGCCTTCTGAACGGGAAATATGTATTAAAATAGTTTTTCGTACCAGCTGGTTAGGAAAGGATTGCTCTTATTAGCATAATATAGAGCAAGTACGGCTGCTAAAAATACGCCGTTTACCAAAGCCACTCTGATTAAATCATGTCGGACAGTGCGGTATTCTTCTGCATGCGCACCATAAGCTGCAGCAGATTTTTCCAAAGGCGCAGGCTTAGCCGAAACAGTAGACGCCGAAGAAGTAGGAGATGGCTGGGAAGCCGAAAGGGGTGCAGACGAAGCAGAATTTACCGCTTGTTGATAATACTTTTTCTTCTTATTTTTCTTGCCCATACTAATATAGAAAGTTAGTTATTTAATATGCTAATCATAATAAAAACGGCAATTTTTATCAAGTTGAACACACTCGCGCGGGGTGCTAAAATAGCCATACTATGTCTGAACAAAATTTGGCTATAATCGCATTAACCGCTTCTATCATTGCACTCATCGCCGGCATTGCCGGAGTTATTGCCGGCCTAAAAGTCCGAAAATGGAGAGCAATGTTTGACCAAGACAGCCAGCCGGATAATTTAGAGGAAGTTCTTACTTCTATTACCGAGAAGCTGCAGATGCTCAACAACAACCAAACAAGTTTAGAAAAATAGTGAGACAAAATGGTGAAACTTTAGAAACCGCGTTCCAATATTCCAGCGTTGTTCGTTTCAACTCCGGAAGCAATGACGGCGGCAATCTAAGCTTTGCCCTGGCAATGCTCGATGGCCAACAAACTGGTTTGGTCATCACAAGCCTGCATGGACGCGAACACAACCGCATCTACTGCAAAGCCATAACCCACGGTCAGCCGCTTCAGCCGCTTAACGACGAAGAACAGCAAGCTTTAATTGAAGCAGTCACCGGCCCAAGTCAGCAAGAGCAGAAAACCAAAAAGACCTCCAAACAAAAATAATTTAAGACGAATCAGTAATTAATTTTTATACTACAATGGCACAAGAAAACAATGCAGCCGAAACAATTGTCGGCCCTTCCGTAAAAATCCAAGGTGATTTGGTTTCCGAAGGCAATATCCGCATCGAAGGCGGAGTAACCGGTAAAGTCCACACATCCCAAAGCGTTCACATTGGTGAAGCTGCTGTCATTTCTGCAGATGTCCAGGCCGGCAACGCAATTGTTGCTGGGCAAGTTTCGGGCAATATCAAAGTTTCGGGCAACCTAATTTTACAATCGACTGCCCGCATCAACGGCGACATCGCTTGCGGAGTTCTTCGCGTAGAAGACGGCGCACTATTTTCCGGCAAATGCAACATGAAAGGCGCTAGCGCCGAAAAATCCAAAGCATCTTCCGGCAGCACTAACGAGCCAGAACTAGAAAAGTAGGCAGAGCACCTGTTAACTTTTCTGGCGCATAGCCAGCTTAATCTTTAAGCGAACGGCTCCATGTATTTTTATATTCTCGACAGCACTAATATAACTCCTAGCGAGTTCGAAAAGGCCCAAGTTACTTTACAGGGTCTTTTAACGCAGTTTAGAATTTCCGGCGAGATGGTTCGCGTGACCTCGATTCGGGGCATACCGGAACTAGTCGAGCTCGCGGCAGAGCGCGGGGTAAAAACCTTAATAGCGTGCGGTACCGACGACACTTTTAACATCATGCTGGCTTATTTGGCAGGCCGTGACTTTGCCCTGGGCTTTATTCCATTAGTGCCAGACACCTCTCTCGGAAAAATTTTAGGAATCGACAGCTTGGAAACAGCGGTTAAAACAGTTGCGGCACGCCGTTTGGAAAAAATGGACCTGGCTTTACTAGGGGACAACTATTTTATTAGCCAGGTGGAATTCGGAGTAGCTTCGACTAAAGTAAAAAACATGAGCTGGTTCAGCAGCATGTCTTCTTTAACCAAGGATGAAATTAAAGTGAAGCTGCGCATTGATAATTCTTATATAATGGACATTACTTGCTTAGGGGGAACCATTACCAATAGTCGAACAACTTCCAGCTCCAACAGCACCATTGCCAATCCAACCGACGGATTTTTAGATTTAATGATTCTGGAGCGATTAAGCCGCGTAGACATTTTAAAATATAAGCCAGATATTGCTGCAGGCGTCTTAGAAAATATCCCAGGAACTTCCGTGATCAAATGCAGGCAAGTAGAATTTTTAGAGCCGCGCGGCTTTCCTTTAAATATAGCCGGACGGACTTTTGCTAAAGTTCCGGCAGTGGTAAGCATTATCCCAAAGCACCTGCGCATGATCGTAGGAAAGGGACGAACTTTTTAGATCTGCTAAACTTAAACCGGGCAACCGGTTTTTTTATTTCGTGCTTCGCTTGATTTTTTCGACAATTTACAGTATAGTTAATCAGTTATGAACTTATCTTCGCTATCTCACGAATTGAATATGTCGATCCAGGAGCTGCGCGCTAAAGCAAACGCAGCCGGTTTTCATATTTCCCCGCGAGCCAATAAGATAGACAATCACTTGGCGAAGAAGATTGCGCAGGCCTTGAGCGCTAAACCTAAAGAAACAGCGCCGAAAGATACCACTCCCAAGAAAGTGTCTTTGCCGGCATTTATCAAAGTTCGCGACTTTGCCGAGCTGCTAAAACTGCCGGTAACGGATGTAATTCGCACGCTCATTACCAATGGCGTAATGGCCACCATAAACGAAGAGGTGGACTTCGAAACTGCCAGCATTATTGCGCAAGATCTAGGTTACGAGGTTGCTAGCGAAAAGACTGATGATGTAAAAGAATTCGGAAGCGGTTTTTTGCAGGAGCAATTAGCAGCAGAAACCGAATCAGAAAAAGTTGCCCGCGCTCCAATTGTGGCTGTAATGGGCCATGTCGACCATGGCAAGACTACTTTGCTTGACGCGATCCGAGAAACAGATGTTGTGGCCGGAGAAAGCGGGGGAATCACCCAGCACATTGGTGCGTACCAAGTTAAAAAAGATGGTCAGGCTATAACCTTTTTAGATACTCCCGGCCACGAAGCTTTCGTAGAAATGCGCGCCCGTGGTGCTAACGTAACCGACATGATTATTCTGGTAGTAGCTGCAGACGACAGTGTTCGTCCGCAAACTATCGAGGTTATTAATCGCGCTAAGTTCACCAATACCCCCATAATCGTTGCTATCAATAAGATCGATAAAGAGGGCGCAAATATTCCTAAAGTAAAACAGGAGCTAGCCGAACACGGCATTCTTACCGAAGAATGGGGTGGAAAAACTATTACGGTAGAAATCTCTGCGAAGAACAAAATTGGGATCGACAACTTGCTAGAAATGGTTTTGCTGCAAGCCGAAGTAGAAAACTATACCGCTAATCCAAAAGGCAAACTGCTTGGTACAGTTATCGAATCCCATGTCTCTCAGGGGCAGGGTCCGGTAGCGACAGTTATTATTCAAAACGGCAGCTTAAAAGTAGGGGATATCATGGTAGCCGGAATCGGTTTTGGAAAAGTTAAATCTATGGAAGACGAGCATGGCAAGAAAGTTAAAGTTGCCGGACCATCGACGCCGGTAGTAATCTCCGGATTTTCAGATCTTCCCGAAGCAGGTGATATTTTGCAAACCACCGAGACTTTAGACCAAGCTCGAGAAATCGGCACAACTGCGCAAAAGCTTAAGCACAGCCGCCGCTTAACTGTCCGCTCCAAACTTCAACTTGATGATGACTCTAAAGCATTGAATTTAATTTTAAAGTCAGACGTTGCCGGATCGCTGGAAGCAATCAAGCAGTCATTCAGCAAACTAAAGAATGACGAGGTTCAGATCAATATACTGAGCGAGGGAATTGGCGAAGTAAACGAAAACGATATTCTGCTGGCAGAAAGCTCTAAGGCTAACATCATTGCTTTCCGGGTAAAGACTAATCCAAAGGCAGTTAACCTGGCCAAGCAAAAAAAAGTCAACGTCGATAACTACGACGTAATTTACGAACTGTTAGAAAATGTAACCAGTGCCGTAGTAGAAATGTTTACTCCGGAAATGGAAAAGAAAACATTTGGGCGTGGCAAGATTTTAGCCATCTTCCGAACCGAAAAGGGCCAGATGATTGTTGGCGGAATGGTATTGGAGGGAGAGATCCGCAAGAATAAACAAATTGCCATTGTCAAAAAGAATGATGAAGGCGAATATCAAGAAGTGGCACGAGGAGAAATCCTGGAGCTTCAGCAAGGCAAAGTAGAAACCAAAGAAGTGGCTCGCAATAATGAGTTTGGCATGAAAATCAAAACCAATTATAAGCTGCAAGTAGATGACCTTATAGAAAGTTTTGAAGAGAGCCTTAAGCAGAAAAGCCTATAAAACCGCCCCGATATGGCGGTTTTATTTATGGTATCATTTAATTAATTAAGCATAATCATATGAATGAATATGGTCATACCCCGGAGGAGGCGGAGGATTTTAAATTCGAAGAGAATAATGATGATTTTGAAGCTGGGAGAGCTGAACATTTGGCTCAAATAGAAGAAAAGCAAATCCAGCGCGATAAAGAAATTAAGGAATGGGAAGCAAAACGCCACCAAAACCATCTAATGAAGGAAGAAGAGTCCCGATTAAGACAACAAGGTGCAGAAAAGGCCTCTAAGCATTTCAAAAAGAAAGATATGTTTGGCCGTCCCTGGAAAACCAAAGGCACACCCGAGGTACCCATTAGTAAGTAAACCAAAACCCGCCAAAGCCAGGCGGGTTTATTATTTTCAATATTTCTGCGGCGGCGGCTTGATATAATATAGACAGTTTGGTATATTAATTCTTCGCTATGAAGCAAAAAGAACCCAAAAATCCTAATCGAATCCCAAAACTAAACTCTCTTTTACAACAATTAGTAGGAGAGGCAATTTTACCGTACTTAAAAGGGGTAAACGGTTTAACCACAGTGAGCAGGGTGGAAGTGAGCGGGGATTCTCGCTGGGCCAAAGTCTGGGTTTCCATTGTTGGAGGCGATGACGATGAGATTATGAAGATTATAAAAGATAATATTTACGACATTCAAGGGGAGATCAACAAGCAGCTGCAAATGAAGATGGTCCCGCGGCTGCAATTCTTTTTGGACACTTCTCCCCGCTACGCGCAGCATATTAACGAACTGATCGATAAACTTCACAAGGAAGAAGACTAATGCAGGAAAATTTCTTACAAGCTAAACAACTAATGGAATCCTCAAATCGGATTCTATTTACTACGCACGAACGCACTGACGGTGACGATCTGGGTTCAGTTTTGGCTTTGGCTATAGCGGCCCAAGAAATGGGGAAGCATGTTACCATAGCTGTAACCGAAGGCGTACCAAGCCGCTTGAGCTATATGCCGATGTCGGATGAAGTATTGAGCGACATCAACCACACAAACTTCGACCTGCTGATTATTTCCGGCTGCTCTCATTTGGGACGGGTTAATAATCCTAATATTCAAAATCTGAAAATTCCAAAAATCAACTTTGACCATCATCCAGATAACCAATTTTATGCAGAAGTAAATGTTGTTGATCACACCAAGTCTTCCGTGGCGGAATTGGTGTTTGATTTCTTCAAGTTTTGCGGATGGGAGATCAGCCACGACATTGCAACCAACTTGTTAACAGGAATTGTCACAGACACAGGATTGCTAATGCATTCCAACACCCAAGCCAGCACTTTAGAGGCGGCTTCGGAATTAATGAAAAGCGGCGCGCGCATCAGCCAGGTCAGCAAGCATACATTTAACAACGCTGACCCAATTCAGCTCAAAGCATGGGGACAGGCTTTAACAAATTCTTACTACAATCCCGACAACCAGGTAATCTATTCTGTAATTACTCAGGACCAACTGCAAAGCTTGGGTAACCCAGAACAAGCCAGTTTCGAAGGTTTGGTGGAAACTCTCAATAAAGTTCCAGAAGCCAAATACGCAATGTTTCTCAAGGAAGACGGGGATCGTATTAAAGGCAGCCTGCGCAGCGAAGAGTACAAAGGGGTAAACGTGCAGCAAATCGCCCAAAAACTGGGCGGCGGCGGGCACAAATTGGCAGCCGGATTCTCTATGGTAGGGAAGCTGGCTAAAACACCGGACGGAAAATGGGAGATTATATAAAAAACTTTGCTTATGCAAAGTTTTTTGGTGCGCGGGAGAGGACTCGAACCTCCACGCCCTAGGGGCACTGCCACCTCAAGGCAGCCTGGCTACCAGTTACAGCACCCGCGCTAGTTATAAAGACTCAGAAATTATATCTAATGCTTGTTTAATTTTCAATAGCTTACGAGTCAAACATAAACTACTATTTGAATACATTTTTCTTAAAATAACCAAGCTCTCTTTTTTGCCATACCTTAATTGATAAACAGAAGAGTTCTTATTTTTACTAATGTGACCAGAGACTCTATATTTTAAACTGTTTTGTACCCGTAACCAGTTAATATGATTTTCGCTAGCCGACATAAAAACTAAATAAAACAGAAAACTGGAAGGCCATCTTTTATCTTTGTAAGAATAAAAGGTTCCGTCTCCATCAAAATGACCCCTCAAAAAGTCATCATAATATCGTTTTGGAATTTTGACTTCTGCTATAACTTTTGACTTACTAGGCATCAAGCCGATAGATAGTAAAAACTTATAAAGATTTATACTACCAAACTGTAAAAAGTAGCAGGTGGTTTTAGGTTCTGCACCTCGGATTTTGAGAGATATTTTATTGGTTAAGTTAAGAGTATTTTTAACTATATTGACTAACTCTATATCCTTAGACGTAAAATTAATATGCCTACCATCCTTGGAAAGATTTCCATCAGTAACGATTAACCCAATAACATAAGCAAAATCAGGGGACCATACAATTTTTTCAAAATGATTAGTGCTCATATCGATATCATACCTCAAGGCGTTAGCGTATACCAATATATATCAATAACCTCTTGCAAAAATATACCTAATTCTATATAATCATTAAGTTAGCAAATTTAGGGCGATTAGCTCAGTTGGTTAGAGCGTCTCGTTTACACCGAGAAGGCCAAAGGTTCGAATCCTTTATCGCCCACCATGCGAAAATTTAATATGCCCTGGTAGCTCAGTGGTAGAGCAGACGCCTGAATCTTCGGGCCATGCGAGAGTAATTTTGCAATGCAAATCGGGTGAACTCGGGGAACATCTAAATACATTTAGACAATCCCGAGCCAAGCCAAGAACGGGTTAATACTTCTTGGAAGGTGTAGAGACTAGTAGGTGAGCCCAACAATAATCCTACGGATAGCGCCCGACTTCCTTTCCAAAGGAAGATGATATAGTCCAAAATGACGCAGGAAGAGCGTCGTGTCGTCAGTTCAATTCTGACCCGGGGCACCATTAAAAAACAGTGAAATTTTCACTGTTTTTTAATACATAAGTTTTCGTACCGCTGTGCTATACTTTAAGCATACCCATGAGAAACGATAAAGAAAAGGCACTGAAACTAAGGTTAACAGGAAAAAGCTACACAGAAATAGCTCAAGTTTTAAAAATTCCCAAAAGCACCCTTTCTACTTGGTTTAAAAACTTGCAATTGTCTAAAATTGCCTCCGATAGGCTAAATGACAAAACCAAGAAGGGGGCCTTAAAAGGATTGCTCAAAAGAAATGCATTACAAACTAAGCTAGCGCATGCAAAAGCAAAAAAAATCAGATCAGCAGCCATGCTAGAAATAGGAAGACTATCTAACAGAGAACTGTTATTGATTGGCGCAGCCTTATATTGGGGTGAGGGTCATAAACGAGCCATTATGAAGAATGGAGTTGCCCGCTCTTACCATCCTGTTAGCCTATCTAATTCCGATCCGAAACTCGTTGCTATTTTTCTCGAATTTTTAAGAAAAGTTTGCAAGATAGAAGAAAATAGACTAAAAGCTGGCCTAAGAATTTATCAACATCAAAATCCTGAGCAGCTCTTGCAATTTTGGTCAAAATTGACTAAAATTCCTAAAGAACGTTTCGAAAAGTTCTACTATGGCGTGAGTAAATCCACTCTAAATAAAAGGCCTTACAATGTGCTGCCTTACGGGACAATTCAGGTCAGGATAGGCGACACAGCAACTTTCCATAAGATTATGGGTTGGATAGAGGGGATTGCAAATTAAATACGTGCGGCTATGGTTCAATGGTAGAACTCTTCCTTGCCAAGGAAGGGATACGGGTTCGATTCCCGTTAGCCGCTCCACCAAAAAACTCTCCCTAAAGGGGAGTTTTTTGTTATATAATATAGATAACATTATTAACTTAATAAAATGTTAAGAAAAATTGTCTACACCCTAGTAGGGGCGTTGGTCTTTGGCACTATTGCTTGGTCCTTGGTCGTTGCTCAAAGCACCGATATCGACTCTGCAAACATGATCGCTATTATTGCCCTCATCGTAGGAGCCATTGCTGGCTATTGGCTGAGCAACAAAATCAAGGGAGGGGAAAGCCCTAAAACCTTTGCGGCGTTTTTTATCTTCCTAGGGGTTGTTCATTTAACTTTCCTGTTCATAAACTCGGACGGAGAAGCGTCATTGACCCCATCGCTTACTTTGGAAGGTTCTATCTCTGCCTTAATCGGTATCATACTGATAATAATTGGTCTTAACATTCGAACAATAATCAATAAATACTCGTCATGGATCCTAACCCTCAGTTATGTATCTATTGCCGGGTTGGTAATCTCTGCAATATACTTCTTTGCTACCCAAAATGACATGCTCTTAGGGATTCTGCTATGGTATGCCCTTGATGTTTATATCTTAGTCCATTTGATAAAGAGCTTAAAAAAACTTGGCAATCAAAGTTAACAGAGAAAAAACTCCCGAGAGGGGGTTTTTGTTAATTTTCGATGTGTTACTATCTATATACAAAAACGTATACAAACTATAATACTGATAATTAACATTTGAACCTTATTTATATAATTATGAAATCATTTAAATCATACTTATTACCAGCAGTCATAACTGCTATTGTCTTGGTGGGAGTAGTCTATTTTATGACGCCCCAGCAGAAAGATACCCAAGAAAGCCCTGCCCAGCAAACAAATAATCAAATCCCAGAAGAACCGACAAAAATCACTAATTATGATGAGTGTGTAGCTGCAGGCAATCCGAGCCTGGAAAGTTATCCGGCAAGATGTACTGCAAACGGCCAAACCTTTACTCAAGATATTGGCAATGAATTGGAAATGAATGATTTGATTCGTTCAGAAAGTCCTCGGCCTAATCAAATAGTTAGCTCGCCTTTGCAGATTAACGGAAAAGCTCGGGGCAATTGGTTCTTCGAAGCCTCGTTCCCTGCCCGACTTCTAGACGCAAACGGTAAGGAGCTAGCACTAAAGCCTATTATGACCACTGAGGAATGGATGACTACCAACTTTGTTTCTTACAAGGGCACACTCACTTTCTCTAAACCAGCTACAGCTACCGGTACTCTAATTTTAAAAAAGGACAACCCGTCCGGATTGCCGGAGAATGACCAAGAACTCCGCATCCCAGTACGGTTTGAATAATGAAATAAAAGCAAAATAAAAAATCCTGTCGAAAAACAGGATTTATATTTATTCAGTCTTGATCATCTCGGTCTGTTCCGCTTCTGGCTGCGGATGCAGCTGCTTAGGCAAATACGGTATTTGCGTAAACATCAAAGCCAGCAGAGCGGCAATCAAAACCAAATAGTAACCTAACCATTTAACCTGGACGGACTTTGGAACAACTTCCTCGTCTTCGGGTTCTTGGTCGCGGGTTATGAGCCTCTTGTATTCAAACCATACACCTAGATTAATAAAGGACGCCAAAACCGATGTCGAGCATGTTAAGCCAGAAAGGCTGAGTGCTAAACCCAGTGAGCATTAGAATCATCATCAATCCCTGACAGACAAAGGCAGTAATCATCTTGAAAGTTGGATTAACTTTAAGATCAGCAATAATAATCAGCCAAATGAGCAGAATGTGAGGCTGGTGAACAACTATAGTCAGAGCTAATAGCAAAACAAATCCTACCCATTTAAACCAGTCTCCAATAACCTGGGTAACTCTTCCACCATCCAAAGGACGAATCGGAATAAGATTAAACAGGTTAATGAATGCCGCTAAGTAACTTAGTATCAGCAATAATTCGTACTGAGTTGGCAGAACTGCCCAGATACCAAACAGTACCAAAGCAGAGATACCGCCTAGTAAGGGACCACCAATCCCGACAAAAGCTTCATTCTGCTTGCCTTTGAACTCTGGGGCAAAGATTGCCGCGCCCAACATTGGTATAAATACCGGAGCAGAGGTGGGCAACTTCTTAATTTTTAACGCAATCACATGCCCCATCTCATGGATGAACAGCATAATCACAAATCCAATAGCAAACCAGATTCCCCAAATAAAAGAATAAACAAAGGCGGACAGGGCCATAGTAATCAAGGTCACAAATGGCTTCAAGAACTTCACGGCTTTAACGGCTTTCAGGGCCGTCAAAATTATTTTTGACTTAGACAAAAGGATCAGGGGTAACAACAGCCATTTCCAGAATGGCTTCTTTTCTTCTAATTGATTCTCCAAAACATTTTCCCTCCTTAAATTATTTTCGCACTTCTTCTAAACACGACAAGCTATCACATCTAAAACTGAACCAGTAGTCAAACCCCTGTTAAATAAGCGCAAAAGGGTTCCGATTCGCCCCTTGGGCAAGCCAAAAAAAAGGTCTTTTGGCTTAAATAAGGCGTAAATGAACTAAAAAGACTTGTAATTAAGCCAGATTTAAGGTATAATAGGTATGTAAGGTACTGCTATTGGCAGTCTTTTTTAATAGCAAAGACCCCTCAATATATATGGCAATTAGCCGAATATATTAGGAAATTTGCGAAACTAGTCTAAAAAAGCGCCAAAGTTGCAGTAACCCCAAAGGTCACTAATTTATCATTCAATCCTCTTTTTTCGAATACAAAGGCTTTCCCTTTCTATAAGACCCTTTTGCCGAGAAATAGAGGTTAAGGAGTTGCCACTGAATAAATGACAGCTCGCTTATCCTTAAGTTCTGCAGTTGAGAAAGTAATCTTAATGGTCGCTTTCTTACCAGTAGTCACTATGGTTTATCCAGAGACTGCTGCCGCAGCTCTTGCTGTACAGAACTCAGGTGAAAAAGCTCTAGTTTTTCAAGTCAACTCAAAACAAAAAACAGAAATCATTCCTGCTACTACTGGTCTATCTTATGATGAGTTAGTTCAGAACGATATCTTAGTTAAGAAAGTAAAGGCGTATTTGGAATCGAAAGGTTCCCCTTTGGCTATCTACTCTGATGAAATCGTAAAGCAACCTCAGTGGCAACGCGCCTTAGCTATCAGTTTCGTCGAAAGCAACTTCGGTAAACGTTGTGCCAACAACAACTGTAGTGGTATAGGTGTAAGCCCTAGTCATCCATCTTGGCGTCGTTATGCAACGAAGCTGGATTGGTTTAAGGACATGAGCGCTTTATTAGAAAAGCCTACTTATAAGCAAAAGTATACTACTTGTGCCAAAATGAAAGGCGTATACGTAGTACCTGGTTCCGCTCGATGGGTAAATGGTTGTAATAAGGTAAGCGAAGAATTGCTTGCTATTACAGCTCAAGCTGAACAAGAACGTTTAGCTTTAGCCAACCAACCAAATGTATCCGTTGCAGTTCACGAACTAGCCTTGGTAAAATAAGCTAGGAATTGAATTGAAATTAAAAGCCCTCGCCGAAAGGCGAGGGTTTTAAAATAACTGGTTAGTCATTAATGAACGGTTTCGGAGCCATACTTATCTTTCCATTCACTTTGAAGCTTATCAAGTTCGGATGTAAGATTATCCAACAATTCATCAGCAGCTTGTTTATCAATCATTTCATCAGATTCGGCAGCTGCAAGCCTATCATTGGCTTTATCAATTTCGGCCTGTAATGATTCAATTTTTTGCCGCAGCTGCACCTTGTGAAGTTCAGCTGATTCCTGTTCCTGGTCGAGATACTGAGGATTTCCTCTAACTTCAGAACCAATGCTCATATGTTCTCTTTCCATATAATAAAGGTTAATAATTACCTGCATTATAGCAGAAAAAATTAAGATCAGCTTTCTTGAATAAATGCACAGGTTCAGTTAAAATTATATAGTTATCTTAAGAAGCGGGGCGGTTTACCGCATCCGCGACCAATACTTTAGTAAGTGAGTGACGGCTTTGCCGATACGAACGAGGAGTGGACTGGCTTGCCAGATCCACTACCAAGATATGGTGCGGTGGCGAAGTGGTAACGCTGGGGTCTGCAAAACCTCGATGCGCGGGTTCGATTCCCGCCCGCACCTCCACTAAATGCCTGGGTGGCGGAACTGGTATACGCACAGGACTTAAAATCCTGGGCCCGAAAGGGATTGAGGGTTCGATTCCCTCCTCAGGCACCATAGAAAACACAGTGATCGCTGTGTTTTTTTATTTTTGCCTTATATACAGCAAAGTATTTTTAGGAACTTGATTGCCTCGAGCGTTAGGAATAAAATAAACATATGGAAAATAATACAAACACAACCAACCCAAATAACGTCGAGCCGGTATTAAATTCAGTATCTAGTACAATAGAATCATCTGCACGAGAGCCAGCAACCCCAGAACCAGCCGCGAGTGATACAAAAAAAATTGTTATCACCAGTTTAATTACGGCGCTGATCACAACCCTAGTAGTAGGCTATGTTTTTAATCCATCTCAAAATAACAGGACCAGCGTTAGAACAGTTTCGGAATCAGAAAACGCCGTTGTCGACGCCGTAGAAGCTGCCAACCCTGCCGTGGTAGCTATAACTATTTCTAAAAACGTGCCAACTTACGAAAGATTTTATCAGAATATACCTGGTCCATTTGGTGGTTTTCAAATCCCACAACTTCGCCAGAACGGAACTGAGTTGCAAGAGATTGGCGGGGGTTCTGGTTTCTTAGTTTCGAGCGACGGTTACATCGTTACCAACAAACATGTTGTTGCAGATACAACTGCACAGTACACAGTCTTTACCAATGACGGTAAAAAATATGAAGCTAAAGTTATCGATCGCGACCCGGTGCAAGATTTAGCGGTAATGAAAATTGACGGCAATAACTTCCCGTCATTAAACTTTGCAGATTCCGACCAGGTTAAATTAGGACAAACCGTAATAGCGATTGGGAATGCGCTAGCGGAATTCCGCAATACCGTCTCTTTAGGCATCGTATCCGGTTTATCCCGTTCCATAACAGCTTCTGACGGAAGAGGTAATTCCGAATCATTGGATCAGCTAATCCAAACCGATGCCGGTATTAACTCGGGCAACTCCGGAGGGCCTTTGCTTAATTTATCTGGTGAAGTAATTGGAGTTAACGTAGCAGTTGCTAACGGAGCCAACAGCATTGGGTTTGCACTAAGCAGTAACAGCGTAAAAAACATTGTTGAATCCGTAAAAACGAACGGCAAAATTATTCGCCCGTACTTAGGGGTACGTTACACTGAGATCAACAAGGAACTACAGGAACAAAATAATCTATCTGTCGATTACGGCGTACTGGTAACAGGCGGCAGAACAGAATCGGAACTTGCAGTGTTGCCAGGCTCGCCAGCAGATAAAGCCGGGATTGTCGCCAATGATATCATTCTCGAGATAGATGGACAGAAGATAGACGAAGGCAATAGACTCCCTAGCATCATGAGCAAGAAAAAAGTAGGGGATAGAGTAACGCTCAAACTGCTCAGCAAAGGCAGCGAAAAAATGATTACCGTGATACTAGAAGAAATGAAGTTATAGTTAACAACAAGTTTATCTAAACTTGGTAACTCCTTAAATTGGATTTGACCTGCTGTATGCAATAGTTATGTTGCGTGGGGCGGGTCCCTGGTTGGGCAGGATAGACTCGTCACCCTATCCCAGCGGGTTCGATTCCCGTCCGCTCCACCACTCTTGAAAAAGAGTTCATATGCATGGTATGATGTGCATGACGAGTCTATCCTAAACAGGACCCAATAAAACCGCCGAAAGGCGGTTTTATCATTGCATACGGATTATTCAGCTTTTTCTTCGGTAGCTTCTGGAGAAGCTTCTTCTGTTTTAGGCTCTGCCTCAGCGACGGGAGCTTCTTCCTTAGCTTCTTTCTTTGGAGCTTCTGTTAACTGCTTAATAGACAGGCCCAAGCGGTGTTCTGCCGGCTCGATAGAGATGACCTTGAACTCGCGCTCTTCACCTTCTTTAACAACTTCGGACGGATCTTTTACTTCATCGTGAGATAGCTCTACTAAATGAGCCAAGCCCTGAATATCCTGGTCCAATTCTACGAAGACGCCGAAAGGCATAATCTTAGAAACTTTACCTTTAACAATTTGGCCGAGCTGATACTTCTTTACAGATTCCTGCCATGGATCGTTTTGCAATTGCTTGATAGACAAAGACACGCGGCCTTTTTCGATAGCGATTACTTTAGCTTGTACAGTATCGCCGACCTTAAATAGATCTTTAGGATTTTCGATACGCTGCCATGCCAACTCGGAGATGTGAACCAAACCTTCTAGTTCATCAAACTTCACAAATACGCCGAAGTCCACAATACCGGTAATCTGTCCTTTAACAATATCGCCGATTTTAAGCACAGACAGGTTCTTTTGCAGTTCTTCTTCGAAGACTGCTTTTTCGGATACGATCAACTTTTCTTCTTCTGGGTCTGCAGTGATCACCTGAACATTGAAGTTGGAACCGACATAGCTGTTCAAGATTCCCAAAATACGGTTCTTATCTCCTTCTTCTACGCGAGGATAGTGTTCGATAGACAACTGAGATACCGGCAAGAAACCAGTCACATTGTTGATTTCGATCATCAAACCGCCTTTGTTTGCAGCCAAGATCTTAGTGCTAACAACTTCGCGGCTTTCCATAAGGTCTTGTAACTTCTGCCATACGCGTTCGTGTCCGGCTTGGCGCAAAGACAATTCTACGTTGCCGTCGCGGTTTTCTGTTTCTACCACAGCTGCTTCGATTGTGTCGCCCGGCTTAAGGGAATTTAGAGTCGCTTGATCATCATATAATTCGCGGCCGCGAACTACGCCTACGCCGTAGCCAGCTAAATCTAAGTAAACTTCATTCTTGGTTACAGAAATGATCTTACCTTCGATCATATCGCCGGGCTTTAGCACGCGAATCTCTGCACCGCTTTGCAGCAAGTCGCTCATGGTTTGCGCATTGCTGTCGCCAGTGACAGCACTAGGCACAACCTGCTGGGCCGGAGCTTCTGCTACTGTATTGTTGTCGCCCAAATTTCCTGTTGTGTTTTCTGCTAAGTTTTCTTCTGACATTTATTAATTCTTTCCTAATATATGAAAATAAATTGATTAAGCCTTTAAACAATATTGCCAGCGGAACAGGTGTCGGCAAAATAAAAACAACGTCTAGACGTTGGTTAAAATCTAAAAACTATTCATCATATATTAATTATTAAACACGCCTATTACTTGGACTCACCGGGGGTTAAGATTAAAATTTGCTTAGTTAGCAGGCTCAAGTTTAGAGCCGGCAGACAAGCTAGGCGCGTGCGCCGGTAAGTAGAGAAATTATAGCGGTTTTGTGGTGATTTGTAAAGGGCGGGGAAATAAAAAAACCAGCTTTTTAACAAGTCTGGTTTGAGTCAGTATAATCCGACAACTTACCGAAGTTTAAACCAAAGGCTGACGCCTCCAGCAAGGGCGGGTATACATCACGAAAAATAATATAAGCAATTTCCTCGCGAAGCTTAGGTATTTTCTTAAGCAGAACTGCATCTCCCGGATTCTTCTCTGCTTTAGCAATCGCGAAAGTAAGTTCCAGAGCTTTTTCATCGTAGGCCTTGCAGCACCTCACAATCATTCTGCGAAAATCTTCCCCATACTTAACCATCCAAAGATCACGATGCTTTTGACTATGGCTTAACGGCGGAGGAAAACCAGTACATTTTTTGAAACTATAAGCATCAAGACTTCTGCCAACAGCCATCACAAGAGGTAAGCCAATGATCGCAACCAAGACCAAGCGAAATGCAAGGCTGAGAAGAGTAGGTTCTGCTTTCATTAAGCTTAAACCAAAGTCAGTAAGAGCAAGTAAAAAGCTTAGGCCAATAATTACAACAAGAGTTGCTAAAGTAATCAACCACAATGCCATGACAGTAAGATTGTTTATCAATTTCATACTACCTCCTATATTGACTATTCTTTAATCCTCATCTCCCCCAGTCGTTTGGGTCATAAATATAATACCTTTCTTTTTGTTCAGGACTACAATTAGAGTGGTAATCGATCCTTTGGGGGATATCTGTCCACTTGATAATCTCTTCGTTAACGGGAATTGACCTGTCCCCATTCCAACACCACACACCCTGTTCGTATAGGAGTATGCCAAAGTCAGGCTCATTAATACCTCGATCACGATAGACTAAATACCATCCTGTAGTCTTTGGTTGTTTCTTATAGTGCCAACCCAATTTTGGTATTTCACACCAAAAAGCCACTGATGAGGTTATGTCGTTATCGGCCGTTGGTTTCCAAACATTGTACCAGCGTGAATATGGCATTCGTGCCAAATCATGACCAGACCCGTCTGACCTAAAAAAATTAGCGACACTTAATTCAAGAGTATCGATCTTAGTGCCACACTGACAATCGTCTGTCCTAACACCAAACATAACCAAGTATGGTCCGTTTTTTCGAGGGGGATCAGCTGCACCTATCCATTTCGAGTTTTGCATATAACTCCTCCTAAGGAAATTTCTAACATTAAATAGTGCCATAAATATGCCGATAAGTCAAGTGCGTACCATACTAAAAAATGGTATAATTCCCTTATGCAAATCCAATATTTCGGCCTTTCTAGCTTCAAAATTACGACTAAGGAAGCCACTATAATTACCGACCCATTCGATAAAGAATCCGGTCTGACTCCGCCCCGCGGTGCAGCCGATATCCTGATTCTGGCCGAAAAAGCCAACAAGCTCTATAACGCCGTATCCGGAGTTTCGGGGGAGCCTTTTTTAATTAACGATCCTGGCGAATACGATATAAAAGGAGTGACCGTAACCGGAATTCCATTGGAGCAAGACCCTGGCCGCTACGTAACAGTTTACCTCATTGAAAGCGAAGATATCGCCATTCTCAACTTAACCCACATCCGCGAGTGGAATATCAAAGAGAATGATTTAGAAGACTTGGGAGAAATCGACATCCTCATTTTGCCGGTTGGCAGCAACAGCGTTCTAACTCCTAAAATTGCTTCGCAAATTGTTCATGACATCCAGCCAAAAATTGTCATTCCGTCTCATTACGAAATTCCTGGGCTCAAACTGCCAAACGAAAAAATTGACGTGTTCTTAAAGCAATACGGCGCTAAGTCTGAGCCGATCGAAAAACTTAACATCAAGAAAAAAGATTTAACGGAAGAAAAAACTCAGATGATATTATTAGACCCGCTTCGCTAAATACAAAGACAAGAAAGTGTTCACACATTTTTATTCACCACGAATATGAAAAAGATTATCGAAAACATCCGTCAAAAACCTGACCATCACAAAAACCGAATAATATTGATTATTACCGGCTCTGTTGCGTTTGTACTAGTGATCATATGGATCATAATCGGCATCCCCGATAGGGAAGGCAGGAGCACAGACGTAATAGACGACTTTACAACGAATGTAGAAGAAAGCAAAGATACTTTACCGAAATTATTTGAAAGCAATAACTAATGGCCAAAAAGAATCCTAGTGACAGCGAAATTGCTGTTGCAGACAACAATTTAGGAGTGATTAAGCAGCGCTTCCTCGAACAGGAAATGCAGGAATCATATTTGGATTACGCGATGAGCGTAATCGTTTCCCGCGCTTTACCAGACGTGCGCGATGGACTTAAGCCGGTTCACCGCCGCATTTTATACGCAATGCATTCCATGGGTCTGCGCTCCGGTGGAAAAACCACTAAGTCAGCAAAAGTAGTTGGTGAAGTATTGGGTAAATACCACCCTCACAGCGATACCGCAGTATACGACACCATGGTTGGTTTGGCGCAAGTGTTTAGTATGCGCTACCCATTGGTTATCGGCCAGGGTAACTTTGGCTCTATGGATGGAGACAATGCCGCGGCCATGCGTTACACAGAAGCCAAAATGAGCCCGTTTGCCGAAGCTATTTTAGAAGATATCGAAAAAGATACTGTTGATTTCCGCCCTAACTACGACGCTACCGAAAAGGAACCAACAGTGCTTCCTGGCAAGCTGCCAAACTTGTTACTAAACGGTACCTTAGGCATTGCCGTAGGTATGGCCACCGACATCCCTCCTCATAACCTCGTAGAAGTAGCGGATGCTATCACTGCTGTTATAGACAACCCGGAAGTCTCTATCGATGAGCTTACCGATATTGTAAAGGGTCCAGACTACCCAACCGGCGGCATTATTTATGACCGCAAAGCCATTAAAGAAGCTTATACCACCGGCAAAGGCGGTATTGTCACGCGCGGCAAGACCGAGATCGAAGAAATGGCCAATGGCCAAATGCGGATCCTGATTACCGAAATCCCTTATCGCGTAAATAAAGCGACCATGCTCGAAAAGATCGCATTGTTAGTTCAAGAAAAGAAACTTGAAGGCATTAAAGACGTGCGTGACGAAAGCGACAAAGATGGCGTGCGCGTAGTTGTCGAACTTAAAAAAGGCGCGCTGGCCAATAAAATCTTAAACCAGTTGTTTAAGTTCACCCAGCTGCAAGACACTTTCCACATGAATACCCTGGCCTTGGTAGATGGAATCGAACCGCACGTACTGAATTTAAAAACTATTTTAGAAAAATACATCGAACATCGTCAGGTTGTTGTTCGCCGCCGTACAGCTTACGAGCTTCGCAAGGCAGAAGAACGCGCACATGTATTAGAAGGCTTAAAAATCGCTCTCGACAACATCGATGCAGTCATTAAAACCATTCGCGCAAGCAAAGACCGTGTTGAGGCGCATGCCAATTTAGTAAAGAAATTTAAGTTATCAGATATTCAGGCCAGCGCCATCCTCGACATGCGCTTGCAAACCTTAGCCGGACTAGAACGCAAGAAAATTGAAGACGAGCTGAATGAAAAGCTAAAACTAATCAAAGAGCTAAAAGGGATTTTAGCTTCCGAAAAGAAAATTCTGGGAATCATCAAAGACGAAGTTACCGAACTAAAGGACAAATTTGGCGACGAACGCCGCACCCAAATTGTTGCTCAGGGCACTGGCGACTTTAGTGCCGAGGATTTGATCCCGGAAGATAATGTAATCATCTCTACTACCAAGTCAGGCTACATCAAACGCCAGTCCCCAGACACTTATCGCCAGCAAAGCCGTGGAGGCAAAGGTGTTATTGGCCAGACTCTTAAAGAAGAAGATGTGGTGGATTCCGTACTCTCTGCTTCTACCCACGATGACATCATGTTCTTCACCAACAAAGGGCGTTTGCTTGTAACCAAAGCTTACGAGCTGCCAGAGAGCAGCCGCACTAGCAAAGGCCAAGCTCTAGTTAATTTCCTGCAGTTGGCACCAGAGGAATTTGCAACAGCCGTTCTGGCTTTGTCTAAAAAGAGTGAAGCCCAGTTCCTAGTTATGGCCACCCGCAATGGCTTAATTAAGAAGGTAAAGCGCGATGAATTCGTTAAAGTCCGCAAATCCGGCATTATCGCCATTAACCTCAAGCCAGATGATGAACTGCGATGGGTTAAAACCACTTCTGGAGAAGATGAAATCATGCTTTCGACCGAAGACGGCCAGGCAATCCGCTTTAAAGAATCTGATGTCCGCCCAATGGGCAGAACCGCCAGCGGCGTAACCGGCGTAAAGCTGCGCAAAGGCGACCATGTAATTTCTATGGATATCATTACCAAAGACATGGAAGGACAAGGTAGGGAAGTATTGGTTATTACTCAACATGGCTTAGGAAAGAAAACTCCGATCAAAGACTATAAAATTCAAAAGCGTTCGGGCAGCGGCATCAAGACTGTAAAGATTACTGATAAGACCGGCAAGATCGTCTCGATGTGCATCTTGAGCAAAACTGATGAAGACAAAGACTTGCTGCTTATCTCTAAACAAGGCCAAACTATTCGCACCCCGCTAAAGACAATTTCTACACTCGGACGCGCCACTCAGGGCGTAAGAGTCATGAAGTTGAACGGTGATGATACGGTAGCCTCTGCTGCAGTCGTATAATAGGAAAAATAAAGACCGCGTTGCTAAACACAACGCGGTTTTGATTTACCAAATTTCTTGAATAATAAAGTCATGAGCCTGCTCTCTCAAGCCATCTGCTACAGACCTATCAAGATTGATATGGACCCTATAATTACGAGGCTGGGTAACAGCTTCGGGATCGTCCGGAAACTTCTGGACCAAAAGCTCTTCAACAGTTGAGACGCCTTCATAACCAAATACCGGCACATTAATGGCACGTTCCATGCCGTCAATGCCGACATAAACCGTAACTTGGTTAATGTCGATACCATAACGGATAGCAAACCTGTCCGCTAATTCCATTCTCATCATGGAGTCGCCAGCAATCTGCTTCATCTTTTCGCTAGGTTCGGTTGTTTTACTTCGAGCCACTTGCTCGAACCAATTCATGCGAACGATCTTGTCCATCATTACTGGACTCGCTTCAGAAAGCAGCCTGATCATGCTAGTGTCTGTACCAAAGTAGTCTTCCATTCCGATACAACCCTTTGCGTGAGCTTGCCAGAGTGCAGAGAACAACATGGTGCCTACAATTATATGCGGACCTTCCGAAATATCTCTATAAACCATACGGCGGGTTTTCTTCCAATCGAGCAAAACCTCTGGTACCGAGTCTTTAGTTTTTCTTATATCAATACCTAGGTTTTTCTTAAAAGCAGCCTGTAGATCAGATTTTTCAATGCCCCAGCATTGTTGTTCCTCGCTCCACTTAAAGTTAGTGGCTACCAGGGAAGGGCAACCAACCTTGCCCTTTAAGTTTGCACACATTGCATAACGATAAACGTTATCGAGATTATCGACATCGAGATCGCCATGAACAAGCTTAGAATACGGTTCGAGATTTCCAGAAATCAATTTTACCAATGTTTCCGAATCAACACCCATATTATTTAAGGCCGATTTAGCAGACTTGCCAATCTCGCTATCGAGTAATACTTGTAGAAAAGTTTCGCCGTTGTAGCCAATATCAATTTTCATTAACCGCTCAGTCAGGTGTGCAAAAGGGCCATTACCCCAATCGTGCATCATCGCTGCTGCTCGATACAGGTTTCCCAACTCTGTCGAAAAAAGCTCTTGGTTATTCGCCCTTACACAACGATCTGTAAGCAAGTAAGAACCGATATTATGGTGGAAACGGCTTGGCAAAGCGCCATTCATACGAAACGCATTTGGCACTGTACCCATGGTAATGTCTCGGGCTCTCACTGCGAGATCAGAATTTACCAATCTCTGAAAATTGCCATCAAGCACGATCCAATTTAAATGCAATGGATCTTGATATTCAACAAGTTTTTCTTCCATATTTCCTCCTAAAATTACTAATTAAAATAGCAAAACCCTGAGCTTAAGTCAATGGAGGGGTATTGCTGGGAGGGCCTTTCTTCTCTATAATATATAAGACTTTAGCGCCAGATCTGAGCAGATTTACTAAATTGCCGGCGCTTTGTCTACAACAAGGGCGTGTAGCTCAGTTGGTTAGAGCGCCAAGCTTATACCTTGGTGGTCCATGGTTCAAGTCCATGCACGCCCACCACAGAAATTTAATTTATTTTCTTATGGATCCAGAACGACAAAAAGATATATTTGAAGACAAGTACGAACACAAGCTCGGCATGTCTTACGAGGAATGGCTGGCTATGGCGCCAGAAACAGAAGACCAAGCTTACGAAAAACTAGCAGAAATAGACGGCGAACTCAAAGATATTCGCGATAAGTACGACGACGCTGCGCCGGAAGCCAAAGAAATAATGGAAGATGAACGGGATCGCTTGAAATTAGAATACGATATTATAGAAGAGATGTTTGGCCTAGAATTAGATGACCGCTAAACTAAGTAATTTTTATCAAATCGTTTTATAAACCAATCATGGCCACATGTTGTATATAGTTCCGACACCACTAGGAAATTTAGATGATATAACCAATCGCGCTCGTACTGCATTAGAAGAGTGCGATTTTGTTATTGCCGAAAACCCAAGCCAAACCCATAAACTTTTTCAGTTGTTAAAGCTTCCCAAAAAAGAAGTTATACAACTAGCAGATCACAATGAAAAAATTGTTGCCACTAAAATTACTGTAAGATTAAAAACCGAAACTGCGTGCCTAGTAAGCGATGCCGGTACTCCTACAATTTCGGACCCAGGCTTCCGCTTAGTAAGAGAATGTCGCGAACAAGGCATAGAAATAGTATCTTTACCTGGACCAAATGCAGCCATCACAGCATTGGCTGGTTCAGGACTGCCAACAGACAAATTTATTTTCGTGGGATTTTTCCCAAAGACAGAGCCAAAGCTGATTAATATAATAGAGGAGAGTAAAGACATAGAGGCGACCTTGATAGGCTATGAGTCCCCCCAAAGAATAGTTAAAACTGTAACAGCTATCGATAAGACTTTTCCGGATGCTAAAATATGCATGGCCAGAGAGCTAACCAAGATGCATGAAGAGTATTTAAATGGTAGTCCTAAAGCAGTACTAGAAATACTAAACTCTCGTCAGGCAATAAAAGGGGAAATAACGTTATTAATATCTTTTAAATAATATTATTTATGAGTGGACACAGTAAGTGGTCGACAATTAAACGCGCCAAAGGGGCAGCCGATGCTAAAAGAGCAGTTATATTCGGTAAATTATCTAAAAAAATTAGTGTCGCCGCCCGGGAAGGCAACAGCGGGGATCCGACCCATAACTTCCGATTGCGGGTAGAGGTGGACAAAGCCAAGGCTGCAGGAATGCCCAATGATAATATAGACAGAGCTATCAAAAAAGGCCTGGGGCTAGATGGCAGTGCCCGTTTAGAAGAAGCTGTATACGAAGGCTATGGCCCAGGCGGATCTGCCTTTTATATAGAGGCAGTAACGGACAATAAAAACCGCACCGTTCAGAGCATTAAAACGATCTTCACCAGGAACAACGGGAATATGGGAGGTCAAGGCAGTGTAGCCTGGCAATTTAGCAAAAATAGCGAGGGAGAATTCGAAAGCAATCAGCCGCTTGAGCTGAGTGAAGAAGACTTAGCAAAGGCAGAAAAATTATACGACGCGCTGGAAAACGATGACGATGTTACTGCTGTCTATACAAACATCGCCTAACCCGCCGCCCGAAAACAAATATCTTATGACCATCTTAGGAATCGATCCCGGTACTGCTACTACGGGATTTGGGATCATCAACCAAAATCAATCCAAGAAATCTCAATACGACATTTTAGAATTTGGCGTGATCTCTACATCGAAAAAGGAATCCGACCAGGAGCGCTTAAAAACTCTTTACGAAGATTTAAATTTCTTGATAAAGAAATACAAGCCGAAAAAGTTGGGGGTAGAAAAATTATTTTTTACCACCAATCAAAAAACTGCAATGGCGGTAAGTCAAGCCAGGGGAGTAGTACTACTGGCTGCAGTTAATAATGGACTGGAAATATCTGAGTTCACCCCTCTTCAGGTAAAAAACATTTTATGCGGTTATGGCAAGGCAGACAAAAAGCAAGTGCAGTTTATGATCAAGCAAACCTTCGGTTTAAAAAATACCCCAAAACCGGACGATGCAGCCGATGCCTTAGCCATTGCCCTGTGTACAGCCTGGGCTCGGAGCAAATAATCATAAAATTCTTTTCAAAAGGACTGGACAAAATAATTTATAAGTGTTATTATTCTCTTACAGTTCTGTTATTTGGGACTGCGTATTTTTTATAACTAATCGCTTTGGGTAACTTGTTACTTTAAAGCAGGGAGAACAAACATGTTCTTTGACGACGAAATGATGCAAGATGGCGCTATGCCAGCTGCTTCTGACGACACCGCTACCGAAGGTACTGAAGAAACTTCTAACGAGGAAACTCAAGAAGAAGTAGCTCCAGCTGCTGAAGGCGAAGGTTCTGAAGAATAAAATAAAACCCTCAGTTTCTGGGGGTTTTATTTTTGTATCTACTATTTTATTTTTACGAATTTCCGCTTACCAACCTGGATTATCAGGTTATTTTTTTTGCCTATGTCCATGACGGAATCCGTAAAAGTTTTTTGATTTACCTTAACGCCATTCTGCTCCAGCAAGCGGCGGGCTTCGCTTTTGCTAGCCGCTAAACTCAGCTTAACCAACAGATCAGTAGTAGCGTACTTGCCGGCGGCCAAAGAAACTTCCCTTATTTCATCCGGCAATTCTTTATTGCTAAACTGCTTCACAAACTTTTCCTGTGCGGCAATTGCGGCCTTCTGTCCATGGTACATAGTTACAATTTCCGCAGCCAGCTGCATCTTGATAGTGCGCGGATTTTCGCCTCGCTTCAACGCTTTTTGCTTCGCATCAATTTCCTCCATACTTACTCGAGTGCAGTCTGTAAAAGTTTGAATGATTCCCTCGTCCGGCAACGCCATGACCTTGCCAAACATATTCTCGCTAGACTCATTTAACCCAATACCAGTTCCCAAACTCTTGCTCATCATCTTTTCCCCGGTAACAGGGTTTGTAAGCAAAGTTGTAGTCACCACAAATTTTTCTTTGTTTTTATAACGCTTAAGCAGTGTTCGCCCGGCAAGCATGTTAAACGTCTGGTCTGTGCCGCCAATTTCCATATCCACGTCCATTGCCACAGAATCATAACCTTGCATTAATGGGTAGAAGAATTCATGCACATACAAAGGCTTGTTATCCTTAATGCGCTTTTCGAACATATCTCTCTCTAACATTTGTTGTACGCTAAAGTTAGATGCCAAATCGGTAAGATCCTCAAAGTTAAGCTTGGCTAGCCACTGGCTGTTAAATTTAAATTGTATCGGGTTCTTTTTGTCTTTGAAATTCAAAATCTTGCCGATCTGATCTTTAAAAGTTTTTAGATTATGAAGAACTTGTTTTTTAGTTAACCGAACACGGGCTGCGGACTTGTCTGTGGGATCGCCGATCATTGCAGTAAAATCACCAACTAATACAATAATCTGATGTCCTAGTTGATGCAATCTTCCTAGTAACAAGTAATTAGTAGAATGCCCCAAGTGAACATAATCAGCGGTTGCATCAATTCCTACATAGATAGTAAGACGCTTACCGGAGAGAAGCGCATCCCGAACGCTTTTTCTGCTTGGATATAAAGAATCTATCGAGCGGGTTAGGATTTGATCTACTGTTTTTAGATCCGATTTTATTTTCATATAAGAGGTTACTAAAGGCCGATTAAGCCGTAAAATATACTTGAATTATAGCATTAATTAATACTTTCGAAACTCTTCGCTTATTTGAGCGTTATATTAATTACACTCTTCTTATTTAGCTTAAAAATCAGTATAATAACAGTATTAATCTTATGAAATTATATAACTTTTCTACATCGCCTAGAGAACCATCAAAACCAAAGAAAGACTGGAAGTTCAAAGATCTGTTTTCCAGAAAGGGTTGGAAAAAGCTTCCATGGTCCACTATCGGCACCTGGACGTTCCGAATTGGGGCGGCCGGGGTTTTGTTCATTGCTTTTCTATTTATTTACTACAGCCGCCAGCTGCCGGATCCAAACCGCTTGCTTGGTCGCAATGTACCTGAAAGCACTAAGATTTACGCTAAAGATGAGAGTTTGATTTACGAAGTCCATGGAGAAATCAAGCGTACCTTAGTTAACCTGGACCAAATTTCCCCTGACCTAAAAAATGCTACCATCGCAGCCGAAGATAAAAACTTCTACAAGCACTCTGGAATTTCTATTACTGGGTTAGCTCGCTCTGTAATCGTGGATATTATATATAGAGAGAAGAGGCAGGGAGGAAGTACAATTACCCAGCAGTTTGTAAAAAACGCTATCTTGACCCGCGACAAGTCGTTTATCCGCAAAGGTAAAGAAATCATCATTGCTATAGAAATGGAAGCTCGTTTTAGCAAAGATGAGATCCTTAAAATGTATCTAAATGAAATTCCTTACGGTCGCAACGCATACGGAATCGAAGCAGCTAGCTTAACTTACTTTAACAAACATGCGAACGAATTGACCCTGGCTCAAAGCGCTTATTTGGCGGCATTGCCTCAGGCACCAAGCTACTACAACCCAAGCGGTCCCAACTTTGACGATTTACAGGCCCGCCAAAGATATATTCTCGCTCAGATGGAAGAGTTAAAATATATAACTGCGGAACAAAAAGAAGCTGCTCTAAACGAAGAGGTTAAGTTCGAAACTATCAAGACTGCGATCGTTGCTCCTCATTTTGTACAATATGTAGAAAACTATCTGGCAGAAAAGTACGGTGAAACTTCTTTGCAGGAGGGCGGTATGAAAGTCTACACCACTCTCGATCCAAAACTCCAAGAGATTGCCGAAAAAGCCGTAGCAGAAGGTGCGAAAAAGAATTTGGCCTCTAATGGCCACAACGCCGCACTGGTAGCAATTGACCCCAAAACAGGGCAAATTTTGGCCATGGTCGGCAGTAAAGATTACTTTGGGGAATCCGAACCAGCTGGCTGTATTCAGGGTAAGACCTGTTTATTCGAACCGAACGTAAACGTTGCAACATCCTTGCAGCAGCCGGGTAGCAGCTTTAAACCTTACGCCTATGTCACTGCTTTCGGTCGCGACTTCAAGTACAGTCCGGCAAGCATGCTATTGGATGTCAAAACCAACTTCGGCGACTATTCTCCCAACAACTTTAACTTCTCTCAAAACGGACCAGTCTCTATGCGAAAGGCACTAGCTGGGAGTTTAAACATTCCTGCTGTAAAAACCATCGCTTTGGTTGGTGCCGACAACGTTGTTAAGACTGCGAAAGATTTAGGTATTGATGCGCCGTTTAAAGACTGTGGCTTGTCGTTAGTATTAGGTGGCTGCGATGTAAAGCTGTTAGATCACACCGCGGCATACGGAGTATTAGCTAACAGCGGTAAAAAAGTTGAGAAGACTGCAATCCTCAAAGTCTTGAGCCAAGAAGGTGAAATTCTAGAAGAGTACAAAGAAAAGAGCTCACAGGTATTAGACCCACAAGCTGTTTACGAAGTGGTTAACATCATGAGCGACAACAACGCGCGCAGTTATGTATTTGGCGCCAGCTCTGCGTTAACACTTGGGGCATCTCGACCAGTAGCTGCTAAAACTGGAACCACTCAGGAAATTCGCGACGGCTGGACAGTAGGATTCACTCCTTCATTAGTGGCTGGCGTGTGGACTGGAAATAACAACAACGCGCCTATGAAGCGTGATGCAGTATTAACAGCTGGTCCGATTTGGAATCAGTTTATGCGCGAAGCTTTAGCGGGAACTCCAGTCGAACAATTCAACAAGCCAGAACAAATTAAAACGATTACCGTAGATAGCGTCTCGGGCCTGCTTCCTACGCAGCACACTCCGGAAACAAAATCAGAAATATTTGCCGACTACGCAGTTCCTACGAAATACGACAACGTTCATGTTCCAGTAGAAATCGACTCGCTCACCGGCCTGCCGGCAACCGACGATACTCCGGCTGACCGCAGAATCACAGAAATATACACCGTACTCCATAGTGAAAAACCTAATAACGCGGCCTGGGAGCAGCCAGTAATTGCGTGGGCACTGGCCAATGGCTACAAATACCCGCCGGGAAGCGGTATTGAGAACACCAACGAAGGCAACAGTGATAAAGTTGCATTTCTAACCCCTCAGGGTGGCTCCACAATTACCAAACTGCCATTTACAGTAAGCCTTGGTGTTGAGGGCGAATTCACAAAAATTGACATTTTAATAGATGGGGAAAATGCGGCCACCTTTGGCAAAGGCACCACCCAGGGCCCGATCAATAAAAAGGTAAGTGACGGCAACCATACTTTAACGGCCAGGGTTACGTTCAGCAACGGCAGCACTGCCAGCTCGAGCATTCAAATTAAATATGCCATTGATGGCGGATTAACCCTCACTAATCCATCGGAAGGAGATTCTGTTTCTTTCCCCTTAGAGCTAGAAGCACAGAGCTCTAGCAACCTAAGCGGTGTTAATTTCTACTACCAAACAGGTAACAGCACAAAAAATATTGGAGCTGCAGATGTCATTAACAGCCAAGGGGATTATTACTACACTCTTACCTGGAGCAGCCAGCCGAAAAGCGGAACTTACATTGTGTACGCCAGAAGCAGCAACGGCACTACAAGCAACAAAATCACAATTCAAATCGATTAGAATAAAACTCTCCGCAAGGAGAGTTTTTAAATATTCATTTTAATGCTGCGTTTTGGTTCTTCGCCAATGCTTTCTGTGCTCAAGTGAGGGTACTGCTCCTGAATGTAATTATGAACAAACTTTCTTTCGTGCCGCGGCATAGGCGGAAGAATAACTGGTTCTTTACTATACTTAAGTTTACTGACTGCATCTTTAACAGTTTGCTTCAGCTGCCACTGGCGGTGAGATCGGTATTCATCGACGTCCAAGGAAAACCTAACAGGCTCGCTAGAATCTTTTTGATGACGGTTTACGATAGCAAAAACTAAATGCTCTAAAGCTTGCAAAGTCATACCCTGACGTCCAATAAGAAGCTTAGACTGATTAGACTTTATGTGGAATATTAAGCCACTGACTAAGCTCTGTTCGTACTCAACCCGGACATTAAAACCACCTGACTGCAGCAAGTCCGTAATGGTTTTTTTAATGTATTCGATTGTCTCGTAATCAGTGTTCATTAATATATTAGTTAAACTACTTCAATTGTCTTATGGGTGCGCTGCACATAGTACTGCTGGGCAACCGCAAACAGGGTGGTAACTATCCAATATAAAGGCAAGCCGGCAGGCAACGTCCAAGCAATAACCACCGAAATAACCGGTAACACATAGGTCATCTGAATATTTAAGGCTTTAGTGGTCATATCCTGGCTATTGCTATTTCCCTGCCATTTAGTAATCATTCTGGATTGCCAGAGCTGTGCCGCGCCTGCCAAAAGGGCAAAAGCGATGTTTGGGTGGGCCAAATCTACTAAGCCTAAAAACTTAGGGTCTAATGTGCCAGGGTTAGTAACAAACCCATAGAGACCATCTAGGTTGCCGCGCAGAGCCTTGCTAAATACCTGATACAGAGCGATTAAAATTGGGAGCTGAATCAACACTGGTAAACAAGAGGAGAAAGGGTTTACTTTATGTTCCTTATATAAATCCATCATCGCCTTGGCTTGTTCTTCGCGATTGTCTTTGTGCTTTTCGCGCAACTCATTCATCTTAGGCTGCAAGGCGCTTAAGGCACGTTGTCCTTTTAAAGACTTGTGCATGAACGGAGCCAGAATGACCCGGATAGCAATGGTAACCAAAATTATTACAATACCAATATCCTGGATGGGAAAGACATTATACAAACCTACTAAAAGGTTTAAGATGGGACGATAAATTGCTTCGTGATAAATTCCTAACATAAGTGTTTATATTGGCTTGTTAATTTTTGGTGAAGAAAAAGGATTGCATTTTACTATCCTAACTATTGCAGATAGCGACCCTTTAATTAAACCGTGCAGTTTAATCGATTCCACTGCATATTCGCTGCAAGTCGGATAATATTTACAAAACCCATAAGGGTATTTGAATTTTATCCAGCCATGATCTGGAGACAAAGTCTTTTGATATACGCGTATTAAGCTGATTAGTAATAATTTCATTTAAATTATTTTACTTTTCTTTAGTGTTAGTAAAAGCTCTTTGCGAATATCTTCAGGTTCGGTAGCAGTAGCGGAGTGTTTTAGTACAAACACATAATAACCAGGTTTAATTTTATCTACGTGGTCATGCAAGCCTTGTCGAACTATTCTCTTTAAACGGTTTCGAACCACAGCGCTTTTCGAAACTTTTGTTGATGCTATAACGGTAATTTGAGGATTTTGAATTTCTGGCTTGTTTAAGAATTTTACCAAAAAAGATGGGCTAAAAAAAGTCCGCCCTTTAGCTGTGGTAAGGTTTACTTCAGCGGTTTTAGAGAGGCGGTTCTTTTTTGGCAACATATTAAACTGTTAATTTCTTGCGTCCTTTTTGGCGGCGGCGGGCAATTACTGCTTTTCCAGTGCGAGTCAGCATTCTCTTGCGAAAACCATGCACTCGGGCGCGTTTCTTAGTTTTTGGTTGGTAAGTTCGTTTCATAAAAATTGGTAAATTGCATCCCTATACCAAACAATTATATTGAAAAATCTGAGTTTGGTCAACACCTATTTTCGTTATTTATTAGGAAATAATCAAGACCCACAGCTTTTCCACAACTTTTACACACTCTACAAATAATAGTGCTTATTTAAGCCATTTTTGCTTGTGGTTTACATGTTGATAACTCCTCGGTAGAATGAAAAATATGAATAATCAACAGCTATGGCAAGCCATGCTTGGAAGCCTAGAAATCAGTTTAAGCAAGGGAAATTTTAACACTTGGTTCAAAAATACAGGAATTATTGAAAAAGGGGATGATTACCTAATAGTTGGGGTGCCGAGTAATTTTGCCTTGGATTGGATTAAAAATAAATTTCACGTTTTATTGCTTAAATCTCTAAAAACCCTTTCTCCAGAAATAAAAGAAATCCGCTACCATGTCGGAAGCTTAAAGACCGAAACGGAAAAACAAGGAACTTTACTGCAGCGCACAGAATCTACCAGCAAAAATACCGTAGCTTACAAAGAGACTCCTATCAACCAAACCAGCTCTCTAAACAAAGCTTATACATTCGAAACATTCATTGTTGGAAAAAACAACGAACTTGCTCACGCAGCCGGTGTTGGTGTTTCTAAAAATCCTGGGACGCAATACAACCCGCTATTTATTTATGGCGGTGTTGGTTTAGGTAAAACTCATTTAATGCATGCGGTTGGTAATAAATTGATTGCCAACAATCCTCGCATGCGTGTTTTATATACTACCAGCGAAAAGTTTACCAACGATTATGTTGAGGCTGTACGCCATAAAAAAATGGACGACTTCAAAAGGCGTTACAGAAATGTTGACATGCTTCTCATTGACGATATTCAGTTTATTGCCGGTAAAGAACAAACTCAGGAAGAATTCTTTCATACATTCAATGAATTAAGAGACAAAGGAAAGCAGATTATCATGACTGCCGACCGCTTGCCAAAAGATATCCCAGCGATCGAACAGAGGTTGGTTTCTAGATTCGAGTGGGGGATGGTTGCGGATATAAGCGCTCCCAGCTTAGAAACACGTATCGCTATTCTTAAAACCAAATTAGCAAAGTCTGGTATTAAGCTTAATGATGATATTATTGAATACATTTCCGAAAACATCGTAAACAATATCAGGGAACTAGAGGGAGCGATGAATAAAATTATCGTTTACCAGCAGATAGAGAATGGTCCAATCAGCCTGAATGAAGTAAAAGAGCTCCTTACTAATATCATCAATGCAAAGAAAAAATCGGTTTCCATAAGGAAAATTGCCGAATCTGTTGCCACCTTTTATAGCATCACTGTCGACGACCTTATAAAGCAGTCTAGGCGGAAAGAGTATGTAAAACCAAGGCAAGCGGCCATGTATTTAATCCGCAGAGAACTAGGTAGCTCCTTTCCGTTAATAGGTGAATTTTTTGGAGGAAGAGACCATACGACTGTAATGCATGGGGTAGAAAAAGTAGAAAAGGCAGTGGGTGCTCAGGACCAAATCAAGCAAGAACTAGATTTAATACTAGAAAAAATTTACGGATAACTTGTTAATAAAGTGTTGATTAGCATGTTGATAAAGTTATGTTAAATAATCAATCAAGTAAATATTAAAAAGTTATCAATAATAATTCACAGAAATATAAAGAAGTTATAAACATAAAATTTCACCGGGTAGGTAATAAACATCGGTCGATAAATTACTTATCCACGAATCCACAGGACTTATTACTACTACTAATTAAATATATAAAGAAGAAATAATAATGAAAGTAATTATCACTCAAGAAAATTTAAAGAATGGATTACAGACCGTAAGCCGGGTAGTAGGTAATAGTTCAACTTTACCAATCCTAAACAATGTAATGTTAGAAACCGATAATGGTTTACTAAAAATTTCCGGAACTAACTTAGAAACAGGTATCAGTACTTACGTTAGATGTAAGGTAGAATCAGAAGGTGGGATTTGCGTTGGTGTAAAAACTATTTCAGATTTAATAAATAGCTTGCCATCCGAAAATATTACTTTAGAAAGCGGAGAGCTAGAAACTGCAATCACAACCGATAACAGTAATGTAAAAATTAAACACTTACCAACAGAGGACTTCCCTTTGATTCCCAAAATTGAAGATTCTAATCTGGTTAAGATGAATGCGTTAGAGTTAAAATCAGCGTTGGATCAGGTAATATTTGCTTCTTCTACTTCCGAAACCCAACCAGAAATATCAGGTGTATTATTCTGGTTCGGTGGGGAGAATGTGTTAATAACCGCTACAGATAGATATCGTTTAGCAGAGAAGAAAATACCATACCAAGGCTCCGTTGATTTGAAGATTATAATTCCTCATCGAAGTGCCTCGGAAATCTCCCGTTTATTAACCGGATTAGATGGCGAAGTGGAAATCAGCGTCACAACCACTCAATTAGCCTTTAATTTGGAAAATACTTACATCGTAACCAGATTAGTGGATGGTAGCTACCCAGATTATCAGCAAATTATCCCCGATACCCACAACACAACAGTAATTTTCGACAGAAACGACCTAAATTCCGCATTAAAGACTAGTAGTGTGTTTTCTAAAGGTTCTGGAAGTATCACCATAAATTATGACTCCGAAAAGAATACTATGCAGTTAAACTCGGTTTCGCATGATTTAGGTGAAAGCAAGGTGGATGTAGTTTGCAGAATTACAGGACCATCTGGGACATTAGTGGTTAATTATCGATACCTGACTGATTTCTTAAACAACCTTAATACTGATACACTGGTTATGAAGATAATCGATGAGAATGAACCGATAACATTTGTACCGGAAAGTGATACCTCTTACTTATACCTGGTAATGCCAATTAAGCAGCAATAAAGTAATATGCAAATCAAACAAATAAATTTAAAAAACTTTCGAAACTACCCAGATTTAGATTTGGCTGTTACGAGTGAAATGGTTATTCTATCTGGCCCTAACGCTGTTGGTAAAACCAACTTACTAGAATCTATTTATTTTGGTTCATTATTTAAATCTTTCCGCAACGACGCAGACTTTATTTTCTTAAAGACGACTAATGATTCAAAAATAAAGATCGACTTCGAAACAAGTGAAGGTGAAACTAATACACTGGAAATATTTTTAGAAAAACGTGAGCGTATCTTTGCAAACTTTAAAATAAACGGCGTTAAGAAGAAACGCAAAGAAGCTCAAGGGTTCTTAAAGGTTGTAATCTTCGAACCTAGTGATGTGGATCTATTTACTAAAGCACCCGAAGCCCGCCGTAAGTATTTCAATATGGTCCTGTCTCAGAAGCACGCTGATTACTTAGACTTATTAGGAAGTTATAAAAAAGCGATGACCCAGAAAAATCGCTTCCTACAAGACTTAAAGCAGGGGATTGGCGATGTTGCCGAGCTAGATACTTGGAACGAGCAGGTTGCAAACTATGGATCTAAAATCATCTGGTACCGCAAGCAGTTCGTAAATTTCTTAAATCAGAACCTCTCCGAAGTTTATACTAACATTTCTAAATTTCAACGCACTGTAGAGTTAGTATATGAAACTATCTCCGGAGAAACCGAAGAAGAGATTTACAATGATTTCCTAGCTAAGCTTGATGACATGAAGAAGCGTGAGTTAGGAGCCGCTACATGCCTTGTAGGACCTCATAGAGATGATTTCTTCCTCCAGAGCGAAGGATTGTTCCTAGTATCATTCTCCTCTCGTGGGGAGCAGAGAAGTCAGATATTAGCCCTAAAAATATTGGAATTAGAGTATTTGACCAAAGACGGTGAGTCCCCGATATTGCTGCTGGACGACGTCCTTAGCGAGTTGGATGATACCCGCCGCACCTTCTTGCTTAAATACTTACAAGGTAAATTTCAGACATTTATTACCACTACACATCCATTAGAAATGGTTGGTCAGCACGTAACCCTAAGCCCGGCAGTTGTGGAAGAACAAGGTACTGAACAAGTTTAAATAAATAAAAAAGGCATTATTAGTTCGATCCAGAACTACTACGCCGGCAACGCCACAAGTCTGTGGCTGCCGACTGTGTAGTGAGGATCTCTCTAATTAATACCTTTTTTATTTTATATAAACTATATTACAAATACTTTTTGTATTTTGAATTAGATTTTAACTTTTCCATATCAGCTGTTTAAGCTCCGTACTGTTATCTTTGTCAGCAATGAGGATAGCATCTGGAGTGACTATTACAACTAAGTTATTTGTATGAAAGGTGGTTACTAATTGTTTTGGATTATAATTATAAATTAACGAATTGGTTGTACCATGCTCTACATGTAATCCTTTAACAAAATTCTCTCCATGCTTTAGCTTGGACATCTTTAATAACTTTCCAGCTTCCAACGTCAATCCAATCAAAATCTGCCTCGATGGTATAAATATCTTTTTTGATTTTTTCTAAGATACCGTTTTCTACTTCCACCTTCGGCATTTTTGGATACCATTTGTCGATGGCAGTTTGCTGTTTGCCGGTTCCTAAATATGGTTTAATCTTCTCTAGGATTTTATATACTCCCGGCAGATGCTGCTTATAAAGTTCTAGAATTGTTTCCGTCTTCCAAATAAAGTATCCGCTATTCCATAGGTAATCTTTAGTTTTTATAAACTTTTCAGCCTTTGCTTGAAATTTGGTTTTTCTTTAAAAGAATTAACCAGCTTTAACAAGGGAGCTTTGAATCTATTATTACTTTAGTTACCTTTTTCTATATAACCCAAAACCTGTGTGGGGAACGTAGGTTTAACGCCAATAGTTCAAATATGCTTCAGGATTCTCTTGTCAGACTTTTCTCGGCTTTTGACAATAGTGCCTTAAAGTATCCAGGCTCTTCTTCTATATTATGGTCGCTCCACATGGTCATAAAGCAGGAGTTTAGGCTTGTTATGGTGCATAATTAAAGCGGCCAAGGCAATTGCAGGACCCCGGTCCCGTAAGGCTGGTTCTAAAGAGTAATGTCTAGTTGGGATTTTAGGAAGCTGCTTTTGAATAGAGGATTTATACTCTTTTAGAGTCGCAATGTAAATCTGGCTCGGTTTGGTCCATTGCCGGCAGCGGTCATAAGTGTTTTGAAGAAGGGTTTTGTCGCCGATAAGCTTTAACAGTTGCTTAGGGGTGGATTTACGGCTAACCGGCCACAGACGAGTACCGCTGCCGCCGGCAAAGATTAAAATATTCATAAGATTAAGGTTTTGGGTTTTCTTTGCCTTTACTGTTGCTGTGTTCTTCGTATAACTTTAAAATCAAGCTGGCAATCTCCCCTGGGTTGGGAACATTATTAAACTCAAACCTTTGGGCTGCCCCTGCGGTTTGGATGAACACCGTGCCGTAATTGAGGAAGTTTCCAAAGATGCCAATGTTCTGGCTAGTTACATCTTCGATGGTTTCAATATTTAATTCTGATACTTCTCGGAATAATAATCCAACCTGGTCGATGTCTACGATTCGCTGATCGGTTACTACATGAACATTGAGATAGTAAAGAACCCAAATGATGAATAAAGCAACTAATAGACCGAGATAATATAATTGCACACCTACTGATAATAACGAATTGATTGTGTCTGAAGCTAGTTCAAACCCTAGTATAGCCATTAGTATTCGGATTACCACCGGTAACGACATTAATAGAGCTATCGCTAAGATTTTTAAACCGAATAAAAACCAGTGCTCTCGTACGACAAGCATGATTTTTTCATTTGGCTGCTGACTTGGAAAAATTTTATGTGACATATTAAAAAGCAAACTGAAGAGTAGTGAATGCTGCTATTACCTGAAGAATAAAAATAGCTCCGAATACCATGCTGCTGAAAACGGAGATCGAATATGTTCTGCCGTATTTGATAATTACGTAAACACTTAATAAAGCAGCTAAGGTCATAATAGCAACTATGATTAAGAAAACTATATTTGCAATGCTTTGTGCTCCGGTAAAGTCCATAATTTAGAAGATTGAAGATTGATTTGCAGGAGTGTTTTTTTCTGAAGGCATCTCCAGGTCGAATAAATCATATGCCTGCTTGGTAGCCTGTCTTCCCTTTGGGGTTCGAATTAAAAACCCGGAACGGATCAGGAATGGTTCGTGCATGTCGGAGATAGTATCTGATTCTTCACCAGTTGCTGCTGCAATAGAATTTACGCCTACCGGGCCGCCGTTAAATTGCTTGATAATAATCTCAAGGATTCGCCGGTCATGCTTGTCCAGTCCATATTCATCAATGTCGAGCATTTTTAAGCTATTCTCCGCATGTTCTGGGTTTATTTTATCATGGCCGGAAACTTGTGAAAAATCCCTAACCCTCTTTAATAAGCGGTTGGCAATACGGGGAGTGTAGCGGCTGCGCTGGGAGATAAGATCCACGGCGGCGCTATCGATAGGAGTTTTTAAGATATCAGCCGAACGGGACACGATTTGGGATAAATCCTCCGGCGAATAATAATCCAAGTGGTAAACGATGCCAAATCGGTCACGCATTGGTGCAGAGATTAAACCCACCCGGGTGGTAGCCCCGATTAATGTAAACCGTGGCAGTTCCATTCTTACGCTCCGTGCTCCAGGTCCTTTACCAATCATGATATCGAGCACGCGATCTTCCATGGCTGGGTAAAGAATTTCTTCGATAACTTTATTGAGGCGATGGATTTCGTCGATGAATAAAACATCGCCCTCATTGAGATTGGTTAGAAGGGAAGCCAAGTCGCCAGCTCGCTCAATGGCTGGACCAGAAGTGGTTTTGATATTACTTCCTAATTCCTTAGAGATAATATGAGCCAGTGTCGTCTTTCCTAATCCGGGCGGCCCGTACAGAAGCAAATGATCCAATGGTTCGTTTCGCAGTTTGGCCGCTCCTATTACAATATTTAAATTATCTTTAAGCTGCTGCTGGCCGATAAATTGCGATAAGCTTTGCGGTCGAAGCGACAATTCGAAATAACCATCATCACTATTTGCGGAATTGTTGAATAGGTTTTCTGGTGTTGTTTCGGTGTCGCTAGTGTTGATCATGGGGTTGGAAATTTTTACTGAGTGTTTGTTGTCGGAGGCGTACCGGTTGCTGGTCCTGTTGTGGTTGCTGGAACAGTAGTGGTAGCCGGAGTTATGTTCGAATTCGGGTTCGCTACAAACTCCTCTTTTTTGTGAAATAATGCAGGCGGCTGATAGGTAGAGGCAAACTTATCAGTTTTAGTCTCGCCATTCTTGGTTACAGATCGCGTCCATGTGGCCTTCATAGAGCCGTCACTCTTACGGTCGTAGGTAGTAGGTGTTCCTAATTTAACTTCGCGGCCATCGTATGTACCGTAAAAATCGAATACTAAATAATCACTGTTCTTAAAGTAAGGCCAGACCAAGATGCTGTGTCCGGTGTCGTTGGTAAATTTTAAGTCGACCACCCCGGGATAAATAGTTGCGTCTGTGCCCTGAGGTGCATAGTACTGAACTGCATAAGAGTGATTCCGGCGCTGGGTAATAGGGAGTCCGGCATGCATAGCTGCGCGAAAGGTTGTAGAAGATACTTGGCATAAGCCGCCACCTAATTCTGGCACTGTTCCTTTGTCGGCGCGAATTACTAATTCCGGTAAAAATCCTTGATCGGCTTCCACAGGTCCTAAATATTTATTAAAACTAAATTCCTCTCCAGGCTTGATGATTACCCCCTGCATTTTAGAGACCCCAACTTTAATGTTATGCCTGCGGTTGGCTGGGCTGCCGTTAAACTTAGATTCGCCGCGGCCGATAAGTTCTTTGATTCCTAAATCATTTGTGTCGGACAGAGATTTATTCGGCTGGGTGGTTTTGGTTGTAAGGTCAATTTTATTATTTCCTAATTCCAAATTAGAAAGAATCTGTAATGTAGATTGATAACGGTCTAATTGCTTGCCGATTGCTGGAGGGGTGAATTTGGTGGCCCGGCCGTTTTTAATAACTAGCTCTGGATCTTTAGTTTCGGAGTTTACCGTAACGGCAATAGTTTTAGTCCAGGAGTAAACTTTGCCTGGGTCGTACTTGTAAGTTCTGGTTTCCGGCTTAACTTTGCCCGGCTTTAAGTAGACATTTTGGATTAGTTCCTCGATAGGCCAGCTTTGGTATTTAATCATAGAGCCAACAGGTAGGGTAAAAGTTCCTTTCCATTCCGACTTTAGGCTTTCGGAAATTGTCGCCTGAGTGGTCGCATCAAAAGTAGTTACGCTTTCATAAGTTGGCACCGGAGCTTGGGTGAAAGGGGAGCCCTGGGCAGTTTCCGGAAAAAACAAAATTACCCCGGCAATAACTATTATTCCCAGGTATTGTTTGTTATGCAATTGATTAAGCTTGTTTAATATCACGTGTAAAATTTAGTCTTATGGCCTGCTTCGGCAGGTATTTTTCAATTTTCTCTGACCATTCAATGACTGTTATAACTTCTGGCCGCCCCCACAATTCCTTTAATCCCAAGTCTTCAACCTCCGCAAAACTATTGGCTCTATATAGATCCAAGTGGTAAAGCCAAACAGGCTGTTTGCTGGCAGTCTTGAGCTTGGTTTTATATTGCTGCATGATCACGAACGTCGGGCTGGTAACGGTTTTAGCTACCCCCAGGCCTTTCGCTAAAGCTTTGGTGAAGGTGGTTTTGCCGCTGCCTAGGTTCCCGGAAAGAGCTAAGACCTCTCCGCCGCGTAATTTTTTGGCAAGAATATCAGCCTTTTTTACTGCTTGAGAGAGCTTAATTCGTGTCATAATATAGCTATATTTTAGCGGGATTGACCGAATTAGTAAACTTTTAGTATAGTAATTAACTATGGTTTCTGATATTCAAGCAAAAGTAAATAAACTGATAACCGCCGCTAATCAAATAGCGGTCATTTTACCGGAACAGCTAAATGTGGATAGTACCACAGCGGCCATGGCTATTCATAAGTACTTAACAGCTATTGGAAAACAGGCTGCTGTTTTTTCATCTGGAATCAATATCCCCGGACTGGAGTTCATACCAAACCATCCTGTAATTTACTCAAACCTGGGAGCTCGCAATGAGCTTACTATTAAGGTTAATAGTCATAATGTAAAACCGAAGCAGCTTCGCTACGAGAAGCAGCAAGATGACCTGGTTATCTATATAACTCCCGAAGGAATAGAGAGTTCTTCTGATAATAATGAAAGCAAGCAGTTCACTGCCTCCGATGTGGAGATTATTCCTGCGGTGTCGTCTTTTGATCTGTTGCTGCTTGTCGGGGTAGATAATTTAGAATCAATTGGCAAGCTGTATGAAACCAACACCGAACTATTTTTCCATACGCCTAAGATTGCGATTAGTAACAAAATTGATCAGGAGTACTTTGCGACTGTAACTTGGGTGGAAAGCAATGTGCCGAGTTTGTCCGAGCAGGTTGCAGACTGGCTTGGAGCAGAGAATCCGGGAATATTAAAGGATGACTTTGTGTCCACTGCTTTGTTGGCTGGCATAATTAGCGCTACACAAAGCTTCAGTGATCCTCGTACTACGCCTGACACTCTGTCTGTTGCTGCAAAGCTGGTTAGTAACGGAGCGCGTCGCCAGGATATTATCAAACATTTGTTTAAAACCAAGCCGTTCAATTTGCTGCAGCTTTGGGGCCGGGCTTTGGCGCGGATTAAGACTTTTCAGGAAAACACCATCTTGTATACAGTGCTCACGGCGCAGGATTTTTCTAAGACTCAAACTGACTTAAGCTATTTACCACAAGTGCTTACGGAAATTATTAGCATGGCTAATAACTATAAGCTCATTATTGTGGCCGCAGAGACAGCCGCAGGGGTGGAATTGCTGTTTGCCGGGCCTCCACATGTTAAAATTAAGCAAATTGCCAGAAGTATTGACCCGACTTTTAGCGGTGCTACCCAGTTGTTACTGGGCAACTATCAGTATTTAGCTTTAGATTTGCCTAACTTTAAGCTAGAGGATTTGGAAGCTGTGGTTTCTACTCTGGGCTCAACTGGTATATAATAACTATAGTTATTTAGCCAGTAATTGTTGCATCGAAACAAAAAAGCAAAATAAAACATGGGCAGTTTTTTATCTAATACCCCCGCCGAATTGAACCGGTCCTTAACCGATCAGAAGCGGAAAATTGAAGAAGCGCAAACTCAGCGAGTGGCAGCTACTCACCATTTGCAATATTTAAACATGCAAAGTTTTCCTTTGGATCTTAACTCTTTAGCTCTAATCACCAAGGAGCAGGCTGTAGCAGCAGAATGTCTGCCGTTCTATAAAGAAGGTAAAGATTTAAAAATAGCCACGACTAATCCCGATAATCAATTATTCGGGGAGATAAAAAAACAGCTTTCCGAAAAATATAAGATCACCGTATTCTTTGTTTCGAAAACCAGTTTTAAGGACACTCTTCAGTTTTATGAAAAAGTGGTTACTCCGACTTCTAAGTTCCAAGAGGTTATACATGTTCAGACCGGGGCGGACTACTTAAAACAACTGCTGGAAATAGAAAAAGAAGTTTCCAATACTTCCAAAACCCTAGAAGTTATTTTCGGCGGAGCAGTACAGCAGGGCTCTTCTGATATCCATATTGAACCCGAAGACCATTTGCTAAAAGTGCGCTACCGAGTAGATGGAGTGTTACATGATGCTGTCCTCCTCCCTAAAGTATTTCAAAAGCCAATCATATCTAGAATTAAGCTCATGGCGAAGCTGAAGCTGAACGTAGAAAATGAGGCTCAAGACGGACGCATTACAATTATGAATGGGAAAGAGGAGATGGATGTGCGCGTATCTTCCTTGCCGTCCACTTTTGGTGAAGCTTTGGTGATGCGCTTATTGGGTGTTGGTGCTGTTGATTTGGAAATCGAACAGCTGGGTTTGCGGGGCAAGTCTCTTGAGGTTATAGAAACTCAGCTTAACAAGCCTAATGGTATGATCATTACCACTGGCCCAACTGGCAGCGGGAAAACTACGACTCTATATTCGTTCTTAAAGGAACTTAATGAGCCAGGCGTAAAAATTATTACCTTAGAAGACCCGGTTGAGTACAAAGTCCAGGGGTACAGCAGACTCCGATTGACCACCGTGTTGATTTCAGTTTTCCTAAAGCATTGCGAGCTGTATTGCGCCAGGACCCCGATGTAGTAATGGTTGGAGAAATCCGCGATCCGGAAACTGCGGAAACCGCTTTGCAGGCTGCGCTGACCGGGCATATTGTACTTTCTACTTTACACACTAATGATGCTACTGGTGCTGTACCGCGATTACTTACCATGGGGGTCAAGCCGTTTATTATCGCTCCAGCCGTCAATGCAATCATTGCTCAGCGCTTAGTAAGAAGATTGTGTGAGTTTTGCGCCAAGAAAACAGAATTGGATTCTGTGTTAAAAGAAAAAGTAGATAAGATCTTAGGCGATATTTCTTCTGCCAGCGGTTACCAAGTGCCAGTTAAAAGAGACTTTTATACTGCCAGCGGCTGCGATAAATGCGGCGGGATTGGCTATAAGGGCAGAATCGGAATCTATGAAGTCATCGAAATCGACGATAAAATGCGTGAATTGATTTTAACAGAACCGTCCGGTTTGGCTATTAAAGCTGCTGCCCACGAACAGGGAAGCATGACTATGGTTCAGGATGGACTAGTAAAAGCTTTAGACAAAATCACTGATGTTGAAGAGGTTTTCCGCGTTGCGGGGTAATAGTCTTTTTAGTCAAATTTTGATAATATAAAAATAACAATTAACGTGTTTTAGGAGGGTAAGGAAAAATATGGACAACGAAGAAAACCAAAATAACTCCGGCCAGCCGTCTGAGGAGCAGGGTAATGGCGTATTTCAAAACCACTCCGGACTCAAGACTTTGGCCGGAGTAGCCGGAATAGCTGTGTTCTTGCTCGCCGCCATCGCGTTGCGCAACAACTACCTCGACGGACGATTGCAGGGTACCGGCGCAGATGCATCATGCTATGGATACAACTGTCAGCCTTCGGTTATAATCGGCGGCCGTGGTTATACGGGAAATTATAATAGCAACCCGTTCTCTTATGGGACTTTGACCGTTTACCGTGGTCAACCTATAGAACTCACCTGGTATGGGACAAACGTAGATCGTTGTTCTGCCAAGTGGACAGGTTTCGAAGGAACCTATTATCCGCCAACAGTATATGAGGCAAGAATTACTACCCAGCAGAATTTTTCAGTAACTTGCAGCAATGGGCGCAATAAAGTTACTAGTAACTTAGTTGTTCAGGTGGGCAGGGGGTCACCTACAGATGTTGATCCATCTCCTGCGGCTGGTACTAGTTCATTGAGATAATCATAAAAACCCCGGAAGGGGTTTTTAATTTTGGCAGACATATTTATAAAAGTGATCCGATGTTTTTTGCAAGCACTCCCAGCTGGTTGGGTAAAAGACGGTTGATCTTTGATACAAATATAAAGGTTGTGGGTACTGATTAAGAAAAGATTTATTTTTGGGAGAGACCCAAAAATTTTCCCATTGTTCTCGGGTGTTCTTGTCTTCGTACAGCCCTGGAGCGGCCAGTCGGATGTTTGCCGCCAAGGTTTGCCAGCAGCCATGGCGCGTCCTGGGCGCTTAACGATAACACAAAAGCGCCTTGGTTTTTAGCGGTGAATTCCTTTATTTCTAAAATTTCTGGCTCGGTAATCAGGGGTTCTACGTTGTTGTTTGAGAATACTAGGAAGTTTCCTAAAGCTAATGCGATCGTTAGGATAGCGATAATTATCTTATATTTCGATTCGATCTTCAAGGAGGCGATGGTGAGGGATGTAAAAAATATCAGCCCTAAATCTGCATATAAAATAACCCTTTGATAAAAAGTAATTTTAAATATCATGAATCCTACAGAAACAATAAGCATTCCTAGCCACGGTATATGTGACCTGTTCTTTATGCTTTGGTAAACAGAAACTGCGGCTAGAGGTATTAAGTACCAGCTGTATCTCAGGTAATCAATCACTGTTAAAAACTGCCCGTCTTGTACATGCGAGTCCAGTAATCGTAAAAAGTAATTATAGCCGTTCAACCCGAATAGAAATATTAAAATGACAGCAACCAGAGATGCTACGAATATATTTTTGTTTTTGACTGGCGCAAAAACATAATACGGTAACAGTGATGCAGCTGCCATAATGGCTGTGGTTTTATGAGTTATGATAATCAACAACAAGGGAATAAGTTCCCAAAAATATTTTTTTTGCTGAATTAAGAAAAAAATGATTAGCAGCAACAATTGTCCATAAGCGGCTTTCCAGAGGAACATCGTGTAGCTTTGCGTTTGGGCGATAGAGAATGCAAAAAGTATAATCCCGGTTATTGCCGCAACCCGGCCATATTTTTTTAAGATTGCATACAAGACCATTCCGCTAAACGCGTAGAAGGCAACAAATAAAACATGCAATGCCGGAAGCTGAGGCAGGCGCAGCCAATTAAGGAACACAAACAGATGGTTTCCATAATCATTAACTTGCCCGGCCATGTAATGGAGAGAGTTAAGCGGGGTATGTTGAACGGCGTAAGAGTAAAACCCATAATCGTACCCATAGTTATTGAAACCCAATGGGTGGGAGATTAGGTGGATTGTTACTATAAACCCGCCAAGCAGTATAAGTAGTAGTAAATTGAAAAATTTCGACTTTTTCATTTCATCCTAATTATACTTGAAATAACCAAAAACACCCATATATTCAACAATAATAGGAATTTTGGTATTGACATATTTAGTAGAATATGGTAGAATATCGTTTTGCAAGTGAGGTGTTGGAAGTCCTGCTTCCAGAGCCTTGCTTGTAAAATAGGCAAGTATGTTAGTGGACAAAACATAGGAGAGAAAAAATGAAAACTTTTAATTTCGGATTGTTGAGATTGATTTTTGTCGGTGCCGCTTTGTTCTTAGGTGCTTCGCAGGCTGCATTCGCTCAATCGAATATTTCGTCTGCGCCGTCGGCTTCGAGGAGTTTTCGGATGAACGCGGAGATGGCTCCTGAGGTTGCGAGCAAGTTGCGTGCACCGAACGCTGATCAGGTTCAGTTGGCTCAGGCTGCGGCTGTGCGTGTCATCGAACAGTATAATCGGACAGAGATCGAAAAGCGGGTATCATCTGCCCAAGCGCCGATGTTTGCTGTGTTTACCGAAGGCAATAGCTTTTCGGGGATCACAGCCTATGCCTGTAACAGTCGAGACATACCAGCAAATTCTTTGGTGATGGGGGTAAGTTTTTTACGCGGCGGTCCTGCACAATTTAAGAACGTGCTGTATGCCGTTGAGCCAATTTTGGCTGGCTGGCTTTGCTACCCTCTGGACCGCGGTCGGACATTCGTCTGGACAGAAGAAGGTGATCAGTTGGTTACTTATCAGATATACACAATTGACGCCTCTTCGACCGAACTCCTAGATATGACCCAATCGGTTAAAGACATTAATCGGTTTACTTCTGAGTTACCTGCGGCAACAAAGATCCTAAGCAGGACAACCTTCGAACGTGCAGGCCCTCTCTCGTATATTCAGCTACATGGTCCGATAAACGATTCTCAATCGATCTCGGTAATGCTTAGGGATGCAGAGACCGACTTCTATCCGAGATTGGTACCAGCTAGTGCCATAAAGAGGCTGGCTGGGAAATGGGTTGTGAATCTATCCATGTTGCCTTATAGTTTCGGTGTTAATACCGAAGTCTTGGTCCTCGCTGCCGGGGATGGTAGGACGGGTCAGCAAACTGTCACAATGCAGTAGAAATTAAGAGTTTTACGGGGCCGCGACATTGCTACTGTCGCGGCTTTTTTTATATCCCAAAACAGGCTAAAATTATAGTAATTATGCCTAAAACTTCTAATAAAAATCGATACTTATTAATAGATGGCAACGCCTTGATCCATCGGGGGTACCACGCTATCCCGGCACTTTCTACTAAGGACGGTGAACCCACTAACGCAGTATACGGTTTCACTATGATTTTACTGCGGGCTATTAAAGACTTAAAACCAACCCATATTGCCTGTAGTTTTGATTTGTCTGGACCGACATTTAGACACATAGAACACGAACATTATAAAGCCACCCGCGTTAAGCAGTCACAGGATTTGTATGACCAATTTCCTCGTGTTAAAGAAGTTGTGCGCGCCTTAAATATTCCCATTTTTGAAATCGAAGGGTTCGAAGCGGACGATGTTCTTGGAACTTTAGCGGTCAATATTTGCGAACAGCATCCTAACGGCGATTGCGATGTGATGATAGCGACCGGCGATTTAGATACTTTGCAATTGGTTAACAATTGCGTAAAAGTTTATACGCTGCGCAAGGGCCTAACCGATACTGCAATCTATGATGAACAGGCAATCTTTGATCGCTATGGTTTAACGCCAAAACAGATGATCAGTTACAAGGCGCTGCGCGGCGATCCTTCGGATAATATTAAAGGCGTTAAAGGCATTGGCGAAAAGAGTGCAGGCGACTTAATCAAGGAATTTGGCGACATCGATGGTCTGTACAATGCAATTAAAAGCGGCAAGGGAATCGAGAATATAAAACCTCGCGTACTTAAATTGTTAGTTGATGGAGAGAAAGATGCGCGGGACAGTTTTTATTTATCAACTATCATTCTAGACGTGCCGCTTAAAATTCAGATCGATCCGTATCAATTTGGTTCTAAGGATTTGGCTGCTACGACCAAAATTTTTAGCGAACTAGAATTCCGCAGCTTGTTGGACAAGCTGCCCAAAAATTATGCAGCGGCTAAAAGTGACGACGCTGCTGTCGTAGAAGAAGGGACTGAGCCGGTAAACGTCGATATCGGCAAGCAGGATTATCAATTAATAGACGACACATCAAAATTAGTACCGCTTCTTAAGAAGCTCGATAAACAAACCGAAATAGTTATTGATACGGAAACCGATCAGTTAAATCAGATTGAGGCTAATATTATTGGCATCTCCTTAAGCTTTAAGTCTGGGGAAGCTTACTATATAACAGTGGAAGTATTAAATCAAAGCAAAGAACTGCGAGATTTAATTTCTAGCTCTAAACTTAAAAAAAGCGGCCAGAATATTAAGTACGATTATCACACTTTTAGCAACCTGGGATTGGAGTTATCTCCTTTGCATTTTGATACCATGCTTGCTGCTTATTTGATAAATTCCGGTACCCGTCAGTATGGATTAGATGCCATGGCTTTTAACTTGCTTGGCTATCAGATGCAATCGATTACCGAATTGATCGGCAAAGGCAAGAATCAGATTTCCATGAAGGATGTGCCAGTAGAAAAAGTTTCCTGGTATGCGGCCGAAGACGCCGATATGACTTTGCGTATTAAGGAGATTCTTGAAAAAGAATTAAAGAAAGAAAAACTAGAAAAAGTATTTTTTGATATCGAAATGCCTCTGATTCCTGTATTGGCTCGCATGGAGAGGGCGGGGATAAAAGTTAATGCCGAGTTTCTTAAGGAGCTTTCCGAAGAGGCAGGCAAAGAGCTGGCAAAACTTGAAAAAAATATTTATAAACAAGCAGGAGAAGAGTTTAACATTAACTCTCCAAAGCAGCTGCAAGAAATTTTGTATAAAAAGCTTGGTTTAACTAGCGGCAAGAAGAATAAAACCGGGTTGTCTACCGCAGCTGGTCAATTAGATAAAATGCGCGACGAACACCCAATTGTAAATGAGATTCTAAATTATCGCGAATTGGCGAAATTGAAGTCAACTTATTTAGACTCACTACCGGAATTGATTAATTCGCGGACTGACCGCATTCATACTAATTACAACCAGACTATTGCTGCCACTGGCCGTTTGTCCAGCACGGACCCTAATTTGCAAAATATCCCTATCAAAGGCGATGGCATGGGTTCGAAAGTACGCCAAGCTTTTGTGGCTGAAAAGGGTTATAAGCTAGTTTCATTGGATTACTCTCAAATTGAGTTGCGCATTGCCGCGCATTTGTCTGGTGATAAGAATATGAAAAAGATTTTCGCCAACAACGAAGATATTCATACTCAGACGGCAATGGCCTTGTTTGATGTGAAGGAAGACAAAGTTGTGCCGGATATGCGCCGTTATGCAAAGACTGTTAACTTTGGGATTCTGTACGGTTTGTCCAGCTTTGGTTTTTCCGACCGTGTTAGCGGCGTCTCAGTAGGGGAAGCGAAAGATTTTATTGATAAATATTTTAAAGCTTTTCCTAAGATTCAGGATTATATGGAAGCTACCAAAATGCAGGTGCGCGAAGACGCAATGGTCTGCAGCGAAACTGGGCGCGTACGAAAGTTCCCAGAGATTAAATCCCCTCAATACTTTATTCGGCAGGCTGCCGAGCGGGCCGCGATTAATTTCCCGATTCAGAGCTTAAGCGCGGACATTATCAAGGTGGCGATGATAGAAATAGATAAGTTACTCAGAGGTAAAGATGATGAAGTTCGAATGCTATTGCAGGTGCATGACGAATTAGTGTTCGAAATAGCGGAAGATAAAGTAGAGCCGTGGATTGAAAAAATTAAACCTCTCATGGAAAATGCCATTAAGCTTTCTGTTCCTGTTATAGTAGAAGCCAAAGTAGGCGACAATTGGGGAGAGATGGAGAAGAAATAAAAAAACCGCCGAATGGCGGTTTTAATTTACTTAGAAAGTTTTGCGATGGCTTTAGCCAAACGGGACTTTTTGCGGGAAGCTGTGTTTTTGTGAAGCACATTCTTCTTTACTGCCTTGTCGATTGCAGACATTGCTTTCTTCAAGCTTTCTGCTGCATCTTTGGCAGAGCCGCTAGCTACTAAGCTCTTGGTTGCTTTGACAGCGCTTTTGAATTTGCTCTTAGTTCGCAAATTAATAGTGTTGCGGCGGCGAGATTGGCGCATGGCCTTTTTCGCGGAACTAGTATTAGGCATTGTAAATGTTTAGATTTAATAGTGCGCCATGTTTAGATAATCCATGTAGCGCGTGTGCTTTGTAACCCTTACCTAAAGTGGACACGGAAGATAGGGAATAAATTAAGCCTTACTATTATATAGAAAACCCGCACTTTTGGCAAGAGCGGGCTTGTATTTACTTGTTAACGCTTCTTTTTTAGCTTGTGGAGTTGCTTAAGCTCGGCAATTTGATCGCGCAATTTCGCTGCTAACTCGAATTCCAAGTTTTGAGATGCCAGTTCCATCTGGTCGTTAAGCTCCTCTATATATAACTTCACTTCATCGCCGCTAAGCTTACTGGCGTCGATTTGGCCTTCTTGAATGCCCGGCAAGCTCTCTTTGGTGCCAGCTAAGCGAGAATCAGCAATGGCTTTTTGAATGCTTTCTGGAGTAATTCCATGCTTTGCGTTGTAGTCTTCCTGCACTTTGCGACGTCGGGTGGTCTCGTCGATAGCAGCTTTCATGGATTTGGTTATTCGATCGGCATACATGATGACATGGCCATTTAAGTGGCGGGCTGCACGTCCCATGATCTGCATAAAAGAAGTTTCGCTGCGCAAGAAGCCCTCTTTGTCTGCGTCTAAGATTGCCACCAAAGAAACTTCCGGCAGGTCTAATCCTTCGCGAAGCAGGTTAATGCCTATAATGACATCGTAAACTCCCAACCGCAGATCGCGTAAAATTTCTAAACGGTCAAACGTATCAACTTCGCTATGCAGGTATTGAGCCTTAATGCCGGCCTCTGCTATGTAGGCAGCCAGTTCTTCGGCCATGCGCTTGGAAAGAGTAGTTACTAATACGCGCTGGTTTTGCGAAACACGCAGACGGATTTGCTCCAGCAAGTGGTCTACCTGATTTTTAATCGGCTGGATTTCTATAGTTGGGTCGAGTAATCCGGTGGGGCGGTTAATCTGCTCTACTATTACGGTTTTTTGCAATTCTTCTATGGGCGGCAGCTTAGCCTTGGATTTAGCTATTTTAGAAGAACCGATAAATTCATTTTCTTCTAAGCTCTTTCTTATTTCATATGGTCCCGGAGTAGCAGAAACATAGACTGCCTGATGGACTTTGCCTTCAAACTCTTCAAACTTTAACGGACGATTGTCCATCGCGCTGGGTAGGCGAAAGCCATAATCTACTAAAGTGGTTTTGCGGGAGCGGTCGCCGTTGTACATGGCGCCGATTTGCGGAATAGTCTGGTGAGATTCATCTATAAATAGTAGGAAGTCATCCGGGAAGTAATCGATCAAGGTTGCAGGGGGGTCTCCTGGCCCGCGCCCGTCCAAATGGCGCGAGTAGTTTTCTATACCGCCCACGAATCCCGTATTGCTAAGCATTTCCAGGTCAAAATTAGTACGTTGTTCCAAGCGGGCAGCTTCTAAAATTTTTCCTTCTTTGCGTAATTCTGCCAGGCGCTGTCGCAGTTCGACGCGGATTTTATCCATAGCGGTATGGACTTTTTCGTCAGTAGTGGCAAAGTGCTTGGCTGGGAACACTTTTATGTATGACAATTCCTCTAAAACTTCGCCACTAATCATATGACGGCGTTCGATCTGCTCTAATTCGTCCCCAAAGAACCGTAAAGTAATCACTGTATCTTCTGAAGCTAAAACTATTTCTAAAGTATCACCCTGCGCGCGATATGTGCCTCGGCGAAGATCGTAATCGTTGCGTCCGTATTGCATGTCTGTTAAGCGCGCCAGCAGGCGATCGCGTTTATAGTTTTGCCCCTTCTTGAGTTCTAATGACAAGTCTAAGTAGTCGGCTGGGTTGCCTAAACCATAGATACAAGATACTGACGCCACTATTAATACATCGCTGCGAGACATTAAAGAAGTTGTCGCGGCGTTTCGCAGGCGGTCGATCTCTTCGTTGATCTGAGTTTCTTTTTCGATGAATGTGTCAGAGCGGGGGATGTAGGCTTCTGGTTGGTAGTAGTCGTAGTAAGAAACAAAGTAGTGTACCGCATTGTCTGGAAAAAATTCCTGAAACTCGCTGGCTAATTGCGCTGCTAAAGTTTTGTTATGGCAAATTACCAACGTTGGCCTTTGGATTTTATTGACGATGTTGGCCATCGTAAAAGTTTTACCCGAACCTGTTACTCCAAGCAATGTCTGGTGTTTAAAACCGCGTTCTAAAGAAGAAACTAAACCCTCAATTGCTTGAGGTTGGTCTCCCGAAGGCTTGTATTTTGTTTCCAATTTGAACTTCATACATATAATTTACCTTAAATGGCTAGCATTGACAAAACTCTTCTAAATTGGTATTATTCGGTGTTCTACGAAAGTGTTTTAGAACGAATCGAATACACTTAGGAGGTATAGATGAAAAGAGTAACAATAGCATTGCTTCTGTTGGTTGTTTGTTTTGTTAGCATGGGTTCTGAATGTGATGGACCAAATACCGAGGAAAGGAAGCAGTTCGAGAAAAAAAAGGAAAACACCCAAAGCTTGATGTCAAAGCAGGAGACGCCGGTTATCGGCTATTCCATGGACAGGTATCTGTTATCGGAAAGAATCACCAGGTTTAACAGTCCCAATAAGATGAGTTATTTGTATGTGGTGCTGGCAGACGGTACTTGGCTGCAAATAACAATTCTGGGGAAGCTCACCAGTACAAGCAAAAGGCTGACCAAGCCCGAGGAGGAATACTGGATTATGGGGTCTAATAATACTCTGGGTCCGGCTGCCGATGAGATGGGCGTGTATGGCAGCAGTGATCCTGCAAAAGTGGGTATGACAACTTTGGGGAGCCTTATCGAGTTTGGTGGTTTTGCTTCTTATATATATAGTGAGACCCCGCTTAATTTTAAAGGCAAAAATGTGATCGAGCTGACTGTTGAAGCAACTCCGGAAGAAAAGGAGCAGCTTACGAAGAAGCTCGAGCAGATGAAGAACGCAATGAGGTAGATATTAAGGGAGGAAATATGGGAAAAGTAATTGTAGGAATTATTGTCGTGGTGTTGTTATTTGTTGCATTATTTCTGCTAGGCATAATCGGCCGAGGGGTGGATACTGCTTCGAAAGTTGCAGACAAGACTGTCTTCAATGAGGACAAGATTGTTTATAGCTACGAAGAGTTTCACCGCAAGTACGAAGCTTATCAGCAGTACAAGTCTCAGCAGGAAGCCGCGGAAGGCAAACTTAAAGAGCTTGAAGCGAAAGGCGTTAAATCCGGTCAGAGGTACGACAATCTGGCAATGGAAGCCGACGGCGCAAGGCAAATGCGGAATCGCATTGCAAGCGAGTACAACGCGATGAGCAAGATCGCTTACCAGGGAATCTGGAAGGATAAAGGTCTTCCGGAAAAGCTGGAGTGATCTACGCATGAATCATTGGATTAGAAGTTATACTTTATAGACGAGATTAATTCTCGTCTTTTATTTTTGGACATAGGCAGTGTTTTGACCATAGCTTGAACTTATGGCAAAATTATCTCATGTCTAAAGTAATAGAGGTCGTAAATTTAAAGAAATCTTACCCACTCCCAAAGCAGGATCGCAAGAACGGCGAGACTATTTTTGAAGCAGTAAAGGGAACATCTTTCGAAGTTCATGAAGGTGAGATTTTTGGCATACTTGGCCCTAACGGAGCTGGCAAGACTACAACTTTAGAAATCATTGAAGGATTAAAGGAACAGACTGCAGGCACTGTAAAAGTGTTGGGCTTGGATAATGTTAAGGACAATGCTGCTATAAAAAAGCAGATTGGCGTGCAATTGCAATCTAGCGAATATATTGCCCAAATGACATTAGCCGAACTTTTGACCTTATTTGCCGGTTTATACGGCAAGCCGGCCGATGTAGACAGATTGCTTGGTTTTGTAAATTTGGAGTCAAAAAAGCACTCTTTAGTTAAAGATTTATCAGGAGGGCAAAAGCAGCGCTTTACTTTAGCTTCCGCTTTGGTTAATGATCCGAAGGTTTTGTTTTTAGATGAGCCTACCACTGGCTTGGATCCGCGCGCTCGCCGCGACGTATGGGATCTTGTTAAAAAGATCAACGAATCTGGCATAACTATCGTGTTAACCACTCATTATATGGAAGAGGCTGAGTATCTGTGCGACCGTGTGGCCATTATGGATTCCGGAACAATCTTAGCTATTAATAATCCCAAGCAGCTCATCGAGGACTTGTCACACACCACTCAAATTTCATTTTTAACCGAAGACGAGATTAATGAATCTATCTGGAAGGAGATTCCGGAAATAGAAAAAGTTTACAGTAACTATCCGAAGGTTGTTTTAGAAATCAAGCGCTTGGATGTGGTGGGCGATGTGGTAAACTTGCTGCGCCAGAAGAATATTGCTTTTAGCAGTTTCACCTTGCGCACAGCTAGTTTGGAAGATGTGTATTTGGATCTAACAGGTAAAGTTTTTGAAGACTAATATGAGCAATTCTATTACTAACTCATCTTTGTACCAATTATTTTTAATGAACTCCAGGATGCTTTATCGCAACTGGACTGGTTTATTTTTTACTTTAGTGATGCCGGTCGTTATTTATGTAGCGCTGTCGGTTCTGCCGATTGGCGATTTAGTCGGTGCGCGCGTGAGTTACTCGCAGTTTGTGCTTCCAGGAATTATTGCCATGACTATTATGCAGGGTGGTATCTACTCTTTGGCATACTGGATGATCGATCTGAAATCGCGAAATGTAATTAAAAGATTTTTGGTTACCCCTTTAAAAACTTTTGAATTAATAGCTAGCGTACTATTGAGTAGGGTTTTGGTGGCTATGGCTCAGGTATTATTCTTAAGCGTGATCGGTTGGATATTTTTTGGCGCCACAGTCGGTTCTAGCTTATGGTTTGCTTTGGGTTTCGCAGCGCTGGGTGCACCAATCTTTTTGCTAATCGGTTTGCTGATTTCAACTTTTGCAGATTCTTACGAAGCCGCCGCACCAGTCACTGCTGCTATCGGCATGCCATTACTATTTTTGGGAAATATTTTTTATCCAATCGAGGTCTTGCCGAGGGTTTTTCAACTGATTGCCAAGTTGCTGCCGACTACATATTTAGCGGATGGAATTCGCAGCGTATACTTGAACACGGGTACATGGGGCGATTGGGGTCATAATGCTCTTATTCTTATAATTTGGCTGGTAGTTATGGTTGTCTTGTGTGGTTGGTTTTTCCGTTTAAAAGAGTAATTACAGATCAAGCCTTAATGAATATTGACTATTTGCCGCTTTTGTGGTATTCTTAGTTTAATTTTGAAATAAGACACGGAGGAATCAATATGACTACTTTGACATGGATAAGCTTATTGTTCATATGCCTTGGCGAAGTTATTGGCCGTATCCCTGCGGCGCTTTCTCAAATGTTCTTGGGTTTTGTGGCAGCTCTTTTAATGGCGCATTCGCTTCAAAGATCGGTTTGCGCATTACTGTCGGAAGATTTTAAGCAATTCTTCACCACCCCCCTTATCTGGTTAATGATGATTCCCAGCTGTGTTGGGTTGGCATGGTACGTAGAGACTGTGTATTGGTATTGCATGGCACTTGGTTTTATAATCGGCGCGATTTATTCTGGCGTTAAAGCTGTAGTTTCCTTTGGGGATTTGTGCAATAAAGGGTCGGATGCCCTTATCGAAAAGCATAGTGAGATCGGCGCTATAGGTGGGTGAGTTCGCTTCCGTAAAAAGCAAGCAAAGTAGTTAACGTAAAACCTCGTTCTATCGAACGAGGTTTTTATGTTGTCTATTGGCTTTTAGGTTTGGTGATATTTGGCTTTCTACCATAATTGATGATGAGTTTTTTCGGCAACTTTACATTGGGCAAGTTTTCCATTTCCTCAGGCAGTTTATCCTTAGGAATGGCAGTTAAGGGAACCTGCAGAGCAAAACTTAAGGCTTTGGCCATGGCCACACCCACGCGAATCCCAGTGAACGATCCTGGTCCGGAACACACGATTATTTTTTCTATCTTTTTCAAACCCACTTTATGATTTTTTAAAAACTTTTCCAATAATTCCAGAGTTCGGAAGTTTTCATTAAAAGCCAAAGTTTTTTTAAAAGACTTTACTTGTTTCCCGATTAGTATAAATTCTACAGAATCAAAATCACTCGTATTAATATATAGTGTCATTAATTTAACAGCTCCTTTACTATTTGCCGATCGTCCCAGCTAATTCTTTTATCCCCAGGGAGGACCAAGAACTGCTCACTGCCTTTGCCGGTGATTAGAATAAGATCACCTGGCTTAGCAACCGCAACCGCTTTTTCTATCGCTGCTTTTCTGTCTAATTCAACCATGACTTTCTGCACTTTTTTATTTGGGCCGGCTTCTTTTATACCTTCTTGAATATTCTGGGCAATTTCATGCGGATCGCTGTCGTACACGTCGTCGTTGGTGATAATAATCGTATCGGCAAATTGCGCGCTGATCTTGCCAAACTCAAAACGCTTATCTACGTCCCGATGCCCTCCAGTCGCGCCAAATACATGAATCAGCTTATTATGCTCTATTAATTGAGCTGCCCGCAACGATTCTTCGAGTGGTTTTGGTTCTGGCGCGTAATCAACTATGACCGTAAACTGTTTATTGTTAGGGATGGTCTCCATTCTGCCCGGGACAGTGCCAAAAGATTCTAATGCGCGGCTGGATTCTGCCAGGCTTACGCCAAAGAACTGCGCCATGCCAATAGCTAACAAGGCATTAGAGATATTAAAAGAACCTTTAAGGTTTAAATGAAATTTATTCATCTCAACTTCAAATCCTAAGCCTGTCTCCGATACTATGATATTTTCCGCTCGCAGTACAGGCACAGATGTTTGCGCAATTTTATCTTCGCGGGTAGAAGTGCCGAATTTCTTAGAGCTACTAAAGTTTAAGAAGTACTGATAGTTAGGATCGTCAGTGTTTGCGCCAATGACTCCGCTTTTGTTTACAGAAGCAAATAATTTTCCTTTAGCCGCCCGGTATTTTTCGAAGCTGCCATGGCTATCTATATGAGCAGGGGACAGGTTGGTAAACAAAGCTCCGGTAAAGTTTATGCCGTGATGGCGATTTTGCGCCAGTCCTTCGCTTGTCGCTTCTATAACTGCAAACTTACAGCCTTTGTCTAAATAGTCGCGCAAATTTTTCTGGATCAAAGACCCGGCCGGCATAGATAGTCCCTGCTTATTTACTATAGGTGTCGAACCGTCAAAATTTCCGACCGTAGTGATGTAACCGGTCTTGTGGCCTGTCTTGTTCAGGATATGAGCCAGCATCATGACCGTGGTGGACTTTCCTGCGGTTCCAGTAACACCGATCACCTTTAGTTCAGAACTTGGGTTGCCGTAATACCATCCTGCAGTTGTAGCTGCCAAACCATGATATACAGGCTGCAAGGCTTTAAACAGTGATTTGGGAATTAACGGGCGAATAAAGTTTTTAACATTTTTTAGCATATCTTTCCTAATTATAACTTGCTTAAAACAAGAATACAAAAGCGAATTTTTTTGAAAATTTCGTTATAATTATAGGAGATGAAACAGCTCACGAAACAAACACTATCAATATATTGGAAAGCCACTAAGCCATATTTTTGGCCAGGTGTTGGTTTGATATTGTTTTTGCTTGTTGCAATTGCTGTAGATTTATTACAGCCCTTGGCTTACCGGGGCTTATTTAACTCGTTAGCTGACTCTAATGCTCCGATATCAGAGGCTACGAGGTATGTTTATTATATCTTCGGTTTGGGGCTCGGTACTTTTATTGCTTGGCGGGTAATTACCACAATAGTTGACGTGTATTTTGATGAGATTCGCATTGTTTTGCTGAATCACGCATATAAATACACCACCAATCATTCGATAGCATTTTTTGCAAATAGCTTTGTCGGGTCTCTGGTTTCCAAAATAACCCGTTTCGAAAGAGCTTATGTCCGCATGGTGGACGAGATAGTTTATGGCATAGGCAAAACCTTCGTGGTTTTAATAGCAACGCTGGTAATCTTAGCTTATAAGATCCCTGTGGCTTCTATTATCATGGCGATTTGGATCGTGGTTTACCTTGTAATTATGTATAAAGTCAGTCGTTATAAAGTAAAGTTCGACTTAGAAGCTTCGAAGCAGGAAAGCGCCACCACGGCGCACATCGCAGATACCGTTACCAACAACATGAATTTGAAGCTGTTCACTGCGGAAAATTATGAATACAGGAAATTCACGGAGATCACTAAAAAACTTTATTACGACAGGCTTAAACCGAGGATTATTAGCAATGTGATAGAAGGCGCTCAGGGTTTGTTGATGAGTATTTTGGAATTTGTGATTTTGCTTATTGCTCTAAGGCTTTGGCAGCAAGGCCAGTTAACTATCGGCGATTTTGCCCTACTTCAGGGTTATCTGTTAACAATCTTCCACCACATGTGGGGCATCGGCAGGAACATTCGAAATCTGTATGAATCAACCGCAGATGCCAATGAGATGACAGATGTATTACTCACCGAACATGAAGTGATTGATAATTCTGACGCCAAGAAACTAAAGGTAAAATCCGGAGCCATCCAATTCAAAAACGTCGGATTTGAATACAAGGAAGGGGTTAAAGTCTTAAACAATTTTGAACTGTCTATCCTGGCCGGAGAGAAGGTGGCTCTGGTGGGCCCATCTGGGGGAGGGAAAACAACTATAGTAAAATTATTGATGCGTTTTTATGATGTAACTAAGGGTCAAATACTGATTGACGGTCAAGATTCTGCTTTGGTTACCCAGGAATCTTTACGAAAACAAATATCATTGGTGCCACAAGACCCAATTTTATTTCACAGGTCCTTACTAGAAAATATCCGCTATGGTAATTCCCGTGCCACAGAAAAGGAAGTCATTGCAGCCGCTAAAGCGGCTCATTGCCACGAATTCATATCAAAACTGGCCGATGGCTACGAGACTTTAGTCGGAGAACGGGGGGTCAAGCTGTCCGGGGGAGAACGCCAGCGCGTCGCTATTGCTCGGGCAATTTTAAAAAATGCCCCTATCCTGGTTTTGGATGAAGCCACCAGTTCGCTGGATTCCGAATCAGAAATCTTAATCCAAGATGCATTAAAAGTGTTGATGAAGGGCAAGACTACAATTGTCATAGCTCACAGGCTTTCTACAATTATGTCCATGGATAGAATAGTTGTAATAGAGAAAGGCAGGGTCAGCGAAGAAGGCAAGCATGAGGAGTTGCTTAAAGCTAAGCAGGGCAAGTACCAAAAACTGTGGAATATTCAAGCAGGAGGCTTTAATTAGTTGCAATCAAAATAAAACAGCGCACTATGCGCTGTTTTATTGTCGGCTTATAGAAATTTTAGAATAAGCGATTTATTTTTCTAAGCAGCTTGTATACTAGGTACCAGGCTTTATTTAGCACTACATCTATAACCGGGGGATAGCTGACTTCGGATCCGCCCCATCGTAATTTAAACTTCACGAAACCAGGAGTTTTGCCGCTGGATGTTTCGATGCCCCACCAGTCATACCGCTTTAAGCCATTGTTTTTAGCATCCATCATAGCTTGCCAGTGAATTGCATATGGTGCCATTAGGTTTTTGTCGGAGTCACTGCTCCCACCAAATAAATAAGTGCGGGTATTGCCGTGGTCGATCATAATCGCTGCTGCCACTAAACGTTTTTCGTACAGGGCTTTGTATAAAGATACCTTGCAGCCCCATTTATTGTCATGGCCTTTATAATGCAACACAAAGAAATCGATCAGGGTTTTATAGTACTCTTCCTCATGTCCTTTAAATTTTTGACGTCCGCTAGTGTTGGTAAGTAATTCTATGAACTCTGCGATATGAAAGCCGTGCTGAGGCGAAACGCTCACTTCCGGTTCAACTCGGATATTATGTTTGGCCGCAACTTTAATGTTATAGCGAGTCTTGTTGTGCATGCCTTCTTGTAAATCGTCTGGCGACTGTGTTAAGTCGGTAACTAAAGTTTTGCCAGGCTGAATGCGAATAGTTTTTGCAGCATGCTTTTCGTAATTTAAATCTGTCTTAGACTCTAATCTTATGAACCAGCAATCAGGAAAATCTATTTTAATTTGATTAATCAACTGTTCAATAATTTCTTCGGAGTATTTTACCTCTGCGTCCGCGATAACCGGACCGTAGGCCGAATACAAATAGTATCCGGGCAAGTGAGGGACTTTATTTTTTAGTAACTGTGCTGTTGCAATTATCTTTTTATTTTCATACACGGCGTATCGCACTGCAGTTTTTTGAGAGAGAGTTTGGAAGTTGCCCCAGTCCCAGCTCTGCAAAAAAGAACCGTCGCTGGAGACGGCTACAAATTGATCGTACGCTTGTTTTTCTTGGTCTGACAATCGAACTACATTCATATATAGAACTTAGATGAGCTACTTACTAATTTAAACGCTAACGCATCAGTTTTGTAACGATTACGTTTTGGAGATTAATTTCAAAGCTTCCTTAATTTGAGTTGCCGTGTCCAAAGTGCTATCCACCTTTGTTACTGCCTCTCGGACTTCGCGCGGATTATAGCCTAAAGAAATTAAAGCGTCGAACAGGTCGCTGCTGCCTCCGGAACTACTTTCCAAAATACCGCCTGTTATTTTAGTCTTAAGCTCTAAAATAATTCTCTCGGCGGTTTTTTTACCTACCCCGGACATGCGCGTAAAAATATCGCTATCTCCATTAATAATAGCCTGCTGTAAAATATCTATTTTCGAACTGGAAATAATAGTCAAAGCCATTTTGGGACCGACGCCGGTTACAGTGATAAGCAATTCAAAGAACAGTAACCCCTCAAAATCGGGCATTCCAAACAAAGTTTGGCCATCATCACTGCTTTTATGGTGCACGTATAGCTCGACTTGGCTCCCAAGGGGTCGTTCTAAAACCTCAGGCGTGACAAATAGCTTATACCCAACACCACCCTCTAGTTGGAGGATGATATATTGGGTGGTTTTTTGGAGGATTTTCCCAGAAAGGTAGGCGATCATACTATATAAAGTATATCACGGGCGGAAAATTCTATAATTTTGAGAAAATCTCTATAAAAACCTTAAAAAAACTTGACAAGATTTTCTTGACAGTTATAATCAATATGTGAACAAAATCATAGGAAATTAAGGCAAATTTGAAAGCCCTTTTTTGCGTTCGGCAAGAATGGGGGTCTTTTTTTTCTCAAAAACTATATTTTACCTTTTTCAAGACTATTGGCGGAACCTGTTTCTTTTATATATCTTCACGTTTTAAAACAAAAACCCGCTTATTTTAGTCTTTTTTTGTTGGCTGCGCATTTGTAGTCCAAATAGGCTAAGATCTTTTTTAAAACCTCATTATTAAAATAGCCTGTTTTCTTCCTATATTTACTATATAGAGACAGGTAAGGAAGACACACTCTAGATGCCTACCGCAAGCAAGCCAAAAGGCGCTGTAAAAACAGCTCCAAAGCCTATTGGTAGCGTAGTTGTGCCTGGTCAAACTGCGAATCCTCGCAAGTTCTTCAGCAAGCGCCACGACGCTGTCAAAATGCCGAACCTCATTGAGGTTCAGTTGAATTCCTACAAATGGTTCTTTGAACACGGCCTCAAAGAATTATTGGCGGAGATCAACCCGATTCACGATTTTACCGGCAAGAATCTTGAATTGTACTTCGGCGATTACTACTTTGATAAGCCAAAGTACGACGAAATCACTGCACGTGAAAGAAATACAACTTACGAAGCGCCTTTGTATGTAAGCGCTAAGCTGGTTAACAAGGTTACCGGCAAGACCAAAACCCAAGATGTTTATTTTGGTGATTTTCCATTGATGACTCCTCGCGGAACTTTAGTTATCAATGGCGTAGAACGCGTTGTAGTTTCTCAGTTGATCAAATCTCCTGGCGTATTCTTCACAACCGAATACTTAAAAGGCAAAGATTTATACGGCGCAAAGATCGTCCCTAACCGCGGCGCGTGGTTGGAGCTCGATACCGACGCTGCCGGAGTGATCGGCGTAAAGATCGATCGCAAGCGACGCATTCCGGTAACTGCATTGCTTCGTATTTTTGGTCTGAAGACTAACGAACAAATTATCGAAGCCTTTAAAGATGTAGATACCAATCCGGAAATTAAATATATTCAGAACACTTTGGATAAAGACGCTTCTTCTAATGCCGACGAAGGTTATAAAGAAGTGTACAAGCGTATTCGTCCGGGCGATCTGGCAACCGTAGATAACGCGCGTTCGTTAATTGACGCGATGTTCTTTAACTTTGACCGATATGACTTATCTGAAGTCGGTCGTTATAAATTCAATCAGCGTTTAGAATTCCCAGAAGATCATGACGGCCGCATTTTGGATTTGGAAGATATGGTTGCAGTAGTGAAAGAGATTATCAAACTCAATAATACAGGTGCTCCTGCAGATGATATCGATCACTTGGCAAACCGCCGCATTCGCGCGGTTGGTGAGCTTATTCAGACCCGCTATCGCGTCGGCTTGGCGCGCATGGCCCGCATTAGCAAGGACCGTATGTCTTTAGCTGACTTGGAAACAGTTACTCCTGCGCAATTAATTCACGTTCGTCCTATTGTGGCTAGTACTCAAGAGTTTTTCTCTTCATCTCAGCTATCTCAGTTTATGGACCAGACCAATCCTTTGGCAGAACTCGAACACAAGCGCCGCTTGTCTGCGATGGGTCCTGGTGGCCTATCACGCGAACGCGCAGGCTTCGAAGTTCGCGACGTACACCGTTCTCACTATGGTCGTTTGTGTCCGATCACAACTCCCGAAGGTCCAAACATCGGTTTGGTAGCTCACTTGGCAACTTACGCCCGCATTAATGATTTTGGGTTTATAGAAACCCCTTATCAATTGGTCAAACGTTTTGCAAAGAATGACGGCAAAGACGCAGTAGGCGAAATTGCTCTTTATGATGTCAAAGACGCAAGCGGCTCTGTAGTTGTTAGCGCAGGCACTAAGATGACCGACGCAGACGCGAAGAAATTGCAAAAGATTGAAGACTTGGACCGTGTTCAGGTGAAGAGCCGCCTTACCAAAGACACCGCCTTTATGGATGCATACGAAGAAGAGAAGCTTACTATCGGTACGGCTAACTTAGCTACGGACGAAGAAGGGTTCTTTACCGAAGAGCGCGCGTCAGTACGTGTACGCGGCGTGCCGACCATTGCTGACGTCGAACAGGTTGACTGTATTGATATTTCTCCAAAACAAATTATTTCTGTAACTACTTCTCTAATTCCTTTCTTGGAACATGACGATGCTAACCGTGCCCTTATGGGTTCGAACATGCAACGTCAGGCTGTGTCTTGTATCGTACCTCGTTCTCCGATTGTGGGGACTGGTATGGAAGCAAAAGCAGCCCGCGATTCTGGTCAGGTAATTTTGGCCGAAGAAGCTGGAACTGTTACTAGCGTTGGCGGCGGGAAAATTGCCATGAAAGGCGATTCCGGCAAAAACTACGAATATACTTTATTAAAATACGTTCGCACTAACAGCGGTACTTCCTTAAACCAAATTGCGCGTGTAGACAAAGGCCAAAAAGTAAAAGCCGGCGATGTACTGGCAGACGGTACTTCTACTCAGCACGGCGAATTGGCCCTTGGGCAAAACGTACTGGTTGCGTTTATGTCCTGGGAAGGCGGCAACTATGAAGACGCTATTCTATTGTCCAGCCGATTAGTTCAGGATGATTACTACACCTCAGTTCACATCGAAGACTTTAAGATCGATGTACGCGATACCAAGCTGGGGCCGGAGTTAGTTACCCGCGACATTCCAAATGTTGGAGATGAAAAGCTAAAGAACTTAGACGACGAAGGCGTTATTCGCGTCGGTGCTCAGGTAAAAGCTGGCGATATCTTAGTTGGTAAGATCACTCCAAAAGGCGAAACAGACTTAACAGCTGAAGAAAAATTACTACGCGTAATCTTCGGTGAAAAGTCCCGCGATGTAAAAGATACTTCTCTTACCCTTCCTCATGGCGAATACGGTAAAGTGGTAAACATTCGAGAATTCTCCCGCGATAACGGCGACAAACTGCAAAGCGGTGTGATCCGCTCCATTCAAGTTTCTATCGCAGTGCTTCGCAAGATTCAGGTAGGGGATAAGATGGCTGGACGTCACGGTAACAAAGGTGTTATTTCCCGCATCATCCCGGTAGAGGATATGCCTTACATGGCAGACGGTACTTCTGTAGATATCATTTTGAATCCGCTTGGTATTGTATCCCGTATGAACCTGGGTCAGGTGCTCGAAACTCACTTAGGTTTCGCAGCTCACAAGCTCGGTTATAAAGTGGCTACTCCAGTATTGGACGGTTTAACAGAAGAGCAGATTAAAGATGAATTAGAAAAAGCCGGCGTGTCTCGAACCGGTAAAGTAACTTTGTTCGACGGTAAGACCGGTGATCAGTTTGATGAGCCTGTGACCGTTGGTATGAAGTACATGTTAAAGCTTCATCACTTGGTTGACGACAAGATGCACGCGCGCTCTACCGGACCATACTCCTTAATTACCCAGCAGCCGCTTGGTGGTAAGGCTCAGATGGGTGGACAGCGTTTCGGTGAAATGGAAGTGTGGGCGCTCGAAGGTTACGGCGCTGCCCATACCTTGCAGGAAATGTTGACCATCAAATCAGATGACGTTGTCGGACGCAGCAAGACTTACGAATCGATTGTAAAAGGTGAACCGATTAAAAAGCCAAATGTACCGGAATCGTTCCGCGTATTAGTTAAAGAATTACAAAGCTTAGGCTTAGACGTAGAGCTTCTCGGCGAAAGCGGCGACATGATGAGCGCTACTGCCGAACCGGATGTAGAAGGCGGAGAAGCTGCAGAAGCCAATGGCGAAACCCCTGTGACGGTCGCACAGAGCGGTCCTTCATTATTTGACGAGCCGGCGAAGCCTGCCAAGTCGAAGAAGAAAAAGGAATAATCTATGTTTACACAGACAGAAGAATTTAAAGGCGTCAAAATTAAACTGGCCAGTCCAGAGACAATTTTGCAATGGTCTCACGGCGAAGTAACCAAGCCGGAAACCATTAACTACCGCACTCAGCGTCCGGAAAAAGAAGGTTTGTTCGACGAAAAAATCTTCGGACCGATCCGCGACTGGGAGTGTTATTGTGGGAAGTATAAGCGCATCCGCTACAAAAATATTGTTTGCGACAAGTGCGGCGTGGAGGTTACCAAATCCAGCGTTCGCCGCGAACGCATGGGCCATATTTCTTTGGCAGTACCGGTAGCTCATATCTGGTTTTTGCGCAGCGTGCCATCCCGCTTGGGGTTGGTGCTTGATTTAGGTGTTCAGGAACTTGAGCGCCTGGTTTACTTTGCCGCTTACATTATTACCAGCGTGGACGAAGAAGCCCGCGCAGCTACTTTAGAGCAGATTGAAAATGAATTTAAAGGCAAGAAGAAGGAAATTGAAACCCGCTACGAAACTTTGCTCGCTAAAACCAAGACCGAATTAGGCAAAGACATTAAAGGCGATGATGATGTTAAGGCTGCAAAGATTGATGCCGAAACTACTGCCATTAAGGATATGTGGGAAAAGGAAATCCAGAACTTGGAAGCAATCCGCGATCAGGCTCGCAGCGAACTTAAAGGCATTAAGAAGATGCAGATTATTTCTGAGCTTGCATACCGCGACCTTTCGTTAAAGTATGGTCAGGTATTTACGGCCGGCATTGGTGCCGAAGCTTTACAGGGCTTATTGGAAGAAGTTAACCTAGAAGAATTGTCTGTCGAATTAGAAGGCCAACTAAAGACTGCCGAAGGGCAGAACGCTAAGAAGCTGACCCGCCGCTTAAAGCTGATTAAATCTTTAGTTCGCTCCGGCGTTCGCCCAGAGTGGATGCTTATTCAGCATCTTCCAGTTATTCCGCCAGATTTGCGCCCAATGGTTCAGTTGGATGGCGGCCGTTTTGCGACTTCCGATTTAAACGATTTGTATCGCCGCGTAATCAACCGTAATAACCGTTTGAAGAAGCTTTTGGAAATCAAGTCTCCGGAAGTAATCACCCGTAACGAAAAGCGCATGTTGCAAGAAGCGGTTGATGCTCTTATCGACAACTCTGTCCGCCATGGTAAAGAAGTTACTGCTTCTACCGGTCAAAAGCGCAAGTTGCGTTCTTTGGCAGACATGCTTAAGGGTAAGCAGGGACGTTTCCGTCAGAACTTGCTTGGTAAGCGCGTAGACTACTCTGGTCGTTCTGTAATCGTAGTTGGTCCAACTCTTAAGCTGCATCAGTGTGGTTTGCCAAAAGCTATGGCTTTGGAACTATTTAAACCATTCGTTATTTCTAAATTGATTTCCCGCGAATATGCTCATAACGTTCGTAGCGCTAACCGTTTAATCGAACAAGGCCGTACCGAAGTATGGGATATTCTCGAAGAGGTGAGCAAGGATCACTATGTCTTGCTTAACCGCGCTCCGACCCTTCACAGGCTTGGTTTCCAGGCGTTTCAGCCTGTACTTATCGAAGGTAAGGCTATCCAGCTTCACCCAATGGTATGTGCTGCGTTTAACGCCGACTTCGACGGTGACCAGATGGCTGTTCACGTTCCGTTAACAGAAGCTGCCCAGCAGGAAGCCCGCGAAATCATGGTATCCAGTCACAACTTGCTTAAGCCTGCATCCGGAGATGCTGTAATGACTCCGGCACAGGACGTAGTAGTAGGCTGTTTCTATATCACCACTATCCGCGAAGGGTTAAAAGGCGAGGGCAAAGTGTTTGCCAACCGCGATGAAGCGATTATGGCTTACAACAACAAGCATATTCACATTCAGGCCAAGATCAAGCTTCGCTTGGAAGATGGTGAAATTGTAGAAACTTGCGTGGGCCGCATTATCTTTAACAAGATCATGCCAAAAGAATTCGGTTATCGAAATGAAGCCTTCGACAAAAAGGGTTTGCAGGCTTTGGTCCGCGAATCCTACCGTGCTTTCGGTTTGGATCAAACAGCTGAACTGATCGACGAAATTAAGCGTACCGGTTTTACTTACATGAAGCAGTCCGGCATTTCTTGGGGCATGGATGACCTTACGGTGCCTGGTACTAAGTACGACTTGCTGGCTTTGGCAGACAAAGAAGTACAGTCTACTCAGGAACAGTATTTAGAAGGTTTGTTAACCGAAGACGAACGCTATGGCCGCGTAGTAGAAATTTGGGGCGATGCATCGTCTAAGATTGCTAAAGACGTGGTCGGTACGGTACAACCTCATTCCAGCGTGAACTACTTTGTATCCTCCGGTGCCCGTGGTTCGTTCTCACAGATTACCCAGATGTCCGGTCTAAAGGGATTGGTGGTAAACCCTGGCGGCCGTACTATCGAGCTTCCGATTCGCGGTTCATTTAAAGAAGGTATCGACATTTTGGAATACTTCATCTCTACTCACGGTTCACGTAAGGGTATGAGTGACACCGCGCTACGTACTGCGGACGCTGGTTACTTGACTCGCCGTTTAGTTGACGTGGCTCAGGATGTTGTTATTAACGCCGAAGATTGCGGTACTAAGGACTTCGAACTTATTACCCGCGCGGAAAGCGAAGCCATGAATCAAAGCTTGGAAAAGCGTCTGTTCGGGCGCGTAGTTGCAGAAGATGTAAAGGATGCCGAAGGTAACGTTATAGTGAAGAAGAATCAGGGCGTAGACGAACAGCAGGCGGTTGCAATCGGCGCTACCGATATCCAAGAAGTAAAGTGCCGCGGTGTATTAAAATGTAAGCTGGTTCGCGGCGTTTGCCGACAATGCTATGGTTTCGACCTCGGATTTAACCGAATGGTGGAATTGGGTGCTGCTGCAGGTATTGTGGCTGCCCAGGCGATTGGCGAACCAGGCACACAGCTGACAATGCGTACCTTCCACACCGGTGGATCCGCGTCTGTAAGCGATATTACCCAAGGTTTGCCTCGTGTAGAAGAATTATTCGAAGCTCGCGAACCAAAAGGTATGGCTACTATTGCCGAAATTGCAGGCAAAGTTTCTATTACCCAAACTTCCAGCCGTGAAAATGTTATCCGTGTAGAAGGCAAAGACGCTCAGAGCGATACTATTATCATTCCAGCCGGAGCAGAAGTTCATATTAAAGACGGCAGCAGCGTGACGGCTGGAGACAGCTTGTTTACTACCGATAAAGGCGAGCTTACTAAAGCGCCTGTTAACGGCATGATCAAGATTTCCGACGGCTCTATTCGATTGATTCACGAAAGTGATGATGTAGTCGAATATGTTGTCCCTTCCGGGTTCACTTTGACTGTTAAAGATGGAGATTTGGTATATGCCGGCCAGCCTATGACCGAAGGTAACTTGAGTCCAAACAAGATTTTGGAACTTCAGGGCACTGAAGCCGCTCAGAAATATATAGTAAAGGAAGTACAGGATATTTACGGCTCCCAGGGTCAGCAAATTCACGATAAGCACATCGAAGTAATTGTTCGCCAGATGTTCAGTAAGATGCGGGTGACTAATAACAGCGATACCGATCTTGTAATGGGGGATGTAATCGACAAATCCCGCTTGCAGGAAATTAATGAGCAGCTAGAAAAAGATGGCCGTTCCTTAGTAGAAGCTGAACAGTTGTTGATGGGTATTACCAAGATTTCGTTATCCACAGAAAGCTTCTTAGCTGCCGCTTCTTTCCAAGAAACAACCCGTGTTCTTATCGAAGCCGCTGTTACAGGTAAAACTGACTACTTAAAGGGTCTTAAGGAAAATGTTATCATTGGTAAACTGATTCCAGCCGGTACCGGATTTAACCCGGATATTGCCAAAGAAAATCAGAAAACCGCAGAATTGCCTATATAATTAGGTAATCTGAATAAATAAAAGAAAAGAAGTATTATTAGTTCGATCAGAAAAGTACTACGCCGCCCACGCCCGAAGCCTCGGGCTGGCGGCTAGTACTGATGGTCTCGCAAATTAATACTCTTTTCTTTTTTACTAAGTTTACAAACGTTACTGAAATATCTGCTTACAAAATTCGATATCTGCTATAATAATTTAGTTCGTTTTGCAAATTCCAGCAAAATTCATGAAACAAAAACCAATCAAATACGGTGTTATACTCCAGTCTAACCGCTGCAAAATTATTTTGGTGGCTTTATTAGTTGTTGTTTGCAGTCTGTAATGCCAGGAAAGGCTCAGGCCGCGTCTCTAACAAGTATGCAGGCAATTGCTAGCCGTCTTGCGGAAAATACTAACTCCGACTATACAATTTTCTTTGTTAGCCC